>JBGCFZ010000251.1:0-2889 GCA_045110355.1 Lewinella sp. | reverse complement strand
TCGATGATCTGATGAGCCAGCGGCTCATCGTCGATAACCAGGGCAGAAATAGTAGCGGTAGAAACGGACAAAAGAGGGTTGATTAGAGGATACTTTCATTGAACTCAGGGACGAGTTCCTCCAACGCCAGCGCAGATTCGGGCATTGGGGTGGTCTCCCACAAATTAAGCATTACCCGATAATCCTCGGTACCCTTATCAACGATTATTTCAAAACGATCGGGATAAAGCAACTCTAATCTCCTTTGGAGGTTTTGCAAACCGACACCGCCGGGACGAATTTTTTTCTTCATTTTGGGGTCCAGCGAGTTGTGGCAAACAAAGCTTACGTGACCATGAAGTTCCGTAAGTTCCATTTGTAAAAAACAGTCTCCTACTGCCGGTTCAATGCCGTGTTTGAAGGCATTTTCCACGAGGATAATGAAGAGTAAAGGAGGAATGGCTAATTCGGGGTTACTAAGGTTGACGACCAGATCAATGTCTGCCTCCTGATAGAGCCGGATGCGCTGCAGGTCGAGGTAATCCTGTAGGTATTTTACCTCTTCCTGCAACTGAACCCTTTCATCTTTGGCTTTATAAATAACGTACCGCATCAATTCGGAAAGCTGGAGGACGGTTTCCGGTGTCTCTGGTGCCTGGCGTAAGCTTAGGGCGTACAGATTGTTGAGGGTGTTGAAGAAAAAATGGGGGTTAACCTGCTGTTTCAGCAAATCCAACTCCGTAGCTGTTTTCTCTTTCTCCAATAAAGTGATCGTACGGGTTTTACGAACCCACTCGAGGAACAGGATGACCGGCTGAGACAGGAGCATAAAGCCAGCGGCTACGGCATGATTTTCGACATTCATGATGCCGCCATGAAACCCAGCGGGGTGTATCTCCCAACCTGTGGTTATGGGGAAGATCAGCGCATAGGCTGCGTGGATTGGCGCAAAGGCCAGGATTGTTGCCCCAACACCCAATAAGTAGTAGCCTATGCCGCGGGCAGCCAGAAGCTTTCGGTACAGAAAATGATGATGGAAATAGAATAAGGCCAGGTAGGGGAGGTATATCATTAAGGTCTGCCAGACCGAAGTGAAGAAAACGAATACTGTACCCAGGTCGTTGGTTTTACTAATGGCATCTTCAAAACCATGCTGACTGCCAACAGTAATAGACGCTGCTAAAAGAGCGAACAGGCCAATGATCTTAGGTGCGCTGGCCGGCCCGAAAAATTTACGTAAATCAGGAATCCATTTATTATTAAAAATGACGAATAGTGCCGTGGCCGCAGCGAAAAATATACCGCCGATGATGGAAAGTCCTTCGGTATTTTCCCCGTAGTGGTTTGGGTAGATAGGGCCAAAAAAGGCGAGGTCATTTAAGGTGATTCCAGTAGGAATAAGCAGGATGGGGTAGACGCAAAAGAGGAAGCCCCAAAGCAACCGGTAAGACCAACGTCCCATTCGTTCTTTCAACTGAGGACGGAGGGAGACAAACCAGAGGGTGGGCGCGTAAATCAATGATATCCCCAGTACGATACTCAGGTAATTCCCAAGACCTACGATCTCCTCCCGCTCCGATATCATCACCAGGGAAATGAACATGATGAGGCCAACGAAAATCCAGGTATGTCCCTTGAGAAAGATGGCTTCCAGGCGGCTACCAATTTTATGCAATGGTTGTATCATGGTGGTCGGAGATGTTTTCAGTCAGTGTCACCTGATGCGAAATGTTGTGCAACAAAAGACGGTAATCGGTCTGGTCTTACGAAATTTTGCTGATGAACGTCTGCTGAGTGCTGATGAACAACAAAACAACTCTTCCTATTGTCAATAGGCTTTAGTTAATAAACTGCCGCAAATGCAGGTAACTCTGCACCAGAGCAGCCTTGCGCAATTCCAGCGCTCCTTCAAAAGTCCGGTCTTCTACTTCCACACAAACGGCCCCGTTGTATCCCGTCTCCCGCAGGTAACCGATGAAGCGGCCCCAATCCACATCTCCCAGTCCCGGAATCTTCGGTGTATGCCATAAGTTAGGATGACTGAAGATGCCGTGATGGTTTCTTTTGTCCACATCAATCCGGGCATCCTTGGCATGGATGTGAATCATTCGTTTTGGGTAACTGCGGAAGGGTAGGGTGTAGTCCATGTGCTGGAGGATGAAATGACTGGGGTCATAATTGAGTCCCCAATTGGCGTTGGGGATGTCGGCCCACATCCGTTCCCATACGGCCGGACTAATGGCCAGGTTGGTCCCACCCGGCCATTCGTCTTTGGTAAACCGCATCGGGCAATTCTCAATGCCAATCCGCACACCCCGCTCTTCGGCGTAGGCAACGATCGGTCGCCAGGTGGCCAGAAACCGGGGCCACTGGGCTTCGATGGTTTGGTCCTTGTCTCTACCGACGAAGGTGGTTACACAATTGATGCCCAAGACTACCGAAGCATCAATCAGGACCTTGAGGTGATCCACATAAATTTTGGCTGCTGTTTCATCCGCCGTTAGCGGATTGGGGTAATAGCCAAGCGCGCTGATGCTAACTCCGTATTGCTTCTGGAGGGCCTTTATCCGGTCTACTTCTCCGTCCTCCAATTTATTGATGTCGATGTGTGTGATGCCCGCGTACCGCCGCTCGGCCTTCCCCGGTGGCCAGCACATGACTTCCAGGCAATCATAACCGGTCTGGGCGGCGAAGGCCAGGTTTTCTTCGAGACTTAGTTCTGGGAGGATGGCGGTGACATATCCTAGCTGCATGATAAGATGATAAGGGGTAAGCGATAAGGGAGATGCGATAAGCGATTTGGCTGCCGCATGAGACAGCTCACTTCGTTCGTTGGCTGCTACGTAGCTTATTTCTCACAGAGATGCGATAAGCGATTTGGCTGCCGCATGAGGCAGCTCACTCCGTTCG
>JBGCFZ010000250.1:0-6481 GCA_045110355.1 Lewinella sp. | reverse complement strand
CGTTGCTCAAATCCTCACTTAGCTACGGCTAAGCTCCGGTTTGAGCGCCTTGCCAGCCACTAAAATCCACCAGCACCTAGTGTGTCATAATTGACCTGACTAAGCACTAGACTATTTTCAGGCGGAATATTAGAGGCTCTTTGCCCAATGCTTACCACCTTTTAGCCGGCACCAGCCCCGCCACGGCCAGAAACAGGTAAAAGGGCGCGAGCATGGCGTCGAAGACCATATGCCGGCCAACTGGAAGGGCTTGCTCCTCAAAACCTTCCCTTGCACCTGCGGCCGCGCCTACTGGATAAGCTTGTCTGAATGCAGGGTGAACCAGTAGGAAACGTAGCCCGTAACTGCCCAGCGCGAGCCACCACCACGGTGTGAACAACAGACAAAAACCGAGGAAGAAGAACAAGCCATGGCTTAGGGCGATTAATCCCAAAAACAGCTGATGAATGGGCTGGTAGCGAAAACCGACCGACTGATGCCGCATGCGCTGTCGGAAGAATTCATTCCAGGTAGTTGCTGGGGCAGATGTGGTAATACTGTTGGGATGAACGACACGTGCGGTTGCTTGTGGCGACGCGGTACCACCGATCAAGAGGTCGTCGTCACCTCCGGGCAGGTCAGCGTGGGCTTCCAGCCCACCGGCATTATTGAAGAAGGTTTTGGTGTAGGCCAGGTTGCGACCAACGCCCATGTAGGGAAGTCCTCTGCTGGCGAAGCCCATGTACTTCAGCAGCACGTACTTCGCTTCGAAGCTTTGCCATAAGGAAAGCTTGTTTTGCCCATTCGTTGAATAAAAACCAATGCCAAGGGCTACTTCTGCTCCTTGCCGGAGTGGTTCGGTCATCAAATGAAGCCATTGGTTGGTGGCGGCAGTACAGTCTGCATCGGTAAGGAGGACATGTTCGTGCCGGGCGTTGTGAATACCAAAGGTGAGGGCATCTTTTTTGCCGGGGCGAGTGGGGCCAACAGCGAGTAGTCTTAGGCGGGCATCTTGGATAGCCAGTTGCTTTACGATGGTGGCAGAACCGTCGGTAGAATTATCATCGACGGCCAGCACTTCAAATGCTCCGGCGAATTCCTGCTTAAGAATACTTCGCAAGCAGGCTTCAAGGTTGGTTTCCTCATTGCGAAAGCAGACAATTACGCTTACGGGCTGTGGTGGTTGGTCTTCCAGGGCAAAGAGAGAATCCTTCTTTAGGCCATCCCGTAAAAAATAGCCCCAAAGAAATAATTGCAGGCTGGCAGCAGCCAGAAAAACGATCAACATTACACGTCACTCACGATGTCACTCCATTCCGGATGACGCGCTAGGTAAGCGGCTACGAAGGGACAGTAAGGTAGGACGCTTAGCTCATTGTCGCGAGCGTGCTGCAGGGCAGTACGAATGAGTGCACTACCAATTCCTTGTCCCTGTAATTCTTCCGGAACTTCGGTGTGGACCAGGGCGATTTTATAACGCCCCAGTCGATATTCTAACTTAGAAATGAGCGCGCCACTGACGACCTCGAAGCGAAATTTCTTGGGTTTGTTTACTACGTGTATGGTATTGTCGGCCATGGAGAAGTACTGGTTACGTAGGGCAAACGCTAGAGTCGTCGCCTTGGTTGTCGAGAGATATTTAAAACAATGATACGATGTTTTGGCCCTGCAACCTATTTCTTTACCCGTTTCTCATTTGCCTTAATGAATCCTTCCCAGCCAGAAAATTTCTTTGCACCACCCAAGACACCACGGGTCTGATAAAAATGACACATGGCTACTCCCAGCGCATCGGTTGCGTCTTCAAGATAGCGAGAGGTGTCGAGATCAAACTCATTGGCCAGCATTGCCGCTACCTGTTCTTTGCTGGCATTGCCGTTACCGGTGATGGATTGCTTGATTTTGCGGGGTGCGTACTCCGTCACCGGTACGGCCTGGCCCATAGCTGCAGCCATGCAAACGCCCTGCGCCCGGCCTAGTTTTAGCATTGATTGGGGGTTCTTGCCGAAGAAGGGCGCCTCGATGGCCATAATGGCTGGCTTATGGGTGCCGATCACTTGGGTAAGCCTGCGATGGATGGTGGCGAGGCGGTCGGCGTGGTCAGATAGTTTGGCGAGTTTAAGGACGCCTATCTCGACGATTCGCCGGGATTTGGGGTAGACCTCCACCACGGCAAAGCCCAGGGCAACCGTTCCCGGATCAATCCCTAAGATGCGATAAGGAGCGGCGTCGGTCTTTTTCTTCTTTAGTGGTAGGGGCAATGTTGTAGTTTTGAGCGATGATTGCGTACGCGTAGTACGTGTAATCAAATATTACCACAAAGTACAGTGTTTTTGCCTTTAGCCAACAAATAATTTGACCGAAACCAATAATAAACCCTTCAATCCCAATGTCCGGAAGTGGGGCATGCGCTTGCTGACGCTTGTTGTAATGGGAGCTTTTGCCTGGCAGTTTCATCGGTTGAGTAAGGACCTGGACTGGGCAGCTTTCGGCCGGGCCTTACGCCGGCCAGGACAGTGGCGGTTTTTACTGCTGGCAGTAGTGCTTATGCCGCTGAACTGGTGGTTGGAAGCCAGAAAATGGTATGCTTTGCTGCGGGTTTTCTTGCCATGGACGTTTGGACGAACCTGGCGAGCCACCCTGGCGGGTGTTTCGCTGAGTGCCGCTACGCCAAACCGGGTGGGGGAGATTGGTGGTCGATTGCTGGTAGCTGATCGTCCTGAATGGCCGGGCGTGATCACCTCTAGCATATTAGGGAGTGCTTGCCAGTGGGCGGCCTTCCTGTTATTGGCCTGGCCAGGGTTGATGTGGACTGCAGATGGGTTATTGCAGGAGGCACTGCCCTTTTCCGTAGCGTGGCTTTGGCCAGTGGGGCCGTTGATCTTGTTGGCCGGTTGGTGGGGAGGAATGCCTCTGTTAATTAGGGTGATCAAATGGGTGGGGAAACGCTTTAAATTGGACCAGGAGGGCCTGGTTACGGGGCTGACACAAGTTAAAATCCCCGTAATGTTGGGAGCCGCAGCGCACGCTTGCCTGCGTTTTGGCGTTTATTGTATGCAGCTTTACCTGTTGTTGTGGTTTTTTGGCCTCGAACTGCCCCTTTGGCGGGGGCTGGCCGGAATCGCGGCAATTTACCTTGTTCAGGCGGGTATTCCGCTGCCTCCGGGCCTTAACCTGGTAACCCGAACGGAGCTTGGGCTGTTGTTATGGAATACGGGCGAAAGCGCGGAACCGGCTGCGGCCGTAGCGGTACTGGCGGCTTTTACGAGCCTGTTCGCCGTTAATGTTTTGTTACCGGCGTTACCGGGGTACTTCCTGTTCGTCCGAAATTATAGAAAAAGTAAACATCAATGAAAACTCATCTACTCCGCATTGCTCTCTTCCTGGCACTTCCGCTGGGTTTGTTGATGAATGTTTCCCCCTCCGACCGGTCGGTGGAAGGGCTTAGTCTGCCTTCAACGCACTTTGCACCTGCGGCCGCGCCTGATTTCGATGAAGTACACTTTGGAAAGGAACCACCAGTGGCTGAAGCTTTTCATCCACCCTTTGCTCTGCCTGATGTTTGTGAAACGGACAATAAGGTGTTTCAAGCTGGAGAGAAGATCGTCTATAAGCTCTACTACAACTGGAATTTCGTTTGGCTGGCTGCCGGTGAGGTAACCTTTCTTGTGCACGATTTACCCAACCAATACCACGTAATGGTGCGTGGTCGGACTTATGAGAGCTATGAGTGGTTTTATAAGGTGCGTGATAACTACGAGAGCTACCTCGACAAGAAAACGTTACTCCCTAAAATTCATATTAAGGACATCAATGAAGGAGGATATACGCGATATGATCGAACCACTTTTTATCAGAATGATGGCAAGGCGATCAGCCAACGGGGCAAAACACGCAATGACCTGAGCCCGAAGGAAATGACGCTAGATGAATGCATGCACGACCTGATCTCCATTGTTTACTACGCGCGTAACCTGGATTACGACCAAATGCAAACGGGGCAGGAAATTCCCCTTAAGATCCTCATGGATCAGGAAATTTACCCCATTGCGTTAAAGTATCTGGGGCCGGAGAAAAACAAGAAGGTCCGGAACGTAGGCCGTTTCAATACCCAAAAATTCAGCCCTCAGCTCATCGCGGGTGATGTCTTTAAGGAAGGGGATGAAATGAAAATTTACGTTAGTGATGATGAAAACAAGATTCCTGTGTTAATCGAATCTCCGGTGAGCGTAGGTAGTGTAAAAGCAGTGCTTAAGACGTACGAAGGGTTGAAGTACCCGATGACGGCGTTTATAGATTGATATGGCCCGTCGGTCGTTTATTTCATCAGCTCTTCAAGCTATTAGAGAGCGCGAGCGTTTGGGTTTTGTATACGGCACCAGTTAGTGTTAGTGGCATTTCCACCTTTAGTATATCCCTGACGGCGTGCCACAGACCAAAAGATTAGCTTTATGCGTACCCTTTACACGATCCTCATTACTGCTGTGCTTGCCTTTTTACTTGGTTTGGCGGTCTTTTGGGGCTTCTCTAATGCTGGCGGGCAGACAACGCATGAGGAGGCAACGGTTTTGCTGGAGCAAATTCGTAAAGTCACTAAATTGGTAACGGTGGAAGGCGATGTAAGCGAGCTTTATAATTCGACAAAGACCAAGAATGTCACGCTCTACATCCCTTTACCGGCTCACCTGTCTTTTGAGAAAAGTGCAACGGTTCAGGTCGAAGGAACCGTTTTGGTGGGTTATGACCTGGAGCAAATGAGCATTGAGATAGATGAGTCGAATCGTACGGTCACACTTGCAAACTTACCGGAGCCAGAAATCCTGGCAATCGACCACGAAATGATTTACCGGAACTTGGAGGAGAGCTGGTTCAACAGTTTCACTGCGAAGGATTATAGTGCGTTGAATAAAGAGGCGAAGGATCGGCTACGTGCTGAAGCGTTGAAAAGCAAACTGATGGAAGAAGCACGTTTGGAAGGGAATACGCTGATTGAGGCTATTCGCTTTTTGGCGAAGGGGGCTGGTTTTGAGGTGTTAATTGAAGGAGAGCGTCCGGCGGCACCTAAGGGGTAATTCCTTTTGTTGCGTGTGGACGCTCTCCTTATCAGTTGATCAAATTAAGCAGGAAGTTGCAGGGGGGGGGCGTTGAGCTTAGGGAGCACAAAAAAGCGCCCGCACTCCATAGCAGGAGCGCGGGCGCAGATCAAAGTTCAGACAGGATAATTGCTTCCCGGCCAAAGTGTGAGGAGTTAGACCTCCACAACGTCGGCCTTTTTGCCTTTGCCATTGCTTTTGGCGGCGGGCTCTTCTTCAATGCCCATCAGGCTATTCTTGATCTTGCCTTCGATTTCGAGGGCTACTTCAGGATTATCCATCATGAATGTCTTGGCCGCTTCGCGGCCCTGCGCAATCTTGGCGTCGCCGTAGGCGTACCAGGCGCCAGACTTCTTGATGATGTCCAGATCGACGCCGATGTCAACGATCTCGCCGGTCTTAGAAATACCGGTACCGTACATGATGTCGAACTCCGCAACGCGGAATGGTGCAGCAAGCTTGTTCTTAGCTACTTTTACCTTCACGTGGTTGCCGATAACGTTACCTTCCTTGTCTTTGATGGCAGCGCCAGAGCGGCGGATGTCGAGACGCATGGAGGCGTAGAATTTCAGGGCATTACCACCGGTAGTGGTTTCGGGATTACCGAACATAACGCCGATTTTTTCACGAAGCTGATTGATGAAAACACAGCAGCAACCGGTTTTACCGATGGTGCCGGTCAGCTTACGCATGGCCTGGCTCATGAGGCGGGCCTGGAGACCCATTTTAGAGTCGCCCATCTCCCCTTCTATCTCGGCACGGGGAACGAGGGCAGCAACGGAGTCGACCACCAGAATATCGATCGCGCCGGAGCGGATCAGGTTTTCGGCGATTTCAAGGGCCTGCTCGCCATTGTCGGGCTGGCTGATGAGTAAGTTGTCGGTGTCAACGCCAAGGGCTTCGGCATAGAAACGGTCGAATGCATGCTCTGCGTCTACGATGGCAGCGATACCACCACGCTTCTGGCACTCGGCAATGGCATGGATCGCCAAAGTAGTTTTACCGGAAGATTCAGGGCCATATATCTCGATGATTCGGCCTTTAGGAAGACCACCGATGCCAACGGCAACGTCTAGACCAAGAGAACCAGTAGGAATAGCCTCTACATTAGCGGCCTGCGATTCGCCAAGGCGCATAATGGTGCCTTTACCGTAGGCTTTGTCAAGACGATCAATCGTCATTTGAAGGGCCTTAAGCTTGGCGGCGGTTTCTTTGTTTATATCTGCCATGGTTATTGCTGTTTAAAAGTAGCTGTTTTGTTTTGTGATGACACAAATATAAACACTCAAACAATGTTGCGCAACACTTTGCGCATAAAAAAGTGTATTTATTTTCACTTTATGCCAATTAAGACCTATTTGTAATCTTTATGCGTACATAAAATGTTTGAAATAAAACAAATGTTTGTT
>JBGCFZ010000249.1:0-8251 GCA_045110355.1 Lewinella sp. | reverse complement strand
TACAACGAAAAATTCATCAACGCTAAGTTTGATATGGAGAAGGGCGAAGGCCCGGGCCTGGCCAAGCGCTACAGTGTAATGGCTTACCCCACTTACCTGTTTGTTGACGGCAACGGCGACATCGTGCACAAAGGCATCGGTTACATCCCACAGGAAGAATTTCTGGCTTTGGCGGATGCCGCTACCGGAGAGAACAGCCTCGGTGCCATGAACAAACGTTACGACGGCGGAGAACGCAGTGCAGATTTTATGCGCACCTACGCTGAAGTGCTGACGGGCGTTTACGAACAGGAAAAAGCTGGTAAGATTGCCGGTGAGTACCTCGACATGCAAGACGATTGGTCTACTCCCGAAACCATGGAACTGCTGCTCAGTAACCCCGGCGACCTCGGCAGCAAGCGCATGAACTACCTTTTGGAAAATGCTGATGTTGCGATGGAAGCAGCCGGTGCCAGCACCTTCATCATGACCATCCAGCGGAGCATCATCACCAATTACATGAAGGGCCAGGGTGCCCGCCAGCTTCCGGCAGCCGCCGATTTGGCCCCTGTCTACAAGGAGCATGGAGGTGCGATCGCTCAGCGCCTGATGGATCACTACGACATGCTCCACGCCGAGCAAACCCGTGATAATGATGCTTACGTCCCTGCTGCAGTGAAGTACTACGGCGCCTACGGTTCGGACAGTGCCATGGAACTCAACAGCGTTGCCTGGACGATCTTCGAATCCAGCGATGACCCGGAGCAACTGAAAACTGCGCTGGGTTGGGCAAAAAAATCTGTTGAAATGGAGCCTGGCTACGCCAATATGGATACCCTTGCGTGGCTCTACAACAAGACGGGCGATAAGGAAATGGCCAAAAAAACGGCTACGAAGGCCATTGAAATGGCTAAAAAGGACGGACAGGATTATAGCGAAACGGCTAAGATTCTTGAAGAAAAGTAAGTCATCCCTTACATGAAAACTTGAGCGGGCGTACTGGTGAAAACCGGTACGCCCGCTTTAGTTCTGCAGAAGAAAAGTGTCACCATGACAGACTTGGCCAACGGATTCGTTCATGACCTATTCGGAATGAAACTACTTAAAATGGGTGTTGGCCGCAATTGCTGAAATCACCCGTAATGATTGGTCACATTATAACCCTTCATTTACTCACTTTGTCTGCCTAAGTTTGTTCTTTTTATGCGATGTTACCCCCTACCACGTTAGTCCCAAAACACCATTGGTGTTGTACGCAGATGACTTCGATGGAAACGGGACCGTCGATCCCGTCATCACGGCCTACAACGACGGCCGGGCGCACCCGGTCTTTCCACGTAATACCCTGGGCCGTCAGCTGCCCAGCTGGAAGCGAAAGATGACTTCCTACGCCATGTATGGCAACTGGACGGAAGCAGATCTGCCGCCCCTCAGCGATGCAGGCCAGCGGCTGGAGGCCACCGAATTTCGTTCGCTGTACCTGGAGAACGACGGGCAGGGCAACTTCACCGTTCTCCCTTTACCTGCTTTGGCTCAAACGGCACCACTGCGGGCGGCGGTGCCCATCACCCTCGAAGACGGTCGCCCCGGGCTCCTCTGCGTACAGAACGACTTCGCCTGGGAGCCCCTCGCTGGCCGGCAGGATGCAGGTACGGGCTTCGCCCTCACACTGGATGCGGATGGCGCGATGGAAGTGTTGCCTAATTACATCAGTATCCGGGGAGATGCCCGTTCCATCGTCGGGTTACGGGATGGTGAGAAGACCGTTTACTACGTTGGTATTAACGACGGTGCAGTATTGGAATTGGAGTAGAAAGGACGTTGGTTAACCAACCCGTTAAGCTTCTTCTGCCTCCTTCAGCCAATACCTAAACCCGGTTGCTGGTGCCGTCCCGAAGCGGCACACAAGATGCTACCTGTAATTTACCCTGCCGATGAAACGCTCCCTGTTTCTCCTGTCCGTTCTATGCTCAATCCTTATCTTTTTTCCTGGTTGCATCGGGAAGGTGACGCCCTACGAAGAGCGGATTGTAACGGAGTATTATGACCTCAAAGATTTTAGTGAAATCGTCATCAATACGCCAATTGAAACAACGATTGTTGCCGGAGAATTTTACGAAGTGAGTCTGTTGACCAAACGATGGGAACAAGACAATTACCACTTTACAAAAGTCTTTGACAACGTCCTCTCGGTTCGTTTCGAGGCGGACGAAACGGAGACGCGTTTTTCTGGCGCGCAGCTGATGATCCGGGTGCCGGTGTTGCGGAACCTTACCCTGGCGGCAGCTGGAGAAACGGTGGTATCCGGCCTTGCCAGTCGAGAAACTACAGCCATCACCCTGGGCGATGGCGCTGAGTTGAAGTTGGAGCGTGGCTGGGTGAGTCGGCTACAGCTTTCTGCCGGGTTCAACTCCTTCGTCGATGGCTTCAGTCTTGAAACCAGACAAGCCGAAGTGTACTCGGTAAGCAACCGGGAGCTCAGCTTAACCGTCGTAGGCAAACTGTCGGGAAGGTTAGAAGGCTCCGGGAATTTGTTGTACCGTGGGCGGCCGGAAATGGAAGTTACCTCCAGCGGTATTGGCCAAGTCATTGACGCGAACTGATCATTAGGAAGGGGACTGATTTTTTAATCAGGTGCCGGAGGGCGCCTGGGAGCGAAGCAGCAAACTAGAGACCAACGATACAATGAACCCGATGAGTAAGACCGTAACAAACATGACAATGGCCAGCATGGCTGGGTTACCCATCCATTCGATTTGAGCCAGCAGCTCTGCACTGGCGGTTTCGAATTCGGCGGGCGGGAGAGACGCCTTCATCTTATCTAACTCATGCTGGGTATATTCTGTGATGAAGTCAGGATAAATCACGGTGGTGTAAATAGCGTCAGCAATGGCACTGCCTATCCCGGCACAGGCCGAAATGATGACGCCAAGCCAGAGGCCTTGACCAAAGGACAACTGTCCTCCATTGACTTCGTCCCGATAATGTCGGATGGCAAAGTAAACCAGGGAAAGGGAAATGACGATGGTGAGGTAGCCCAGGATTTCCTGAACGGTATAGGACTGTCCTTTGCCGAGTAAGAAGGCTAAAACGAAAAGGACGAGCATGGTGGCGAAGGCACGCAGTCCGTACTTTAGAATGGTAGATTTCATGGTAATTGCTTTTGGACAAAAGTCGGAGAACAGGCGCCTAACCTACTCATACTAAAGTACCAAATACCTCCTTCTTTAGTAGGAAAACGACGGATTTATAGAATCTTTAGTCTCCGGGCGCGTTCCACAGCCTGGGTGCGCCGTTTAGCCTCCAACTTGGTCAGCAAGTTAGAGACGTGGGTTTTTACGGTGCTCTCGGATAGGAAGAGACGCTTGCCAATTTCCCGGTTGGAAAGTCCTTCGGCTACTAACGACAGCACTTCCTGCTCACGAGCAGTGATGGCCAATGCCTTCAGTTGGCCTGGGTCAGCGTCAGCGTTACTAATTTCTTCAGTAACCGGGGTTGCTTTCAACTGTTGACGGCGCAGCAACAAGCCAATGCCCAGGAATGCCAGGGCGGTAACCGCAAGTAATATTTCAGTCCGCAGGTCTCCTGAAAACAAGGAGTACCGACCGATCCTGAATAGGATCAGTAGGGCAGTGATCAATCCGGCAAAAACTAATACAGTATTTCTCATTTAAGCGAAAGATAAACCTTCCTTATTTTACGGAAGTAAAACGATTAAAATCATTAAATCTATGGCTAAGCAAAAGAATAAAACTCAGCCCACTGAAATTCAACCCGTAGATTTCATCGCAGCGGTTGAAAACGAGCAAAAACGAAAAGATGCAGAGTGGATACTCCAGATGATGGAAGAGGTAACCGGTGAGCCGCCAAAAATGTGGGGACCCAGCATCATTGGCTTTGGTACTTATCATTACGTTTACGAATCCGGGCGGGAGGGAGACTGGATGCTGACGGGCTTCAGCCCCCGTAAAACCGCTATGTCCGTTTATTTGATGGGGGACTTGGAGGAAGAGCAGGAAATATTGGAAAAACTTGGGAAACATAAGATTGGCAAAAGCTGCCTTTACATTAAAAAATTAAGCGACGTAGACCTCGACGTGCTTCGTGAAATAGTGGAGCGTTCGGTGCAGAGGGTAAGGAATGGGGAGGTCAAATTATAGTGGTGTCCGCGGAATTAAGTGGGCGCGGCCGCGGGTGCAAGTCAAAGAATAAAGGAGCAAAAATAGGTTTGGATGTCTTCGCCTCTGCGGTTCGTTTTTTTGCAGGGAAGCAACCTTGTAGCCGAAGTTGTCGTCTCTATTTCCAAACCAACCGGGCAAAAAAGCAACAACATCCCTAATAACCCATTTTGCTTTTAACCCCACAAAACCTTCTATTATGACACGCTTTTCTTTTTCCCTGCTGGCCATTGCACTGGTCTGCTTTACTTTTTCTTGCGAGACGAACGAGCGTATTGTTGGCTCCAGTAACATCACCACCGAAATTCGCGATGTAACCGGTTTTACCGGTGTAGAAGTTGCCAGTGCCCTGGATGTAAACATTACCTCCGGTTCTGAATTTAACATCACCGTCCGGGCCAACGACAACGTGCAAGAGCGGGTACTCGTCCGCCGGAGCGGAAATGTCTTAGAGGTCAGGCTGTCTCAGGGCAACTACCGCGAAATTGACGTAACCGTCGATGTGGTGATGCCTGATTTGGAAAGCATTAAAGTTAGCGGTGCTTCAGACGTAGCGGTGGCTGGCTTCGCCACCCTGGATAACCTCTCCGTTGACCTGAGCGGCGCTTCTGATCTGGACTTCGAAACTGCTGCCGTAGCAGAGCTCTTCGCTTCCGTTAGCGGAGCCAGCACGGCCTCCCTTTTCTCCCTTACGGCAACTGAGGCCGACGTCAACGTCAGCGGTGCCAGTACACTCAATTTGCGCGCAACTGATTTGATTTCAGGATCGGTTAGTGGTGCCAGCACACTTCGCTTTCGTGGAACTCCTGACATTACAGCAAATGCTTCCGGTGCCAGTAGTATCGAAGACGCCAATTAAGGCAGGCCTAAAGAATTTTTAGAAATAGTGACCACGGAGTGGTCGACCCTTAATTGCCCCGGGTTAAAGTTCGCATAGCGAACTTTAACCCGGGGCTTTTGGGATGTGAGCTGACTGTTGCGGCGCTATAATATCTGAATAATCCAGATGCTGAATTTTGGCGCTCCGCCTTACCCGGAGCAATTTTAGGTTTTTGGACCGCTCCTCAACCTCCCCATGCACCTGCGGCCCCGCCAAATATCCCTTCCACCGCTTCCCAAAAGTTAATTTATTCAGTAGGTGCAACCCTGGTTATTCTGATCCGTCTCTACTAACACATTAGTATTTACACCCCTTTAGAATGAGACTGATCATAACCACGCTGCTGCTGCAGCTCTTCGTATTTGCCGGACTTACGGCTCAATCTTCCCCCCCGGAGTATACCACCCAACGCATTGAAGGTGAGGCGCCAACAATAGATGGTAAACTTGATGACCCCGCCTGGGGACAGGTAGAGTGGGGCACTGATTTCCACCAGCGTCAGCCCAGCGACGTTGACCCGGTCACCCAGGAAACGGCCTTCAAAATCTTGTACGATGACCGTTTTATCTACGTCGCCTGGCGTGCTTTTGATACCGATCCGGAAAAAATTGAGGAACGGTTGGGGCGACGGGATGACTTCCCGGGAGATTGGGTGGAGATCAATTTCGACAGCTTCAATGATAAACGGACGGGCTTCTCTTTTTCCGCCTCTGCGAGCGGCGTTCGGGGAGATGAGTTCATCAGTAATGACGGTAATAACTGGGATGAGAGCTGGAACCCTTACTGGTTCTTCAAAGCGCAAACGGACGACCAGGGCTACACCGCTGAAGCCCGCATCCCTTTCTCTCAACTTAGATTTAGTAAAGCGGAGAACCAGACCTGGGGCCTGCAGGTAAATCGCCGGTTGTTCCGGGAACAGGAAATGAGCTCCTGGGCACCCGTCAAGCAAGTCCAGCCCGGGTGGGTCAGTCGTTTTGGCACACTGAAAGGGTTGGAAGGCATCAAGCCACGTAAACCACTGGAAATTCAACCTTATGTACTCGGACAAATCCGGACAGGAGGAGATTTTCCCGATAATGACCCCTTCAACCGCCAAACCGATGAGCGGCTGAGTGCCGGCCTCGACGGCCGGATCGGCCTGACCAATGATGTCGTCGTCGATTTCACGATCAACCCAGACTTCGGCCAGGTAGAAGCCGACCCAGGTGCCATCAACCTCGACGGCTTCCAGATCTTTTTCCGGGAGCAACGCCCCTTCTTCGTGGAGGGCCGGAATATTTTTGATTACCGCATTACACAGGCAGAAGCCGGTGGTGGCTACAATGGTGATTTGTTGTTCTATAGCCGCCGGATTGGTGGTTCACCGAGCCGATTCGTCAGAGAAAACGCGGGCGTTGGCCGATTCGTCCAGCAACCGGAAAATACCACCATCCTTGGCGCCGCCAAAGTGAGTGGTAAAACGAGGCAAGGACTTTCGTTGGGCTTACTGTCCAGCTTCACTGAGCGCGAATTCGCAACGGTAATCGACAACGACGGAGAAACCAAAGAACAGGTGGAGCCCTTCACTTCCTACAATGTAGGCCGGGTACAGCAGGATTTCAACGACGGCCAAAGTACCATCGGCGTCATGCTCACCAGCGTGAATCGTGACCTGCAAACACCGGAACTGGAGTTCCTGCACAAGAGTGCTTATTCCAGTGGGATTGACCTGGTGCACCGGTGGAAAGACCGGGCCTGGCAACTACGGACAAACATGGTCTGGAGCCAGGTACGTGGAACCGAAGAAGCCATCACCCGAACCCAAACTGCCTTTGAGCATAACTTCCAACGCCCGGATGCGGACCACCTAAGTGTGGATACCTCGGCTACCAGGCTTAGTGGTACGGGAGGCACCATTGCTATCGGAGAGTTTGACGGAGATTGGGTCTTTGAATCAGGCGTAACCTTCCGTAGTCCTGGATTAGAGCTGAACGACATTGGCTTCCTGAACAACACCGAACAGGTGAACTTCTTTGCCTGGGGCGCCCGCCGCTGGCGGAACCCAACGAAAACCTTCAACCGCTTCCAGTGGAACCACAACATCTATGCTGGTTGGGACTGGAGCGGCGCAGCCCTCAACCGTAGCTACAATACCAACATCTGGGGGCAATTCAAGAACTTCTCTAATTTCCGGCTATTCCTTAACCTCGAACAACAAGACGTCAGCCGCAATGCACTAAGGGGGGGGCCACTCTTCCGTAAGCCTCCAGGCTTTGCGCTTGGTGGTGGTATTGGTACCGACCAGCGGAAGAAACTCAGAGCCTTCCTCTTTTTCAACGGCGGCCAGGGTTACGATGGTAACGTGATGGGCGGCTCGGTAGGTATAGACATTGCCTACCAGCCCACCGATGCGCTTTCCCTCAGCATTGAACCAAGTTTCAACCCTTCCACCCGCCGGGATCAGTACATCACTACCCAAACGGACGACGGTCGTACCGGCTACGTCCACGGCCAGATCAAGCAACAGGTCCTTAGTCTGACGATGCGGGCCACCTACAACATCACGCCTGATTTTACCATCCAGTACTACGCCCAGCCCTTTGTGGCCAGGGGGGTATACGACGAGTTTAAAATTGTGGACGATCCGCTGGCCAAAAACTTCGATAATCGGTTCATCGTTTTCCCGGAAGCCGCCGTTAGCTTTAACAGTGAAACGGGCCGCTACCAAATTGATGACGACACCGATCGGGCGATCGACTGGGAATTCCGTGATCCGGATTTCAACTTCATTCAGTTCCGCTCCAACTTCGTTGTACGCTGGGAATATCGACCGAGCTCTACCGTTTTCTTAGTTTGGTCTCAAGGCACCTCTGGTGGTACAGATCCCGCTAAAAGTGCTTTCGCTGCTATCACCGAGGACCTGTTTGCTAACGACTTGCGGAATACCTTTTTGGTAAAGGGGACTTACCGGTTGGTGCGCTAAGCGCACACCGGCAATGGACGGCCTGCGGCCTTCGTAGTCGCGCTTCGCGCTTTTTACTAAGGCACTTATTTTTTTCCGTACAAGAACATTAATCCGTCGTAAAGCGAGGCAGGAATAACTGAGTTATGGTTCCGGTTCTCATATGGGACGAGCTTATAGGACAATGCTTCCATCGGTTTGTTGTTGATAAAAGAATCGAGACGCATAATCGGATCTGTCAGCAAGGGAGGTTCATCGGTGCCATAAGAAATG
>JBGCFZ010000248.1:0-5080 GCA_045110355.1 Lewinella sp. | reverse complement strand
CATTATGATCAATGACGGCTCCATCAATCCTACGTTAATGTTCTACGCCCGGCGGCGAGGCTGGACGGTCACTAACGACATCCTCACTAAATATGAATGGATGAATGGCTACCGGGCACAGGGGCTGAAATTTCTGGTGGTAGATCGGAGACGGTTTTCTGATACGCTTCCCTATAAACTATTATCGGAAGATGAGTTGTTTCGGGTTTATGATGTATCGGAGGAGGTAGAATAGTAGGCATGAAGAAAGGTTTTGGGGAGGAGCTGCATTTAATCTGTATTTATGTTTTAATTTTTATTTTTAAAACTTATTGTTTATCATTGTATAGTAAAGCCCAGATTACCTTAAAACAGCAGTAAAATGGCCGTCTCAAAAGCCTTCCTCTTCCATGAAGACGAACAATTAGCAAGTATTATAGGTCAAGCGATGTCTCATCCAGCAAAAATGCGGATGTTACGAAGGCTTATTCCTGGTCAATCCATTCCATATACTGCCTTAGTGGAAGGCATGCCACTTACGTATAATGCAATAAAGCAACACGTTGATCACTTAAAGCGGCTTCAGTTGATTAAGCCAGCCATGTTGGAGAATAATTTGGCAGGATTTGTCTTGAATGTAGAATTCTATCTAAAGTGTACGGCTGCTTCCCGACGTATAATGCGTCGTAATAATACACCGGTTTATCACTTGGGTAAGGAGGGGGAGGGGTTGGAGGCTGGGTGACCTTGGATTTTGCATATAAACATACTTGTATGCAAAACATGTACCTACACCTATTGAATACAAGTATGTTTATATAAAACCTTACCCCACCCAATGGCCAAAGTAAAAGTAGCCTTCTTCTGCCGCTCCTGCGGCGCCGAATCCCCAAAGTGGATGGGCCAGTGCCCATCCTGCCGGGAGTGGAATACCCTCATTGAGGAAAAAGTAGTCAAAACCAAGAACGAGCGCCTGGATAATAAGACCGACTGGCGCAGTGTCAACGACTCCCCTCCGGGAGGCAACCCTGGCGGCACCCTCGTTGGAAAAGGCCCCCGCCCCATCCAACTCGAACAAGTCGTCGCCGGAGACGTCAAACGCCTGGAATCCCCTGACCGGGAATTGAACCGCGTCCTCGGCGGAGGCATCGTCCCCGGAAGTATCGTCCTCTTCGGCGGCCAACCAGGTATTGGTAAATCAACGCTGCTTCTACAGTTGGCCCTTCAACTCGGCCGAAAGGTCCTCTACGTCTCAGGGGAAGAATCCGAACAGCAAATCAAAATGCGTGCCGACCGACTTGGCGGCGACAAGCGCCAGTGCTACCTCCTCACCGAAACCAATACCAATAAACTACTGCAACACGCCGCAGAGGTCAAACCGGAATTGCTCATCATCGATTCCATCCAGACCCTGGCCAGCCCCCACGTCGACAGCATGGCTGGCACCGTGAGCCAGGTCCGGGAATGTGCAGCAGAGCTGCAACGCTTCGCCAAGGAATCCGGTATTCCTACCTTCATCATCGGGCACATTACCAAGGAAGGGTCCATCGCAGGTCCTAAACTTCTGGAACACATCGTCGATGCCGTCCTGCAATTCGAGGGCGATCGCAATTACACCTACCGTATCCTGCGCACCCTCAAAAACCGCTTCGGCTCTACCGATGAGTTGGGCATCTATCAAATGGAAGCCACTGGCCTCCGGGAAGTCTCCAACCCCAGCGAACTCCTCCTCAGCGAACGAGATGAAGACCTCTCCGGCTCCGCCGTCTGTGCCACTTTGGAAGGAATGCGTCCAATGCTCATTGAAGTACAAGGTTTAGTCAGTACCGCAGTCTACGGCAACCCCCAAAGAACCTCTACAGGCTTCGACACAAAACGCCTAAATATGCTGTTGGCCGTCCTCGAAAAAAGAGCCGGTCTCCCGCTCGGAAATCAGGATGTTTTCCTCAATATTGCCGGCGGGCTAAAAGTAGACGACCCCGCAATTGACCTCTCCATCATCGCCGCGCTGCTCAGCAGTGCCATGGACGTGACCATCTCCCCCGAAATTGCCTTCGCTGGCGAGGTAGGACTAAGTGGAGAAATCCGTGCCGTCACCCGTATCGAACAACGAATACAAGAAGCCGACCGGCTTGGATTCAAGTCCATCTACGTAAGTAAATATAATACCAAAGGATTAGACCCCGATCGCTACGGAATCAGGATCATTACCATTGCTACGGTGAGGGAATTATATGAGGCCTTGTTCGCTTAAGAGACGGGAGGGTCCAAAACCGTTAGTACAACATTCCCTTAAACCGTAACTTCCGAATAAGCCCCAAACTCAACCTGTACCACCGTGCCGGGCTTCGTGCTGATCCATTCTATCGTCCCTTCCAGCTGGCGGGTAAGTCCTTGGATCAGACGCGTACCCATTGAGTTATCTCGCCGGGCCTGTACGTCAGCTGGTAAGCCAGCGCCATCATCCGCTACCCGGAGGTAGAAATGATCGGGTAGCTTAGAGAAAGTTACGTAAATATTCCCCGCCCCATTCTTCAGAAAGGCATATTTGTAAGCGTTGGTAATGAGTTCGTTAAGGATGAGTCCGAGCGGAATAGCACTGTCGATGTGGATCAGGTCAACGTTTAGATCAAGATGAAGTTCCACCTCTGGGTAAACACCAGCATAGCTGCGTTTGAGATTAGTAACGATTTCCCCGAGGTAGGCAGCAGGGTCAATTTCCCGCTCATTGGATTTAATATCAATCTTCTGATGCAATAGTACAATAGAACGAATTTGCTCCTGCTGAGCCTTCAACATTCGCTGGACCTCGGGATCCGCTACATTATTACGCCCACGGTTAAAGATGTTCAGAATCAGTTGCATATTGTTTTTTACCCGGTGCTGTAGCTCCGCTTTTAGCATCTTTTGGAGCTGCAGAGAATCCTCCAGCTGATCTTTGGCTACAACCAGATCGTGATTAGTCGTTTCGAGTTCCACAGCCTGCTTCTGCGTCAGAAGATTAAATGCCTTAAGCCGCCGGTACAGCCGGAGCGTCCAAAGGCTCAGTAGCACAATTAAAGCGGCAAAGGCAATTAGTCCATAGCTTCGAATCCGCT
Organism: Lewinella sp.; assembly: GCA_045110355.1. Taxonomy (GTDB): domain Bacteria; phylum Bacteroidota; class Bacteroidia; order Chitinophagales; family Saprospiraceae; genus Neolewinella. The sequence goes on along the minus strand of JBGCFZ010000248.1, from coordinate 2,003 downwards.
CCACATGAAGTTCTTTCTCCCGGGTAGCCAGCTGCAGTTCCTGTTGTTCGTTACGATAGATCTCCCGGGCTTCAGAGGCTTTTTGCCTGGCAGACGATTGCCAATACAACACTTCTCGCCGCAAGCCTTTTTCAATAAAATAGAGCGCAGAATCAGGTCGGTTCTTAAGGCGGTAATAAGTACCTCTTGCATCATTTACAGCAGCCAATGTGAGGGTTACATCCTGATTACGACGCTTCCCCTCTTTGCAATAGAGCTCGGCCCTATTAAGTAGGACAAGGACGTTGTGGTGAATGCCTGCCCGCTGATAAAGAAAGGCTAACGAAGAATACATTCTGGCAAGGTCGCGGTAGTTTTCTAACTGTAAATAAGCCCCTGCAGCCTTTCGGTACATGCTGTCCTGTAACTCCAAACGATCTTCGGTAATATGGGCGTACATGCTATAGGCCGATGCCTGCCATCGTAGCGAAGCATCAGGCAATAGCAAAAAGGAATCTAAAAAATGACGTGCAGAGTCTCGGTAGCCAAAGTTAGCCTGCCAATTGGCCTGTTGGTACAGTTCCTGCTCCTTTAAATCCTGCAGCGTTTCCTTTCTTATCAATGCGCTAGCGTGGCGTATATGTCTTCGGCTTTCAGCCTTATTGCCCACGCTCAGGTTCAAATCCATGAGCTGTAACTGCGCCGCAGCACAGGTCCGCCATTCCTCCCGCTCACAACTGGCATCCGCAACAGCGTTCGTAGTTTGTAGCGCTAGAAGGTAGCTCCCTCTTTTTGCATGATTAATGCTTTGTTCCAGCGCAAGCCGACGGTAAACAGGAGAATCCCCGTAACCCAGGCTGTCCAGTGCATGTTCCATTGGCAATAATACCAAGTAGGCGCTGTCTGCCTGGCCACGATTACGCAAGGCCTCACTTTGGGTAAGGGCTGCTTCCAAATCAATCAGAAGATCAGTTGAAAGCGCTTGCCCCCTCAAGTCGCCAGTACTACAGAAACAATAGAAAAATACCAGGACAACAGTCGTAATAATGTCGTTGAGAACATTTTCCCGCCCAAGAATATTAACCATATTAGACTTGTGAAGTAAGTTATCAAACTGGGTAAATAAAGTTACAATATACCCATTAAGTCGTCCCGCAAAATGAAACGATTGATCGCCTCCCTTATTCTTCTTATCACCCTGCTAATAGGGTGGTACTTTTTTGTTCCTGAAAGCTGGTTAGCCCCCATAGTTGAGCCCGAGCAGAAAGCTCCCGTACCTGAACTCGTAATCCCCGAAGAACTTTTTTCGCCCGGTCCGGATGTGCGCGATGAAAAGGGTAACCTCATCCCTACTACAATTGTTGGTGGCAACACCTGGACGACCGTCAACGCAACGGTCACGGACTGCCCCGGTTTACGCTTTGCGGACGGATCAGAAGTTGGCCCCAATGTCGAGTTTTACGACACCAGTGCTCGCTATGGGTATTATCAAAACGATGCCTCCAAAGGTTATGGCGTTGTCTACACCCACAAGGCCGTCCGGGACTGCAAACTATGTCCCGAAGGGTTTCAGGTACCCACCAAAGCAGACTGGGATGCATTATTTGCCGCCCTCGGTACAGCCGCCGATCGGGGAAACCTCCTGAGGCGAAAGTACGGCAGCCCCTTTGCCGCCGGTTTGGGAGGTCGCGTCGATAGTTACGGCTCAAACTATGCCGGTAGCATTGAATTCTGGTGGGCGCTGGACGAGGCCGAGGTGCCCGGAGACCGGAACGCAGCCTGGTGCCCCGAATTAAAGCTCAAAGGCGAACTGCGCATGCGCCCACAGGACAAAAAAACAGCCAATTACGTAAGGTGCGTGAAGCGGTGAAACTCCGGGTAATAGACCACTAGTGCTTTGTCAGGTCGATTCTGTCGCATTAAATGCTGGTGAATTTTGCCTGCGGGCAAGGCGCTTGAACCGGAGTTTAGCCGTAGCTAAATGAGGATTCAAGCAACGCAGCCAGCGGGTAAAAGACGCCGCA
>JBGCFZ010000247.1:0-5859 GCA_045110355.1 Lewinella sp. | reverse complement strand
TTAAATGCTGGTGAATTTTGCCTGCGGGCAAGGCGCTTGAACCGGAGTTTAGCCGTAGCTAAATGAGGATTCAAGCAACGCAGCCAGCGGGTAAAAGACGCCGCAGTTAATGTGACAAGATCGGCTTGACAGAGCACTAGTACTTTTTGAGACTTTAAGAGCATGTCTAAATCTTAGCCAGCCTTAATACTGATCGTCGTCTCCCAGCCTTCATTTACCGGTCCGGACATCAATTGCCAATTATCCCCGTAGCTTTCCTTCAGTCGTGCTTCTACGTAGCGCAGCCCCGTTCCCTTTACCGTCTTTTGGGTATCTACTATGCCTTGTTCGTCTACTGCAATAAAACGATAACGTTTTCCGGAATTAGTAAATTCCTGACTCAGGCGAAAAGTAACTTTGGCCCCCTCCGAGACTATTCCGGAATGATGGCTGATCCCGTTCTCAACCAAAGTCAGGATGATGGCGGGGGGAATGCGTGCTCCCGGATCACAGTTTTCCGTTATCAGTTCATACTGTTGTAGTTTTCGGAAGCCCATCACTTTCAGGTGAGCGCGGCAAAGGGCCAGCTCCTGCTCCATTGGGATCAGCTTACGTTCGGACACATCCAGTAAAAGGTCAAATTCTTCGCTTAAGGACAAAAGTAATTCTACCCCCTTCGGTGGATGTTGCTCAATCCAGTCGATGGCCGATGCGATCGAATTCATTAAGAAATGAGGCTGGATACTTTTTTGGAGCAGCTCAAGTCTCAATCGGCTCGACATCAGCCGGGCTTCCTCCCGTTCCTGACGATCATTTCGTTCTTTTATCGCAAGTGAGCCCATGCTCGTCAGGACCAGGTAACTAAAGCCCGTATACAGCACCAGGTCATAGTACCAATAGCAGAATATAAGCGTGAGGGTAACGGGTAATACGCCGAAGAAGGCGAGCCGGCTTCCCTGCTTACGGGTTAATACGGCCCACAAACAGACGCCGGAAGCCAGAACAAAGCCAGTGATCATCCCAAGATTGGTTGCCGGGTCCAGTCCATAGTGATTAAAGCTCAGTAACAGCCCTCCAAAAAGGATCAATTGGATAATGACGATGAGATACAACCAGGGGAAATTAAACCGGATGGAGAAGAAAATCGGTAAACAGGCACTGATCAAATAGCTCAGCATTAGGATTATCCGTAGTCGGGTAAAGTGCCAGGGGTAGGCATACAAATAATAACTTCGTAGGTACTCCATGATGAGGAGGGCAAAAAAGGAAAGGCAAATAGTGGCAAAGACCAGCAGGGACAAATCCTTACGATTTGTCAAAAATCTTAAGCCGAAGTACAAGCCAATGATCAGGAAACAGCCAGCATAGATGTGTAGATAAGCGGCCATGATGATAGGGCGGACCACCGGACCTAAATAATCCGATACCTGCACACCGTAGAACCTGACTTTCCCATTGGCGTGAAAATTGGATATCTCCAAATTCAGCAAATGTTTGCCCGGGGAGAGTAAGGAGTCGGGTAAGTAATAGATGTAATCGAGGTCTCCCGGTATTTCGGTGGCAGCTGATTGGCCTACGGTGCCGTTGGCGCCGAGTTTATGTCCGTCCCAGGTAGCCTCGGAACTGGCCAGCATGGAAACTAACAGTCCGTAAGGCTGGTAAGCGACGGGGGTTCCCGTTACCCTTACTTCAAGCTTTAGCTGAAAGTGTCCGATTGTTCCGGGCCAACTGCTGCTCCAATCGGTCTCGCCAACGCTGCGGTATTCCGTTTTAATAATGTCTGCCCTAAAATCACCCTGGGGCAATTCGGAAGAACAACTACAGCACAAAACCCCAAAAAAAGCAAGCCAACAATATTTCATATTACGAAGGTAAGCTGATTGCCGGGGCCAAAAATGTCGTTGACCCTGACCCAAGTGCAGTTGGCAAGGAATGCCTTGACGGGAGGGTAATCGGGCCTCATTTTTGCTTCAAATCAATACAAATGAATACCATGTTCTTACGCCTTCCACTACTTTGCCTCCTAACCCTTATCTGCACCTGCGGCCCCGCCCTGATGAGCCAGTCAGCCCCGGAACTGACTCTGGAACCCTATGAATTCATCACTGAAGACGGACAAAAAACGGACGCCGAAATGGGTTCCTTCGCCGTACCAGAGAACCGTAGAACGACCTCTGAAAAACAACTAACCCTGCGTTTTGTCAGGTTTAAAAGCACTAACCCCAACCCTGGGTCTCCGATTGTTTACCTGGCGGGCGGGCCTGGCGGCTCTGGCATCAATGCGGCCCGGGGTCCCCGCTATAAGCTCTTTCAGGAGCTGCGCGCTGTTGCCGACGTCATTGCGTACGAACAACGGGGGACCGGCCTTTCAGACGGGCCGCCACGCTACCCCGGTTTTTGGAGCGTTGACCCCACAAAAGTGATGACGGAGGAAGAAGTTCGCCCAATCATTCAAAAGGCTACCCGGGAAGCAGCTGATTTTTTCGCCAGCAACGGCTGTGACCTCAGTGGCTATAACACCAACGAAAGTGCCGATGACCTGAATGATCTGCGGTTGGCAATCGGAGCTGAAAAAATCAGTCTCTGGGGCATCAGCTACGGCTCACACCTATCGCTTACCACCATCAAACGCCACGAAAAACACTTGGACCGGGTGGTGATTGCTGGAGTCGAAGGCTATGACCATACGGTAAAACTCCCCATCCAACAGCAGCAGTTGCTGGAAGACATCGACAAGCGGCTGAAGGCTAACCCCGCTACCGCTGCAGTCTTCCCTGACTTTCTCGGAGATGTTGACCGGTTGTTGAAAAAACTGGACCAGGACCCGGCCATTATCCCATCCGTACACCCGGCGACCGGAGACACCGTGATGGTGGCCATCGGCAAGCACAATATGCAACAGTTGATGAGTTGGATGCTGGGAGGACCTGATAGCTTTAAGGACCTGCCGCTGGCGGTTCAGGCAATGCTGGAAGGCGATTTCGCCCTGCTCGCCCCCTACGCTTTCTATGTGAAAATGGGCCAGTTCAGAGGTATGTCAATGGCCATGGACCTCGCCTCGGGCATTTCCCCGGCCCGGAGAGCACTACTGGAAAAGCAAGCGAAGACGACCCTCTTGGGAGCAGCCATCAACTACCCCTACCTGGATCAGTACGATGAGCTTACCGAGCTGGATGCGGGTAAGGCTTTCCGCGCACCCTACCCTGCCCAATTGCCCGTGCTCTGTATTAGTGGAACGCTGGACGGACGGACAGCCGTTGGGAATGCCGTTGAGACGCTGGAACACTTTAAAAATGGGCACCATCTGATCATTGAAGGAGCCGGACACAGCGACCCTTTATTCCTCTCTTCGCCACGAATTCTTGAAGTCATGCGTGCCTTCTTTGAGGGTAAGAAGACCAAAGATGAGCGCATCGTTTTACCTCCGGTTGAATGGGTATTACCTGAATAATTCCTGAAAGCGGGACATTATTTTATTGAGGCAGGTTCGTGATCGATTTAGCACCAGTTCTATAAAAATCGATCACGAACCTCCTTATAGCGGGTACGCCCAACCGGTATTTTTCGACCATCTTGCAGCATCAGGGCGTAACGTCCGCCGCCTTCAATGAGCAACTCCTGACAGGCGTTGATGTTGGCAATAAATGACTTATGGACGCGGACGAAATCAGGCGGAAGTAAGCGAGAAAGGCTTTCAAGGGATTTATCCGACAGCTCAGTCGGATGCGTATTTGCCTGCTTTGGGCGCGGCCGCAGGTGCAAGGTGGTGTAGATGTCAGCTCCCTGCACGAAAAGAATGTCGTTAACATCAATCAACGTCAACTTCCCCTGTTTCTTTATGGCCAGCTGGCGCAATGGACGGTCGGGATCTCCCTGATGACTAAGGTAACGGTTTACCGCCTGGCGCAGCCGTGCTTCACTAAATGGTTTGGCAACGAAATCAAGCACCCCATAATCAAATGCTTCCAGGGCACGATCCCGATAAGCCGAGACGACGATTACGTCAAACGACTCCGCGAGGAGAGATTGTAGCACGGTGAAACCATCCTTACCGTTCAGGTTGAGGTCAAGAAATAATAAGTCAACGGGCTTCCGGCTGATGTAATCTAAGGCAGCAGCAACACCCGGTACTGAAACCAAAGAGGTGATGCGATCGACCAGTATTGTCTCTAACAGTCGCTTTAAGCGGCGGGCCATACTGGCTTCATCTTCGACAATAAGTAGGTGCAAAGTATCAGGAGGAGTTAGTGAAGAATGAGGCAAGGTAGGCTGAAGCAAAGGGAAAGCAGGAGAAATTTTAAAACTACAAGTGTCGTATTTAAACCAAATACCTTATCTTTGCCGTTAAAGATCAATAAAAAGGCGTTCTTGCACCTTAATTTGAAAATTGTAAGTCATGAAAATTTCTCAACTCCTGGCGTTTGTCGTTATTAGCCTGAGTTTCTTTGCCTGCCAGTCAGACGGTGCACCAACTGATGGCACCCTCATTCGAGGAGAACTGACCAATGCCGCTAACCTCAAAGTCTACCTTGATCGGGTATCGATTAACTCTGCCAACGAAGTCCTTGCCAATGCGCCGATCGACGGCAGTGGTAACTTCGCCCTCGGTTTTGTTGATGCGCTTAAGCCTGGCATTTACCAGTTGCGTGTTGGTGCACAGAAGGCAGTTATTGCCATTGGTGAAGGAGACAACCTGGTCGACATCAAAGGAGACGTCAGCACCTTTGGCCAGTATGACTTTACCGTTTCCGGTTCCGACGAGGCAGCGGAAATGGCTGGTGCCATGAAAAGCCTGCGCCAGGGCACCGTTTCGGTTGGTGACATCCAAAAAATCGTAGAAGACGTAAAAAACCCGGAGATCGGAGCCTTCATTGCCTTCAATACTTTGTCACGTGCCGGCCAGCAGGGCTTGCCCGTTCACAAAGCGGCGTTGGCTCGTTTGTCTGATGGATCTTCGATGAAGGCTACCTACGCAGCGTTCGTCAATGCTATGGAAGGTCAGTTGGCGCAGCAACGCAGCGCCGAACTGATCCAAGTGGGCATGCCTGCTCCAGATATTTCCCTCTCCAGCCCTGAAGGAAAGAAATACACCCTCTCTGACCTGAAGGGAGAAGTCGTACTGCTCGATTTTTGGGCCAGCTGGTGTGGCCCTTGCCGGAAAGAAAACCCGAATGTGGTGAAGGTCTACAAGAAGTACAAGGACGATGGTTTCACCATTTTCAGTGTTTCCTTAGATGGTGTTGACCCTCGCCGGACCGCCGGCATGTCTGCTGACCAAATTGCCAAGGCCAATGAAGGGCAGGTAAAACGCTGGACCGATGCCATCGCCAAGGATAATCTCATCTGGCCATACCACGTCAGCGAACTCAAGAAATGGCAAAGCCAGGCCGGCCAGTTGTACGGCGTACGTGGTATCCCGAAGACCTTCCTCATCGATCGGGAAGGTAAGATTGCCGCAGTTGGCCTGCGTGGCGCACGCTCTATCGAAGATGCGCTACAGAAAGTCATTTAGACTTTCTTTCTGAAGGAACTCCGCCCGAAGAGCGCCACGCGAAGCCTATTTGCGTGGCGCTCTTTTATTTGGTTGCTTTCCTTCCTAATGGTCGCCGTAAGCTCCGCGAGCGGCAGCAAGCATCCCATTGGGGAGCTCTTATTCCCCCATTCACTTTTCCCCCATTCTCTTTTCTCTTTTTCTCCCATTCCCTTATGCATCCCCGAAATCGCTACGCCCAGCCACATGACTTTTTTGCTCTGGCAAAAGTAGTGCCCGACCTAACCGATCATATGATCATTACACCGGATGGCCGCACCAGTCTTGATTTCACCTCTCCGAGGGCTGTTCGGCTCCTTAATCAGGCCTTGTTGTTGCGGGATTACGGC
>JBGCFZ010000246.1:0-18023 GCA_045110355.1 Lewinella sp. | reverse complement strand
ACGTACTCACTGGCCGTTATATGGAACTCACGCTTGACAAAGTCGTAACCCATGAAGGGAATTACCAGCAAGTTGACAGTTCCTATGTCGACACGGTTCTTACGGTCAATCCCGAGACCTATGAGATTTATGATGTTTATGTTCCTCGCAAAAAACATCCTCTGAAGATTGGTATCTGGGTGTATCGCGATCGGTCTGGGGATACGCTAAAGGTGGAACACTACCCGGAGAAGTATGACTGAAACCGGTTTACCAACCTCCGCGTGAGCTCCTACTCCAAAGCCCCCCCTCTACTCTTCTATCCTCCTGCCATAATTTCGCGTAGCGAATACACCTTAGTTACCCTAGACGAAGTCCGGGGTAACGGGCGAACATCCGTTGTTAAACGACGCTGCGCGTCGTCAAGCTTCCATGTTGCGATCTCGTTACCTGGGACTGCGTCGTACCTCCTTGTCCCAGGCAACTCATGGGGTAGTCGCTACGCGACATAAGGGTTCGCCAATATTTACTTACGCTTACGGCTGATGTATCAATCGATAGTTGCAAGTCGTCCCTAGTAGGTTAAGGAGCAATCCACCAAAAAGCACAACGTTAGTATCGGATGCGTAAATATCTATTCTTCTTAGGCTGTTTTCTTCTTGGTGGTCTGTTAAGTGGCCAGGGTGCCACTGATGAATTTGCGGATTCACTGGCTTCAAAGGGCGATTTAAACGAATGGCATTACATAAAGGAAGTAAAGGCCGTTAATCATTTACTCAAAATCGCAGGTGTAATTGATACGATTACTTACTTAAGAAAAGGAGACGAAACAGAGTGCAAATACAAAGGTCAAATTGTCACCAACCCTCTTTCAAACATATCAAGACAGAAACCAACTACCACTTATTACTCAGATACTTGCCGTCAAATTACAGTCATGTGTTATCTCCGCATTGGGCACGAGAATTACATAACGGTAGAAGATCACAGGATTTTTGAAACACAATTAAATTGTCATCCCGACGAGCTGGAACTCAGCATGGTATTATCACACATAACTAATGAAGTATTAGATGGCAAGTGGGTGAAATTTGATCAGCTCGGCAACCCTTTGTTGATAGGTAAATACCAGCAAGTTGACAGTATCTACAGTGATTCAATAGTTGAAATAGATCCAGCAACCTATGAGGTCATTTATACTCCAGTTCAACGGAATAAATACCCAAAGAAAATCGGAATTTGGGCACACTTAAATACTGAAGGGGATACGTTGCGGGTGGAGCACTATCCGGAGAAGTATGATTGAATAATGGTTGCGCGATCTTTAGGTTCGAATGTTTGCCAGCCTGAAGGCTGGGGAACCATCACGGCCTAAAGGCCGGGCAACCGACACTACTCGAACACCCGCAGCACCTCTTCCCAGCCAGGAAACTCCACCGATCCAAAATGGATCAAGCGGCCCTCGAACATATCCTGGCCCCGGCCTTTGGTATGATCATCGATGAGGAAATCTCCTTTGGACAGCCCTTTATTGGGGCTAATGATGAGCCGCCGAACCATTTCCATACCCAGATGAGTTTCCACCCATTCCCTTTTTTCTGAATAGCACAATGGGTTAGGAATGGAAGGAGCGGTAAGGATATACACTTCTAATGCAGGATGATGTTGTAAAGCTGCCATCGCGGCAATCGCTCCAGGCATTGGCCTCAGGTTCCGGAAGAAGCCGTACTGGCTTTGCGGATATAGGATGCCCGGGTTAGCGGCTAATGCTTCGGCGTGGGCGGCAACAAAGTCGCACAGCACACCGTCCATATCAACGTAGATAATTTTCTTTTTCATTCCGTAAAATTAACGGAAGCTTTCCGCTCCTTGCTCCTATACCCCTCCCCTGCACCTGCGGCCGCGCCCCCTAATGCAACGGATTCCCAATAACATCGTCTTTCATGAAAACGTGCGCCTTGAGGAAGAATAGCCTTATCTTATTGTTCCATTAACGAGCCAAAACCACCCACACATGAGACTTCGCTACCTCCTATCCACCTGCTTGATGTTTTCCCTTCTGAGCCTTTACGCTCAGCCAGAAAAACCTACCGAATCCAAAGCCATTGAAATTGGAAAAACCTACCAAATTCATTCCGACATCCTGGAGGAAGACCGTCCTTTACACATCTACCTTCCCAAGGGATACAAGAAGGGTGAAAAAGACTATCCGGTCATCTATTTACTAGACGGTGGTGGAAACTTCCACCACACTACGGCCAGCGTCAGCTTCCTGGCTAACCAGGGGCGAATTCCGGAGATGATCGTCGTCGGCATCCCCAATACCGGCCATCGAACGCGGGACCTGACACCCCCTACAACGGCCCGAAAAGACGAATTTCCTACGGCTGGCGGGGCAGATAATATGTTACGCTTCCTCACGGATGAAGTAATGCCCTACCTTTCTGAAAACTACCGGACAACAGACTACAAACTACTGATCGGCCATTCCTTTGGCGGCTTATTTGCCACCCATACCCTACTACATCATCCTGGTATTTTCGACAGCTACATCTCCATCAGTCCCAGTCTCTGGTGGGACGATCAGGACCTGGTCCTGAATCAATCCGACAGCTTTTTCAAAGAGCAGGACAAATTGAAAGGCCACTGGTACATGACCATGGGTAACGAAGGCGGAACCATGGTGGGTGGTGCCTGGAAACTCGCGGCACTGCTCGAAGAAAAAGGTCCTCAGGGTCTGAAGTGGCACTTCAACCGCATGGAAAAAGAAACCCACGGGACAATTCCTTTCAGAAGCACCTATAAAGGCCTGGAGTACATCTTCTCTGACTATGACCTAAGCAATAAAATGGATGACTTCAGAGCTGGCCGCCTCAGCCTGGCTGAATACGAGGAAAAGGTCAGCAGCCAATTCGGCGTAGTGCCAGAATGGGGAGAAGGACGCATCCTGAACATTGCCGAACAACTGTACAACAATGTCGATGCTGAAAGTGCTCTCCCGTTTGCCGAGAAGGCCACAAAGTTGTACCCTACATCAGAAAAGGCCTGGCGCGACCTGGGAGAATACCAAAAAAATGCGGGTCAGGAGGAAGCCGCCATCACGAGCCTGCGTAAAGCCTTGGAAATAGATCCGACCAGCCTGGCCACCAAAGTAGCGCTGAAAGACCTGGGTGTTGATGTCGGAGAAGACGTTCCTACCTTCGAAGTGACCGACCAACAACTCCGCGCCTACACCGGAGCCTATGACCTCAGCATCGGCCTTACCTTCAACCTTGAGCTGGAAGACGGTAAACTATGGATTTTGGCCCCCGAAACAGCCAAAGAACCCATCGTACCGTTGGAGGAAGACGTCTTCTTCGTATCCAGCAAAAATGCCCGATTGACCTTTGATCGGGAAGACGGAAAGGTAACCGGAATGACGATTGTGACGCCGGGACCTACGTTTACCGGAAAGAAGGTGAAGTGATTCCATCATGAAATAAGGGCACCTTCCAGTTGGAAAGTGCCCTCGGAACTTCATGATATGGTAATGTAGACAGCCTAAATCTGGCTCTTAAAAAAGGTAGTAAACTCTTCAAGGGACATCGTCCCTTTATCTCCTTCTCCCTGGATGCGGAGGGCTACGCCCCCAGCCTCCATTTCCTTCTCACCGACGATGAGCAGGAAGGGGATGCGTTTCAATTCGTTGTCACGGATCTTACGACCGATCGTTTCGTTACGATCATCAACTACACCACGGATATCGTGTTCGGCCAATTGCTTCTTGACGTCTTCGCAGTAGTCGTTAAATTTCTCACTGATGGGCAACAGAACGTATTGCTCGGGTGCCAACCAGAGGGGGAATTTACCGCCGGTATGCTCGATGAGGATGGACGTAAATCGTTCCATACTGCCAAACGGTGCCCGGTGAATCATGACCGGACGGTGTGGCTCGTTGTCGGAACCGATGTACTCCAGTTCAAAACGATCGGGTAAATTGTAATCTACCTGCACCGTACCTAACTGCCATTGGCGGCCGATGGCATCGCGAACCATGAAGTCGAGTTTGGGGCCGTAGAAAGCAGCTTCGCCATAGGCGGTAACCGTTTTCATATCGATTTCCTTACAGGCATCGATGATGGACTGTTCGGCAATTTCCCAGTTTTCCTCCTTACCGATGTACTTTTCGGGGGTGGCGGGGTCACGGAGAGAGATTTGTGCGGTAACATCGTCGAAGCCAATCATGCCGAGGACTTCCTGCACGATATCTACTACGGCCAGGAACTCTCCCTTCACCTGCTCGGGCGTACAGAAAATATGGGCGTCATCCTGAGTAAACCCACGCACCCGGCTAAGGCCGTGAAGTTCTCCGGTTTGTTCGTAGCGGTAAACTGTTCCGAACTCGGAGAAGCGCAGCGGCAGTTCCCGGTAGCTCCGAGGGCGGAACTTGAAAATTTCGCAGTGGTGTGGGCAGTTCATGGGCTTGAGCATAAACTCCTCGCCTTCGCGCGGCGTCTTGATGGGCTGGAAGCTGTCTTCGCCGTACTTGTCCCAGTGACCGCTGGTAACGTACAGATCTTTTTTACCAATGTGCGGAGTGGTTACCTGCTGGTAGCCAGCCGCCTCCTGGCGCGTAGTCAGGTAATTGACCAGGCGCTGGCGAAGTTGTGTGCCTTTGGGCAGCCACATCGGCAGGCCGGCACCGACCTTTTCACTGAACATGAACAGTTCAAGTTCTTTACCCAACTTACGGTGATCCCGTTTCTTGGCTTCTTCCAGCATTTCCAGATAGGCCTTCAGCTCTTTGGCTTTGGGGAAGGATATTCCGGAGATACGGGTGAGTTGCTTGTTTTTCTCGTCGCCGCGCCAGAAGGCACCACCGACTTTCATCAGTTTGATGGCCTTGATCGCCCCGGTATTCGGGATGTGCGGGCCGCGACAGAGGTCGGTAAAACCGCCCTGGGTGTAGAAGGTTATGGTACCATCTTCGAGGTCTTCGAGGAGTTCGAGTTTGTACTCATCTCCTTTTTCGGTGAAGTAGGCGATGGCCTCGGCCTTGCTCACTTCTTTACGGACGAAGTCGTTCTTGCCCCTGGCCAGCTCGATCATTTTAGCCTCGATGGTGGGGAAGTCATCGGTAGAGATGGTAACACCTTCCGGTGGTTCAACGTCGTAGAAGAAGCCGTTTTCACCAGCGGGGCCGTAGCCAAACTTAATGCCGGGGTAAAGGGCTTCGAGGGCTTCGGCCATCAGGTGAGCGGTGGAGTGCCAGAAGGTTTCTTTACCGCCCTGATCGTTCCAGGTATGGAAAATGATGGTGCCGTCTTCGTTGAGGGGAAGGTTACGATCGGTCAGTTGACCGTTAACGGTAGCGGAGAAAACATTACGCGCCAGACCTTCGCTGATGCTGGAAGCGATTTCGAGGGCCGTGCTGCCGGCGGGGTACTGACGGACGTTACCGTCAGGAAATTTCATGTTAATCATTAGAACAATTCTGTGCCTTCCTACGGACGAAGGCAGATTTAAGGTCGCAAAGGTACTCCAATACAAGCCTGAAAACCCGTATCTTTAAGTTTAAATAATAAGGATCATGCGACTACTTTCACTTTGCCTGGTACCAGCCATGTTTTTGCTCAACAGCTGCACTACTCAAAAAAGTGCCACAACCATAGCACAAAATTTAGAAAACAAGGTGGCGGCGGAGAAAAACGACGTCAATTCTGTGGAAGTTGATGCGGCCTCTGGCATCGACCTGACCTCTTACCTGCGTCAGATTGCAGGTATGCAGGTACGGGGCTCTGGCCCAACGGCTATGGTTCGCGTCCGGGACAGCCGGAGTGCGCAAGCGGACACCACCCCTTTATTTGTAGTTAATGGAACCATACTCGGAAATAACTTTTCCCAGTTGTACAGCAGCATTGACCCCAACGAAATTGCACGAATCCGGGTACTTAAAACTGCCAGCGAAACCAACCGTTATGGGTTGCAGGGCGGCAATGGTGTCATTGAAATAAAACTTAAAGATTAATCTACATGCTTAAGCACATCTTTTCTCTGTTGTTACTTGCGGGTCTTGTCGTCAGCTGCGTATCCAATCAACGTTCAACGGCCAGTAATCTGGTAAACGACCCTAAAAACAATTCCATCAGCGACGAGGACGTCAAAAATCCTACGGACCTAACGGTTTACCTACAGCGTATTTCGGGGGTTACCATTACGGGAAGCGGAGCCGGCGCACAAATACGTATTCGGGGGCCCATCAGCTTTAGTGCGGACCAGGATCCGCTATTCGTTATTAACGGATCAAAACAGGGGTTTGATTACGCCAGTATTTACAATGCGATCAACGTACGAGACATAAAAACGGTCCGGGTGCTGAAAAACGCCAGTGAAACGGCGCGATACGGCACACAAGGCGCTGCTGGCGTCATTGAAATTTCGCTCAAAAAACAATAAGATAATAGTATGTCTACTACTAAAAGCTATCTGTCCAACCTGGTTTTTCTTAGCCTGCTGATCATAATTGGTCTTATGACTGCCTGCGGAACACCCCAGGCAGTGACCAGCCAGGGCGAGGATCAAAAAAGTAATACCATAGAAGTTGACAATACAAAAACAGGGATTACTGATCTGACGCTATACCTGAAGCAGATTTCCGGGATCCATATTAACGGCTCTGGAGGCGACGCAACCATCGTTGTACGTGGTACCAGTAGCGTCAACTTTGAGACTGCGCCACTCTTCGTTGTAAATGGTAACCCCATCGGCAATGATTATTCCATTATTTTCGACATGGTCGATGTCCAGCAAGTAAAGCAGGTACGGGTGTTGAAAAGCTCCGTAGATACAGCCATGTATGGCATGAGAGGAGCTACGGGGGTGGTGGAGATTGATATGAAGTAGGCACCCTGCTTTCTAAAACCATTCCCTGCACCTGCGTTCGCGCCCTTAAATTAATTGGTAACAAGCTTAGCTGCATGGTTGTACCTGGTTGAATTCATTTCTTCCAAAAGCCACGCTCTGCGCCCTAAGGTTATCTAATCGTTGCGTAAACGGTAAAGCAAAGCTGCTTCCCGTACCTTTGCGCACTTTTCTGACCTAACGACGAACATGGCTTCTGATACTAAAAGCGCCAAATCGGCTCCACCACACCTGCTGGGTGTACTACGTAGTTTATGGCAATGGCGCATGCCGATCATCTACGTGACCCTGGCCGGCACCATTTTGGCAGTGATCATTTCACTCCTGCTGCCCGAATACTATACCAGCCGCACCGCTTTTCTGACCATTAGTCCTGATCAGGTGTCTATTGACGGCGTATTTGGAAATAACAACGGCCGCATCCAATTCTACGGTACCGGCGACGATATTGATCGGCTAATGGCCGTTGCTGAAAGTGATGCGCTGGTGGACCATATGGTGCAGCAATTCCACCTTTACAAGGTCTATGATATCGACAGCACGAAGCAAAAGGCTCCTAATTATGTCCAGCGAGAATTCCTCAGCTTGTATGACGTAAAGAAAACACCCCGTGACGCCATCGAACTGGAGATTTCCGACCGGGACCCCATTCGCGCGTCTACCATGGCACGTGCTGCGCGTGAGGAGATTAATAAAATCAGTCTTGACCTCATCCGCGGCACCCAGGAACGAAGTGCCGCTGGCCTACGCAGTGAGGTAAAGAGCCGTGAGGAGAACCTCAAGCAAATCAACCGCCGACTCGGCGAATTACGGGAGAAATACGGCGTGTACAATACCCGGGCCCAAAGTGAAGCGTTGGCTCAGCAGACGACCTCCATGCAGTCCACCATGGCCTCTACTGAAGCAAAACTATTGGCCTATCGCCAACGGGGTGGCAGAGGAGCACGTGACAGTATTGCAAAATACGAGATTCAGCTGGCTGGTTTGCGTAGTTCACGCATCAACCTCGACAGCCAGTTGATTCGTCTGAACCTAAGCATTGGGTCTATTGAGAACCTGGAAGAAGAGCGGCAAGATCTCAACGACGCCCTCTCTGAAGACCGCATTCGCCTCAAACAATTCGAGACCATTTTACGGTCTGAACAACGAGCGTTAGAAGTTGTGGAAGAAGCTAAGGTGCCGGTAGCAAAAAGCTATCCGATACGTAGCCTGATGGTCATTGGTGCCATGATGTTCAGTTTCATCATAGCCGTTGTCGGTGCTTTATTGATCGACACCGCAAAGGAATATGATTGGCGTGCGATTTTCGCCTGATGACGGCCAACTAAGTTCTGACAACTAAACCGACGCATACTTGCTGACTTCTAAAAACCCTCTCCCGGCTCCGGCCCGCAAAGTCTACTACGGCTATGCGGCATTGGCGTTGTTATGCCTGGGCGTGGGGATGGTATCAGAGGCTTATTGGTTGGCGGGCGCGCCGGTGCTGGGGTGGGTTGTGGTGCAGGCTTTTTTGGACTTCCGGCCCTTGTTCTGGCTCTTGCTGGTGATGATACCGGTGAGCACCAACATCGTTTTGCCCGGCGGCTTCGGGACGGATTTGCCCACAGAGCCGCTAGCCATTGGCCTTACCGGCCTGCTAATTTTACACGCCGCCAAGCACTGGCCAGAATACGAGAAAAAACGCTTTGGCCACCCCATTGCCTGGCTACTTTACGCCCACATAGGCTGGATTCTATTTGCCACACTTTACAGCGAGGGAATCCTCGTGAGCCTCAAGTTCTCCCTCGCAAAATTATGGTACCTCGGCGCATATTTCCTCCTTCCTCTGCTCATCATTAAGACACCCCGCAAGGTGACCATAATGGTACACTGTATACTTTGGCCATTATTGTTCGTCGCACTACAAACCCTTGTGCGGCACGCAGCTTATGGCTTTAGTTTCTCGATGCAGCACAAAACGATGTTCCCGTTCATGAACGAACACGTTTCTTACGCCGGTTGCCTGGCCACCTTCGCCCCCTGGTTGTTTTTCCTCTGGTGGTGGTTACGCAGTCGAGGCAAATCAAACTGGTGGCTTACGCTGATCGTGCTGCCCATTTGGCTGGCAGCAGTGTACTTTTCCTATACCCGGGCGGCCTTCGTTGCGCTGGCGCTGGCCGGAGCAGCTTATTACATTATTAAATGGCGGTGGTTAAAACCTGCCCTGGGCCTCGCCCTTGCCGGTGCCTTAGCCGTGGTACTTTTCTTTGTCCGGGAGAACAAGTACTTAGACTACGCCCCCGATTTTGAAACCACCATCACCCAGGAACGCTTCGACAACCTCATCACCGCCACCTACAAGCTCGAAGACATATCTACCATGGAGCGCTTCTATCGCTGGGTCGCTGCGGGCCACATGGTACCTTATCGACCCTGGACTGGCTGGGGGCCGGGAAACTTCCTTGATCATTACAAGGGGTATACCGTCAATGCTTTCCGGACTTATGTCTCCGACAACGAGGGCCGCTCCGGCATCCACAGTTATTACCTCATGACGTTGGTAGAGCAGGGGTTTCCCGGCCTGTTCATATTCCTGGTCTACATTTTCGGCGCCCTCATCATTGGAGAACGGATGTATCACCGGCAAACCGATCCCGTTGCCCGAAACGCCATCATGGCTGCCTTACTCGCCATGCTGATCGTTGATGCTTTCAACATCATCAATGACCAGATGGAAACGGATAAAGTGGGGGCGCAGTATTTACTGAATTTGGCGGTATTGGTGGGGATGGGGTGTTTCACCCCTAAGGATAGTTTTGCTGCCCCTGAGCAGGACTAGTGCAGTGTACTAAGTTTTGCCGATTATCGCGTAGCGATTATCCTTTACGGTTGCCCCGTACATAGTGCGGGGCAACGAAAATATTGTTAGCCCCCTGATTGCCGCAGGCAATCAATATTAGATAATAAGGCGATTACCGGGGACGGTGTCCCCGGTAATCATAAAGGGTAGTCGCTACGCGACAAGGGTACGTTGAAACTTAGATTACACTGTACTAGTCCTGCTAGGAATTTCCGAAGATAAAAATTAACGCACCACCCACAGCGCCACCCACAAGGCCCCCATTCCCCCCAGCAAACTAAGCAACAGGTACCAAAGCGCCACTCCGGTATGCCCTTCCTCTCCCAAAACGACCAGTTCAAGCGCAAAGGTGGAGAAGGTGGAAAAGCCACCACAAAATCCGGTAAGCAATAAGAGTTGCATTGGCCGGGAAAGCTGATCTTTACTCACTAGTCCGATCCCAATACCCAGCAGGAGGCACGCCAGTACGTTCGCCAGTAGGGTAAACCAGGGAAGGTGACCATCGGCGAGCTCCGCAGGTGGCAGCAACCGGGCGATACCATAACGGGCCAAACTACCAAGTCCGCCACCTAAAAAAACCAGTAACCAGGCCATTAGGCGTTTTCAACTTGAGGCTCCGGCACAACTTCTTTTGGTCGCTTTGCAGCAATTCTGGCCGCCGTGACCCGGCGAACATTACGGTGAAGAAAGAAGGTAGCCAGTAAGGCAATACCGATTTGCAGGGCAATCAAAGCGTGCAGTTCGAGCAAGTCGTCCAGCACAAACACCAGGCTGATGAACAACATATTCGCCAGGCCAAGAACCGTCGTTGCCTGCATGTGGTCCAGCCCTGAGTCGATCAACAAATGGTGGATGTGCCGGCGATCGGGTTCAAACGGGCTGCTACCCCGGAGGATACGGGTAGTGAAGACCCGTATCGTATCAAAAAGTGGAATGATTAGAATGCTAACGGCCACAGCGATCGGGTTAGCAAAAGTGTATTTAGGTAACAGGTCAGATGCCGAAGCGACGCCAATAAATTTGATGGTCATAACGCCCAACAACAACCCAACCACCAGTGCGCCGGTATCCCCCATAAAAGTACGCGCCGGTGTAACGTTAAAACGGAGGAAAGCGATCAGGCTTCCGGCGGTAGTCATTGAAAGAACTCCGAGGTAAAACTCATCAACCATAAAAAAGTAGGTACCAAAAGTGACACTGGCGATGGTACCGACAACGCCGGAAAGGCCATTGATGCCGTCAATTAGGTTAAAGGCATTGGTGATGACCAGCAACGTAAAGCCACTGATGATCAGGCAAAGCCACTTAGGGAAATCTCCATCAAAGCCAAAAAGGCCGTACATGTTGTGTAGTTGAACTTCTCCACGGGATACCAGGATAGAAATAGCTACAATGAGGCCAATCATCTTATGGCGGGGAGACAAGCCCTCAATGTCGTCTTTTACACCTACCAGAAAAACGATGACCATGGCACTCAGGATGAACTGAAGCTCGGCCCATTCGTCATGTGGCGTAAGTAAGAGGGTCGTAAAAATGATGCCGATAAAAATAGGGATGCCACCGATACAAGGTGTGGAAACCTTGTGGCTGCTACGGTCTACGGGCTCTGCCATCAGACCTTTTTGGTAAGCAATGCGAATCATTGCCGGAGAAATAGCAAACACCAATGCAAAAGACATCAGAAAGCTAAGAACGAGGGTTAACATGTCTTTGGGATGAAACGGTATTTAAAGATAGGGTCAGTAAAAAACAATCATGAGAGACCCAAAGATAGGTTGCAACAAGGTCAACTCAAATCTTCCCAGGCGGATTTATCAGGATATTCCACCTTGCTGAGGTAGAGTCCTGCCGCCGGAGCACTCCATGGTTTGGGCAATCGTTCCTGGTTATCCATTGCCCGCCGTAGATCTTCAAGGGATAGTTTTCCTTCTCCCACCCGCAGACACATCCCCACGATGAGTCGGACCATCCCCCGCAAAAAACGGTTAGCAGAGATGTTGAATGTCCACTCCCCCTCCGCAAAATCCCAGCGGGCTTCCTTCAGTTGGCACTGCATGGTGAAGGCGTCTGAGTTGGTTTTACAGAAAGGAGCAAAGTCTCCATATTCAAGTAAAATATTTGCTGCGGCCTGCATAAGGTCCCGGTCAATGCCAGCAAATTGAGGTAAAGACGCTACGGTGTCGGGCCGAAAGGGATCCTTTCGCAACGCCAGCCGGTAGGTATAACTTCGGCCCGTGGCGTGGAATCGGGCGTGGAAGTCGGGCGGAACACGATACAGGCCCAGGATGGCGACATCATCGGCTACGAAGCGGTTAAAGCGCCGGAGGAAGGCCGCAGGAAAGGCTCCGGCAAAGTCAAAATGGGCAACGTAGTAACTAGCATGCACCCCGGTATCCGTACGGCCACAACCGACAATTTTAATTTTTTCTCCCAGGATGGTGCTCAGGGTAGTATCGATGGTTTCCTCAACACTTAGCGCGTTGGGTTGGCGCTGCCAGCCGGAATAGTTGGTTCCGTTGTAGGACAGTTCAAGTACGTAGCGGTTACTTTCCATCACCCCAACAGTTTTTTCTTTGATTTCGTCACGAAGGGGGCGTTGAGGTAAAACGGTTCGTAGCTGGCCACATCAACCTGGCGGGAATGGTCAGGCGCGGACGCAGGTGCAAGGAGGTGGCCGGCAGAGCAATGTGCGGGAGATGCCAAAATTAATTCGTTGGGCGCCGTTGCAAATTCCATCACCCGGCCCTGCCCAGAGCCGCAGACGAGGACTTCCCTTTGCCCGGCCGCAACGATGAGCTTTTGCAGCCAGTCTTCTTCCGTTAACCGGATATTGGTTGGTCCGAGGATCAAAGGATGCAAGCCAGGGGGAATCCCTTGCTTTCCTACCTCACTTTGCACCTGCGGCCGCGCTCCTAAAAAAAGCTGCCCAAAAACCTCTCCTTTCCTGGAGTTGATCGTGGCCAACACCGGCATATTGGTGACCCCGGACGCCATGGCCAATGCCACCAGCGTAGGTACCACCCGCAGCCCTAAACCCGGCAAGGCCAGGCAAAGCCCCTTGGCCGTAGCCGCCCCCACCCGCAAACTGGTGTAGCTGCCGGGGCCGTCGCTCAGGACGACCTCATCCAGTTCCGTCATCTTAATTTTTGCCTCTTCAAGTACCTGCTCGATGAACAGCGTAAGGTGGCTCGAATGCTGGTGTGATTCCACCGCGGTATGCTCTGCCACGAGGATCCCGTTGCGGGCAATCGCGACGGAACAAACATCCGTCGCTGTTTCCAAAAGTAGTTGCGTCATTTCAGTAGTTCGGTCGGTGCCCAGAAAAGTTCCGCAAAGTTAACCACCTTATTGTCGACAACCTCAACACCTTCAGCTTCCAACTGTTCCTGCATCAGCGTCGGTGTGGCAAAATGATTTCTTCCACTTAATTCTCCTTTCCGGTTAACGACCCGATGTGCAGGTACGTCGTCAATCCCGTGCGCCTTATTCATCGCCCAACCCGCCATCCGGGCACTTCCAAGCGTCAGGAAATCAGCAATGGCGCCGTAGTTGGTTACCCGGCCGGGAGGAATAAGACGAGCTACGTCGTGTACGTCTTCAATGTATTGAGCCATTTTGCAAAAGTACGTAGTTGGTAGTAAGTAGTCGGTAGTGAGTAGTGCTGCCGCGGGGGAGTGCTCGCTCCGCTCGTGTGGCGACTCCTCTCTACTCAAATGACGATGCCCCACGAGCTTAGCGAGCTGCTTGGTGCGGTAGCAATACCTACTATACCTAAGCCGGAGTGGTTTCGGACAATTAGCGCGCAGTTAGCGTGGTTCCTGACAAGGCAAAAAACGTAGGCGACGCCTTAGTGTCGGCGAGGCTTTTTAACGAAGTCAGGGGGCACGATAATAAGTGATAACGTCCCAAACCACTTTGACTTAGGTATAAGAACTACTTAGGTTTGTAGCGTGCGGCCGCCAGCACCTTCTGCCCGTCATCGATCTCCAACAGCTGCGCCATGGTGACCCGAGGATTTGCCTTAACGAAGGCTTCTACGATTTTTTTACCCAGGTAATTAACGGCCTGCCCGGGCGAATCACTGGGCATACCCTGGGAAGAAGGGGACGGTTGGGTGTACTTTTTGATCAGCGCATGATCAGTACTGTACAGGTGGTTTTCTTTTTGGAGATGAGCGTAGATGGGGATTTCGTTGTTCCGTAGCCATTCCATTTGGGACGTCGTCACTTCCTGGATAATGCTGTCTGCCGTTTCCGGTAATACCTTCTCGAGCAGGTACATTTTTTTGCCCTCGTAGATGAGGTAATCGATCAGCCGTCCGCCTCGAGGCCGGGGGACGCGGTCTTCGATCAGGGTTCGCATCAGTTTCTCCGTCATGTGCTCAGGGGTATACGTCCGGGCGAGGTAGTTCGAAAAAATGGTCTCCCGCGGATCTACCCGCTGGTAGTCGTAGTCTGGCCCCAGGAAGAACTCCAACCCAACGGCCATGTCGCCATCGCCGTAGAGCGCAGCGGCGAGTTCGAACTGGGAAAAGAACGTGAGCAGAGTATCCGGACGAGGGGCATCCGGGAGATAGTACTTGTAGTAACGAAGGGCACGTTCAAAGTCTTTTCGCTGTTTTTCAAGGGCTGCTTCAGGGAATTTTTGTAGAATCGTAGAGTCTACCTCCCTGATCAGAGGAAAGGTCAGGAAGGCCTTCATCATCATTAGCTGCTCTTCGGGGCTAAAATCTCCTCTTCGGAGGGGGATGATGTGGCGCAGGTAATTATCGGTGAAGTCCGGAAATTTTGCCTCCATTTGGCTAATTCCGGTGGCGAGGTCTGCCGTGTCCAGCGCCATCAACTCCCGGTCAAAACGGACCATTTTAACCGGAGCGGTGATGGCGGAGATATCAGGGGGAGGCAACGCTGCGTCATCCGTACACGTCCAGAATAATAGGAGTAATAAGCTAAGGGGGATTAATTTTACGTTTACTTTCATAGTCAGACTAAACACCAGCCATGCCGGCTCGTTCGAAGTTTTAATTTAAAGACCACTAAACCAACGGACTCAGATGTTCAAAAATTTCAATCTCCTCCGCCTTCACATCGTTGCAGTAGCTTTCTTTTTGCTGCCATTATTCGTTGCCGCTCAGCTACCCGGAGACCTTCAGTTCGGCATCCAGGCCAGCCCGACCTTCAGCAACATGAGTACCAACGACAATCTCATCAATAGTGACGGCTCCAACCTGGGCCTGAAACTGGGCCTCGTTGGCGAGTACTACTTCCGCGAAAATTACAGCTTCCACACCGGCTTAAACTTCCATTTTAACGCTGGCGGCACGCTGTTTTACGAAGACCAGTACACTAAGGTCGACATCTGGCGCGAGTCTCTTGACAACGCATTGCCCGCCAGCGCCCTACCTGACTCCATCAGCGGTGGCCTGGCTTATAAATACGATCTCCAGTTTTTGGAAATCCCGCTCGGCCTAACGCTGCGGACGCGGGAATTTGGCTACATCCGTTATTTCGTACGTCCGTCTTTCCACCTTGGCATCGTCACCAAATCACGCGGCAGTCTTAAAAATGCCGGCTTCGTGGAAGATGGAGAAGATTTCGACATCAACAAAGACGTTAACGGCATCAACCTCGGCTGGGGCCTGGGTGGCGGTATTGAGTACAGTATATCTACCGGCACCGCCGTCATCGCCGGCATTGGTTACCAATCTGGCTTTGCAGACATGACGACCGACAAGGGCACCACCCTGCTACGGGAAGGCCGTAACCCCCGCGAAGACGACAGCAAGGGGAAGGTTAGTTCGATTGTGCTGATGTTGGGGATAATGTTTTAGGGTTCAGGACTCAGGTTTTAGTACTCAGGATTTAGCGTTCAGGACATAGCGTTCAGTATTCAGCAAGCAGGGTTCAGGACCTGAGTTCTGAATGCTAAAAACTAAATCCTGATTCCTGAGTACTGAATCCTGATTTCTAAAAACCCCGAAACCCAAAAGTAACCAGCCCCGTCAACCGCGTCCGGTCGGTCTCCACCACCTGTCCGTCAAACGCGAAGGTGCGGTAGGGGGAATAGTAAGAAGCTGCGCTTTCCACCCGTACGGCCAGATCAACAAAGAATTTATCCTTAGCGTAGCCGACGCCTCCGGAGAGGTTGAGGAATTCGCCATCTTCGTCGTTCCGCAGGTCGATGACCGGGTTTTGGCGATAACCGACGCCGGCCCTTACCTGAAAAGGTTTGAGGTTAATTTCTCCACCGACGCGAAGCCCCAGGCTGCCCTTTAAACTAGCGTCCACATCAGCATTCGCGGCATCATCAACTTCGGTAAAATCGGCTGAGCTGAAAGAAGTACCAGCAAAGTTCTGATAGTCTGCGTCAATGGAAATAAATCCGCTGCGACCGATCAGGTAGCCGCCACCAACGTAGAATTTCCACGGCGTTTGCAGGTTAAAGGCGGCTTCGCTGCGGGGACTAAGTTCGGTGCCACCCAGCGCCTGCCCGTTATCGGTGAAGTTGTATTCAAAGGTAGTTTCGTACACCTCGTCGACCGTCCAGAAAGTCGGGCTGTGTACGGCAGCGCTCAAGCGGAGTTGGTCCGTTGGCCGGCCGATGATGCCGAACTTGAAATTGATGCCGGAGCCGGAGAGTTCCAGCAATTCGTCAAAACCAGCGTTATCAAAGAAGGTGATCTCGTCCTGGTTGTCTACTTCATCGTAGGTTTTCGTTTCGGTGAAATTGATGACCGGAATACCGAGGGTGAGTCCCCACAACAACTTTTCTTTGAAGTTGCCACCGAAGCCAAGGGCAAATTCATTAATGCCGCCGGTCCGTTCCACGCGGCCCTCCCGGTTGACCTGGCCACCAAGACTGCTGTCGAGGTCGAAATCGGAAAAGAAGCCCAGTTCATCTTGCTGAATAGCGTTTGGAATATTTAGGGCGAGGTCCGTACGAAAAGGGTCAGAAATACCATCATTCAGATCCTCTACCACGGCATCGATGATGCCGCCTTCGCTTCGTCCTTCAAAAACGATGGTCTCATTAAAATCCGCCATACGGGTATAGCTGAGGCCAAAGTTGAAGGTTGACCAGTTGATCGAACGGGTGTCTCCCGCCCAGACGAGGCTGAGACTGGGGACGACGAACGCCGATTTATTTTCCTGTATGCCCTCGTTGCCCGTGCCGTTGACGAGGCGGGCGTCCAGGTTATTGAACGTAAACCCGGGCGTAATTTCAGCGGAACTGTAGCGGTTCCAACCGATGCCGGCCGGGTTGGTATGCAGGGTGGTGCCAACCACCCCGATGGAGGTCATGCTACCTGCGGTACCGGCAAAGCGGGCGTTACCCATCGGTTCCAGCAGGCTGAAGCGGAGGGCATCCTCAACGCGAACGGGCAAGCTCCGGGGCGTAATTTGGGCGCGGACGCTGGTGCAGAGGAAGAATAAAAAGAGCAGGGGAAGAAGGCGGAGTCTGGTCATGATGCACAAAGTAATGTCAAAAAAGTATTTATCGGTAACGGACAACCAGTGTCCGGTCCTTACCATAAAGTAAGGCTTATGCTACAGACAGGTTCAACTACCAGCTGGCTAAAGGGGAAAAGATAAGAGGATTTTAACTTCCATCAGGTCGTCGCTTCTCAAAATACCGCGCCTTGTCCTCCCGTCCCAGTAACCGGTAGTTTTCGATCACCCGATCCCGGAAGTCTTCTGATTTCAGCTCGCCGTTCTCCAGCATTTCACCGAGTTCCCTTGCTGGGCGATGTTCCTCGCGGCGGGCGCGGCGACAATCCAGGCAGCGAACGGCCCGGGCCGAGCGGCTGTGCCCCAGGGTTTGGTAGTAGAACAATTGTTCTTCCTTGGTAAACACAAACGGCTGATCGCAATCTTGGCAGGCTTTTTTAGGAACATCCCGAAAAGCGAGGTACTCCGGATCATGTGCCATAGGGTGTTCTTTCCGCTGCAGCGTAGGGTTACCGGCCAGCGCTAACTTGGTCTGCAGGCAATCGTCGCAAGCCCAGCGATCAAAACTTCCCAACCTGAGAAGCGGATCTTCAGGGTTTTGCTCTGGCTTCGTCACTTGAATCATTAAACCATTGACGCCAGGTAAGCCCGCAATGGCCTGCGCTACCTCTGCACGCCTACGTTGTGCTTGGCAGCAAGGACAGATAACTGACGATGTGTTTTTCTTCTTGCGCATACCCTTTAATGGTTTGTCGATGGAATTAGTTACGGTCTCCTACCCTGCTCTTCAAAACAGTTCTTTGCACCTGCGGCCGCGCCTTATTTAGGAGCTAGAAACTAGGAACTAGGGAACTAGG
>JBGCFZ010000245.1:0-2880 GCA_045110355.1 Lewinella sp. | reverse complement strand
GCCGCAATGAAATAGCGGCTGCGGATAAGGGGTTTGAGGTGCGGCAACGCATTGCCAATAACGGTGGTCATCGCCTCCAGGCCATAGCGGACCTCTCCGGTTTCGGTGTTATATAAAGGAATTTCGTGGCGGCCACGATCTAGGTCGAGGTTAGGGATCTCTCCGGCTTTCAGCTTACTGAAGGCGCGCCGTTCACTCCAGTTTAAGCCAGTAAAAACACCCGTATAGCCTTTACACATCGGGCAGGCATCATCGTATAAAAAAGTGTGGGTAGCCATGTCATTAGGGGTTGGTGACACGACAAAGTTAGGGGGAATTAATTAAACTTTCATTTTTTTCTGAAAGTTTTGAAAGAATATTTACTGTTCAACAATTTATTACGGT
Organism: Lewinella sp.; assembly: GCA_045110355.1. Lineage (GTDB taxonomy): Bacteria > Bacteroidota > Bacteroidia > Chitinophagales > Saprospiraceae > Neolewinella. The sequence continues at coordinate 2,496 of JBGCFZ010000245.1, read as the reverse complement.
GGCGAAATGATCGGGAAAGCCAACCGCCCCTGATGCAGTAGCAGAATGGCAACTAAGGTCAGGTCAAAATCATAAAATCGTGGGATATTCGGGACTCCAATCAGGATAATAGGGCTTGTCGTCTCGGCCATGAATGGCTTTGTCCTCAATAGCTGAGAAACGGACCGTATATTTTTTGAACAAACAATGAAAAGTTGAAGGGTCTGATCAGAGGCCAAAAAACCAGCTTATTCTCTTCAGACACCTCCTGGATAAATAGCAATCGGATAAAAAGAGAACTCCGACACCTGCAACATCACTTTCTGTCCTGGTCTTAAAATATGGAAGTAAGGATGTACTTCGAAGAACCGGACTTTTCTCTTTCCGTCGGTGGATGGCGTAAAATACAGATCGTAATAGTTATTACCGAAATCCTTGATGACCTTAATTTCCCCAATGGCAACATCCAGCATTTTGTAATTCCCACTTTTTACATCCTTCCTAAGATTAAGGTAGTTATAAGTGAATGCCATAATTAAAACACTCAGTAAGTAAAAAGCCAGAGCATAAAAAAGAACAGAAAACCCCATAGAATCAATAAGTGAAGAATCGTCTAGCCTCGCCCCAGTTCCTCTTTTAGAAAATATTTTTAGAAAAGCTAGATATTTCGTCGGTATCGCGGCGAAAATCATAAAGATCAATGGTAAGATTATTGTCTTACCCAAAATCGCTCGTTCCGCCTTTCTCTTATGGTCGATCAATCGTTGTAGCTGGTCAGCAGAGAGTATTCTTTCCTCCATTTTTGGCTGTTTGGATAATACGGATATCGGTCAAGATGGCATTCGAGACCATAAATCAAGATTGTCAAAGATAATCACTGAGGTCAATTAGTAAAGTGAAGTTTCTCGACCGCCATACCCACGTCGAGATTCGCCCCGCCCCCCAATGTTCAGCTTGTATATAGGTACTGGCTCTCCAGGTCCAGTTTTCACAACCCGGACCTGGAGGTCCGGGACCTTAGTCATTAATGAGCCCTTCATTTCCTCACCTACTCCAACCACCGCTGAAAAGCCGCCAACAGCCGCACTCGCTCCGCCTCCGTCATATTCTTGATTCGGGCATCCCCGTGAGACTTCCCTTCCATGATGAACCATTCTGCATCCACCTTTTTGTTCGGCTGCACCGCCGAGGCCGTCCAGGTATCGTTGGCACCATAGACATAGGCAATTCGGTCGCCCTTCTTCTTCAACCATTTGTCTACTTTCTTTAGTAAGGTACCATCGAACTTTGTTTCCAATGGTTTTGGGAATAGGACGGCCATCGCGTTTTGGTCCGTAGGCAGATCTTTCAGCAGGCCTTTAAAGCGGCTGGTCCGATACCCGTAATACCCCATTTCGGTTGCTGCCTGATAATAGTGAGCGTAGTAAACGTCAATGAGCTGATCGCTGAACAGGTTAATACCGGCAACGTCGAGGAAGTACTTCAAGGCTTCTTCTAAGGAGGCCGCCTCATTGGGGATAGCGGCGCAATCGCCTCCCCACTGCCAGAAGGCGAAGGGATACTCCAACACCCCAAGTTCAAAGGCTTCCCCCAGCGTTTTATAGGTGTACTTGTCTTTGGAGCCGAGGTTATAAAACCGGAGTAATGGCAATACTTCCTCCCGGTTAGCGAGCAGCCTGGTTTGCAAGGCTTTGATGGCGTCGCGACATTCAGCGGTACCTACGTTGTCAAGAAAATCATAGATTCGTGGTTCTTCGTATTCCAGGTTGATGGGCGCAACGTAGGGTACACTGACCGCTACGTCTTCCGGAAAGAAATAGCGGTAAAAAATGGTGGTGGCACCGCCTTTACTTATGCCGGTACTCAACCACTTTTGTGGATATAGTTCGGCAAAAATTTCTCTTAGGCGGTGATAATCTCCGGTTGCCTGCTCCAGATTCAGGAAGGTAAAATCATCGCCTTCCGGCTGGCTGTTGCCGAAGTAGCGGTGCTCTACGCGAACCTGATTGGCTCCCAACAAATCCGAGAGTTCGTAGTACCGGGGCCTGGGAGCGCTGTAGCCTTCCGTTACGATGACGGTAGGCTTGCCCGTTGCGCGGTGCGTCAGAAATACCTTTTGCTGAAAGAATCCCCTGGTGGTATCACCATGATCCAGCGGCTGGCGGAAGTAGAGTTCGTAAACCACGTCACCGTTTTGACCGGCAATCTTCTTGGCCGTTTGAAGATCAGGAAGCTCTAAAAGTTGTTGATCGAAGGACGTTTGGGCGCGGACGCCGGTGCAACCCACGAACAAAATAGCAAGGAATAGGAGGGCTTTCGTTTTCATGCTGCAAGCTATTGAACTTCGGGGAATTGGGGGGTAATCTAATGGGGCTATTGCTTGCCGCGCTGCGCGCCGCACCACAAGAAATTCCCTTTTCACCCTGGGACGTCGTCGTGCCTCCTTGTCCCAGGCCATCCTACGGGGTAGTCGCTCCACGACAGCTCGGCCTATCATTTTAGTGCAGAACTTAATGC
>JBGCFZ010000244.1:0-13043 GCA_045110355.1 Lewinella sp. | reverse complement strand
AGTGTACCGTTGGACCGGATTTCTCCCTACGTCATCAACGCCCTGATCGCAACGGAGGACAGTCGATTCTTCGAGCACCAGGGGATTGACCTGCGCGCACTGGCGAGGGTGGCCTGGCGATCGATCCTGCTCAGGGATCGGAGCGGCGGTGGGGGGAGTACGATCAGCCAACAGCTGGCCAAGCAACTGTATCCGCGTAAACGCTTTGGCAGTTTCGGGATGATCAAACTCAAGCTACGGGAGATGATTATTGCCAGTCGATTGGAAGAGGTGTATGACAAGCAGGAATTATTGGCGCTTTATCTCAATACCGTACCCTTTGGTGAAAATGCCTACGGAATTGAGGTAGCTGCCGGGCGCTTTTTTAGCAAACCTGCTGCAGACCTGAAGGCGGAGGAAGCCGCCGTTTTGGTTGGCCTGCTCAAAGCTAACACAAGCTATAACCCTCGGACGCACCCTGAGCGTAGCCGGAAACGAAGGAACTTGGTATTGGCACTGATGGCCCGCAACGAAAGCCTTGAACAAGCAGTCGTTGATAGTCTCAGTGCACTGCCACTTGTGATTGACTATGAACGCACCAACGACCAGGTGGGCGGCGCTGAGCATTTCCGACGGCTGTTGCGTGCGGAATCAGAAAAAGCATTAGCCGGGAAGACCTGGGCGGATACTCGTCCGTATGATATTGACCGGGATGGGCTGAAGATTCACGTCAGTATCAACTCCGTATTACAACGGTTGGCAGAGGAGGCCGTACTGGAACAGCTGCCTCGGATTCAGCAGAACCTGGCGGTCGACTGGAAGAGTGCTAAGCGTGCGCCCTGGGAAGATGCCTTCCTTAAAACAGTGCAGCGTAGCCCTCGTTACAAGAGCCTGGCGGCTAGTGGTAAATCAGAAGAAGAGATCATGGAGGTGATGCGTAAACCGCGCCGGATGACCATCTATGACTGGAAAACGACCGAGGCAAAAGATACCCTGATGCGGCCAATTGATAGCCTCCGCCACTACTTTACCTTGCTTAATGCGGGATTACTGGCAACGGAACCCGCCAACGGGGTGGTGCGGGCGTGGGTTGGTGGTGTCGACTACCGGTTCGTGCAGTACGACCACGTAACGGCGCGGCGGCAAGTGGGGTCAACGATCAAGCCCGTCATTTATGCTACAGCGCTGCAAGAGGGCATGTTCCCGTGTGAGTATACCCCTGCTCAGCAGTTCACCATTGAGGACTTTAAGGACTACAACCCAAGGAACCCGAACGGTAACTACGAAGGGGCTTACTCGATGCGCGGGGGCTTATCCAAATCCGTTAATACTGTAGCTGTTAACCTGGCGGTGCGTAGCGGATTACCCAGGGTGGTAAGAGAGATTCATGAAATGGGCATTACCGGAAAAGTGGAGGCCATCCCCAGTGTAGCCCTGGGTACGGTGGAGGCAAATCTGCCGGAAATGAACACGGTATACAGTGCTTTTGCCAACGGCGGCCGGCGGCCGGAAGGGATTCACTTTCTGGACAAAATCACTACGGCTGATGGGACGGTGATTGTGGAGTTTGCCCGACCCAGAAAAACGATTCGGGTGATGAGTGATACGGTGGCCAATATTGCGACTTTCCTTATGGCGGGCGTCGTTAATAGTGGAACGGGTGCGCGGCTGCGCAGCACCTATGGTATCGGTGGAGCCCTGGCGGGTAAGACGGGGACCACGCAGGACCAGTCAGACGGCTGGTTTGTAGGATATACGCCGAAGCTGGTGGTCAGTACCTGGGTGGGGGCGGAGTACCCGGCGGTTCACTTCCGGACCTTGCGGCGAGGGTCAGCAACGGCTACGGCGCTCCCCGTTTGGGGAACTTTCATGCGGAAGGTCCAACGCGCAGCGGGCGTGAGTAGAAGGTACAAAGGCGGGCGATTTCCTGCACTTGATGAAATGACCGTTGCGCTGCTGGAATGTCCTGATTACCTGGAGGAACTCCCAATTTACCAAGACCCCGACGAGTTCATGCCGGTAGACGATATTGCCACCCGGCTACAACGATTTCCCGCCTCCGAGGTGGAGCAAATGATGGCCCGAAAGCGACGGCGTAGCCGGGAGAGCCCAACGCAATATGCCGAGCGCATTGCTGACTTATTGGAAAGGGAACAGCGCAAGGATGTACGGAGGGACAAACGGAAGGAGTTTTGGGCTAAGACGTTGTTTGGGAAAGATGGCGGAGAATAAGTTTGTGGCCCCCTTAGCTTCGTAATACGTATGATTTGAAGAGTAGCATTCAGTACACGGCTCTTCAACCTTTTTTGCACCTGCGGCCCCGCCCTGCTCTTCTTGTCTTATATTGGCCGTCGAACCAACCGATTTCGATCATGACTCGTCGTAAAGCCATCAAATCTGCCGCTCTAACGCTTGGAGCCGCCTCCCTCAGTAGTGCCATTGGTGCTACCGAAGCCGCCGACAAACTCGCTGGCGATGCCTACAAAACCAACCACAGTACCTGCAAATGGTGTTACAGCGACATTCCACTGGAGGAACTCTGCGAGCGCGGCCAGGACATCGGGCTCACAAGCATCGAACTGCTGACGGTAGAAGACTGGCCAACCCTGAAAAAGTACAACATGACTTGTGCCATGGGTACATTGGACGGCTTCAGCATTGAGAACGGCTGGAACGAACCTAAAAACTGGGACAACCTACGGGAGATCTACACCAAAGCCATCAAAGACGCAGCCGACCACGGCATCAAAAACATGATCGTAATGAGCGGCAACCGCCGACGTCTCTCTGACCTAGACGGCATGGTGAATTGTGCCAAAGGCCTCCGGCCAATGGTCAAACTGGCTGAAGAAGCTGGTGTCACTCTGCAAATGGAACTTCTTAACAGTAAAGTCAATCATCCAGACTACATGTGCGACCGAACCGAGTGGGGCGTCGCACTGGGGGAGATGATCGGATCACCAAATTTCCAGCTGCTGTACGACATCTACCACATGCAGATCATGGAAGGGGACGTTATCGATACCATTAAGAAATACCACGAGTACATCGGTCATTACCACACGGGTGGCGTTCCTGGCCGTAATGAAATTAATGATAGCCAGGAGTTGAACTACCCAGCGATCATCAAGGCCATTCATGAAACGGGCTTTACTGGTTTCGTTGCCCAGGAGTTCCTTCCTACCTACGACGATAAAATCAAAGCATTGGCCGAAGGAATAAATATCTGTAACGTGTAGTGGTAGATAGTTTGTAGTGCTCCCGCTGTAAACTGCTCGCTTCGCTCGTACACATAGAGTTGGAATATTACTTAGGCTGCTTCCCTTCAATCGGAAAAATCAATCCTAACGAACACAGTGAGCATCCTCTTGCGGCAGCACTATCCACTACTAACTACCGACTAAAAACTAAAGACATGTTCAAAAAAACACCTCCCTACCAACTCATCGGCTGGGGCGGTTCCCTTCTGCTGGTCATTTTGGTCGGCTATTTCTACCAGTTTCAAGAAGGCCGGGTTGGTGGTTTTTGGATGGGGCTGATGTCTGCGGTTTCCTTCGCCGTATTACTGATGGCCGTTATGGAAATCTGGATACTGGTGACGGACTATCAGAAAGGTCACCTCTTCCCTATGCGCAATGCCACGTTTTTTCTTACCGGGCTGACCGTCATCGCACTGCCGGTTTTAGGCATCTACGCTACCCTGACCGGGCAGGCATTGGAACCATCAACTTTGCTCCTGCTTCCGGTTTTTCTGTTCATGTTGGTACGAAATCTCTTTCGCGTTAAGATTGACGGGGTATCGCTGGAGGCAAAGACCGGCTTTCGGTCACCGACCTACGTACCGCTGTTTGACGTAGCCAACGTAGAAGAAACGGAAGGCAGCATCACCATTCGGACAACTGAAGGGAAGGAAATTCGGTTCCTGCGGGCTTTCTTCTTCCCGGGGATCTGGAAGAAAATGCAGGAGCGGCTAAAGCAAGTGGGGAGTCCTAGTTTATAGTGGGTAGTGGGTAGCGCTGCCGCACGTCTCCGCTCACTCCGGTCTAAAAGTACGAGTGCAGCGAGCAAGCACATGCGGGAGTAAAATCGCATATCAAATATTGCCAATCGAATATCGCATATCCTAACGAGCGTAGCGAGCTACCATACGCGGTAGCACTACTTACTACCTGGCTTTAAAGAATTTCAGCAACGCCTTAGCATAGTCCTCCGTAGTTTCCACGCTCATGCTGTCTGCCCCGGATTTCTGAAAAGAGGATTTATAATAGTCGAGGTTTTTCTCGTACCAATCGGTATAGTGCTTCCTAACCCGGCGGCTGTCGGTATCCACCCATTCCATTTTACCAGTTTCGGCGTCGCGGGCGTGAATGAGGCCTACGGCAGGCAGTTCACGCTCCCGCGGGTCATAGAGGTGCATCCCGATCAGGTCATGGCGTCGGGCGGCCAGACGCAATGGCTTTTCGTAGCCATCGGCCAGGAAATCGGAAAGCAGGAAGCAAATACTCCGCTTCTTCACCATATTGGAAAAGTAGGTGAGGGCCATGCCGATGTCGGTGCCCGCACCGGTCGGACGGGTATCGAGTAATTCACGGATGATGCGGAGGATATGCCCTCGGCCCTTCTTTGGCGGGAGGAATTTTTCGACCTTATCGCTGAAGAGCAGCAGCCCGACCTTGTCGTTATTGTTAGTAGCGGAGAAGGCAAGCACTGCACAAATCTCCGTGATTAACTCATTTTTCAATTGCTTGGTGGTACCGAAGAAACTGGACTTGCTGATGTCGACCAGTAACATCACCGTCAGTTCGCGTTCTTCTTCGAAGACCTTGACGTAGGGCTCGTTGGAGCGGGCGGTCACGTTCCAATCGATGTTCCGAACGTCGTCGCCGTACTGATAATTCCGAACTTCACTGAACGACATTCCGCGGCCTTTGAAAGCACTTTGGTATTCCCCGCTGAAGATCTGACGGCTCAAGCCTTTGGTCTTGATTTCGATGCGGCGGACACGTTTGAGGAGTTCGGTAGTTTCCATGGGGCTAAGATAGTCACGTAGTTAAATAGTCAGATAGTTACGTAGTCAGATAGTGTAGGGGGCTTCCATGCGCGGTAGTATTGATTGACTCCGTGACTGTTTGACTATCTGACTAATAAGGCGCGGCCGCAGGTGCAAAGAACGGGTTCAGGGAGCAGGGACTGTTGGAAGTGTTAAAGTCCTGAATAACAGCTTGTTTGGCAAACCAAACTGGTTCATTATCGCATTGTATAGTTAGTTGCTCGCTCGTCCTATTGTATTAAGCCAGCACATTTTTTACCTGACCCAAACGAATTCACTGATGAAAGATACCGGCACCAACTCTATTTATGCCAAGCTTGGCATCACCTGCGCTGCGCTATTACTCAGCTTTCAGCTTTTCACGAACTACCTGATGGTTGACTTTCACTCGGATACCGGCGCGCAGGCCAAAACCGAACGTGCTGACACTAAGACACCCTGCTACACCGTAACGATTGACCCAACGGTGGATGGCTTCGAAGATACCCGGGCAGCCGTCTTTGGGAATTCCATTATGGACGGTACCGACGGCTTCTTGACCGAACTGGAGACCCTTCTGATTGATGAATTTACCCGTACATCCTGGAACGGACGGTGCTTCGAAGGCTCGTTTGTCGTGAGCTTCAACGTTGAAGCCGACGGTAGTCTTGGCCATACCATCATTGTACATCACCTACGGGACGGCGGTAAGTCCGTCATGCATGGCGTGTACCAAATGATGTACGAACTGGACCATGAAGGCCATCGCTGGCACGACGGTACCCGTGGAGCAGGAGAAGTGCGTATTCCCGTCCGGTTTCGGATCGGATAGCTGTCTTGAATGTTAAAATCCTGATCCTCAGGAGGTGTTGAAACCAAAAGTGTATTTCAACACGTTACTTAAATACCTGCTGAGCTGTCGCAACCAATTACCCGTTTCTAACCTCTTTCCCACATGAAATACTTTGGCCTTTCTTCCGACTACGCCCGCGTAGGGATTTTCTTTGCTGTTGCCGCCGTGGCGGTGACTTTGTTTTATGACGCTACTATCCCCTCGGCAAAAACTGCGGTAACTTATACCTGGGATGTAAGTCAGGTTCCGGGAGAACGACCTCGTGCTGACTTTGATATGTCGGAACTACAGCCCGAACTACAGCACCCCTCGTTCAAAGAACGTGCCCGTCTGCGCGCCGATGCTACCAATTTCCGTGATGCTGGCCGCGACGACTTTTACTACGGTAGTGATACCCCCTGCTTTAAGGTCGAAATCGATGAAAGCGTTTCCGGTACAGACTTTCAGCCCGATATGTTCCGCGGCGAAAGCTACCTGTCTACTTCCGAGCTGTTCCGCAGCGGCCTCGAAACGGCCATGGCCGAATCTTTTACCGAGGAAGTTTGGGCACGTGACAGCAAATGCTTCAACGGCTCGTTCGTTATCAGCTTCGATGTAGATGAGGAAGGACGCATCGGTAAGAATATGCTGGTGCACCACGTGAAGGGCAGCTCCAATGCAGCTGGCATTGCAGTACTTGATGTACTGCGCAGCATGGACCTTGATGGGCACCGGTGGCACGATGGCAGTGCTGGAGAGGTTGAGGTTCGGGTGCCGGTGAAGTTTAAGCTTGAATCATAAAGTACCGTACTTCCGGAAATACGTCATAAAACGGATGGAGCAATCTGCTCCATGCCTGATACTCCCTGCTCTTTCGGAAACCCTCCGTATGATCTTCTTTGCTTCTCCATTCGATGAGTAAGAGGAAAACGCCAGGTTCCCCCAATGCTGGCAACAAACGACAAGAATGGCAGCCGGGCTGATTTTGCACCAGCGGCCGCGCCTGCTTGAAAGCTTTTAGGTACTCTACGACCCGGTCGGGAGTAATGGTGATGTGGACGTGTTCTAGAATCATGATGAATTATCTTTTTGGGAGGTAAGCATATATTAGTCTGCTTCGACTAAAGTTGGTGCTGCGACGCCCAATACCTCTGTGCCTCCTCCGTGCCTCCCTCTGCGCTCACCTCTGTGAGAACCACGCTGCGAAGCAGCCCTGAAGGTGCTTAATGGCCAAGCGGCTCACTCCATACCCAGGTGATAAAACCTACTCTAAAGCCTCCTTGAAAGCCCCAATCAACACATCACATTGCTCCTGCGTAACGTTAAGCGGCGGCAACAACCGAATGGTATTTGGGTCTTTACTGGAACCGGTGAAGACCCCTTGCTCAAACAGCAATTTTTTACGCAGCGGCGCGATCGGCTCCGTCATTTGCAGTCCGATCATCAGGCCGTAGCCCCGGATTTCGGTAAACAGGCCAGTCGCAGCCATTTGTTCCATCAGGTAAGCCCCCATCTTTTGGGCGTTCGTCAGGAGGTCTTCCTGCTTAATTACGTCGAGCACGGCAATGCCGGCGGCACAGGCCAGGTGACTACCACCAAATGTTGTACCCAACATCCCTTTTTTCGCTTCGAAAGAGGGGTGGATCAGTACCCCGCCAATCGGGAAGCCGTTCCCCATACCCTTGGCCATCGAGACGATGTCGGGCTGGACCTTGGAATGTTGAAAGGCGAAGAACTCTCCCGTTCGCCCGTAGCCAGACTGGACCTCATCCAGGATCAGTACCGCGCCGTGAGCGTGGCAGAGGTCGGGCAAGGCTTCGAGGAAATCAGGCTCGGGAACGTAGATGCCGTGAACGCCCTGTATCCCCTCAATGATGAGGGCGGCAACGTCGCCTTTAGCCAGTTCGGTTTCCACCGCAGCTAAATCATTCAGCGGAAGAAAGGTTACCGGGAAATTTCGGTTGATCGCAGCCTTGATCTTCTCGTTGTCGGTAACGTTGACGGCGGCAGAGGTCCGACCATGAAAAGCTCCATCAAACGCCAGAATCCGATTTCGGCCAGTGTGAAAACTAGCCAGCTTAAGGGCGTTTTCGTTGGCTTCCGCTCCGCTGCTGACTAGAAATAGATCGTAATCATTTAACCCGGACAGCTCGCCCAGCTTTTGCGCAAATTCTACCTGCAACGGGTTCTTTACGCTGTTGCTGTAAAAGCCGAGTTTGGCAACTTGTTCCTGTACCATCTTCACGTAGTGCGGATGTGAATGGCCGATGGAAATGACGGCATGGCCGCCGTAGAAATCCAGGACTTGCCGATCGTTTTTATCATATACGTAAGCACCGTTACCGCGCACGGGCTCGATGTCGTAAAGGGAATAGACGTTGAATAGGTTCATGGCTTATCGTTCGGCAGGCTTAAGCCTGCACTGTTTAAAAGGATGGTGAATGGCAAATCACCGGTTAAGATGATTCAGGCTGAAGCTTGAAAAACTGTCTAGAATACGCCAGCTTTAAGGTTCAGCCCCGCCGTCTCCGGGAGCCCCAAGGCCAGGTTCATGTTCTGTACTGCCTGCCCACTGGCACCCTTCAGCAGGTTGTCGATCATGGAAATGACCAGGGCTTTATCTTCGTGTTTTTCCACAAAGACGAGCCCTTTGTTTGTGTTGACTACCTGCTTCAGGTTGGGGTTTACGTTGGTCGTATGGGTGAAGGCAGCGCCGGCGTAGAAATCATTGAAAAGCTGCTTCAGTTCCGCTTCTGTCTTGTCGGTATTGACGTAGGTGGAGACAAAGATTCCCCTGGCGAAGGGGCCGCGCAGTGGCAGGAAGTTTAAACCTTCGGTGGTCTTCCGGCCCAGCAGCTGACAGTTTCGTCCTATTTCGTTGAGGTGCTGGTGGCTGAAGGCTTTATAGATGGATACGTTGGCGTTGCGCCAGCTGAAGTGTGTGGTGGGCATCGGCCGCTGGCCGGCTCCGGTGGAGCCGGTCATGCCGTTGATGTGGACTTCGCCCTCCGCCAGGCCAGCCTTAACCAATGGCAATAAGCCAATTTGGATGGCCGTTGCGAAGCATCCAGGGTTGGCAATTCGGGTAGCGCCACGGGTAGCTGCATGATTGATCTCCGGCAGACCGTAGACCCAGGTTTCGTCCATACGGAAGTCCGTACTCAGGTCCACGATCACGGTACTTTGGGGCAGCGGGTTGGCGTCTACCCAGCCACGAGAGCGCCCGTGGCCCATGCACAGGAACACGGCACTTAAACCTTCCAATGCACCTGCGTCCGCGCCCGAAAACCGTAAGTCGGTATCCCCCACCAGGTCGGTGTGTACTTCATGGATGGCCTTGCCCTGCTGGCTCTCGCTCTGTACGTATGCCACCTCTACTTCGGGGTGATGGACGAGGATGCGGAGCAGTTCGCCTGCGGTGTAGCCGCCGCCGCCGATGATGCCTATTTTGTGTTTCATGGTTTTTTGTTTGGGCGCGCGATGCGCGCACTCCCCGGACTACGCTCGATGCTGCGCATCTCACTTCGTCCGGGGTTAAAACGATTTGATCCCTCCGGGATCGACGGATTACTTAACTCACTTATTCACGGCGTTGCGAATGCGGCCCGGTACGCTAAGGATCTTCGTAAAGCCCTTCACGTCTTCTCCGCTCCAGCCTTTATTCATTTCACCATAAGCTCCGAAGCCTGCGCCGAGTAAGTCGTTGGGGGAAGTGATGCCGTTCAGCTCGAACCGATGCGGGTGCAGCGTAACGTGGACGGTACCATTGACGGTGCCCTGTGAGCTTTCCATAAAGGCTTCCACGTCCCGCATCACGGGGTCGAGGAACTGACCTTCGTGCAGCATCATGCCGTACCAGTTGCTCAGTTGTTCCTTCCAGAATAGCTGCCATTTAGCGAGGGTGTGCTTCTCCAGCAAATGGTGCCCTTTCAGAATCAATACGGCTGCTGCCGCAGCAAAACCAACCCGGCCTTTGATGCCGATGATGGTATCACCAACGTGGATGTCTCGGCCAACACCGAAGGGCGCGGCCAGGGCCTCCAGGGCCTTGATGGCGGCCACGGGGGAATCAAAAGTTTGATCGTCGAAGCCGACAAATTGACCTTCTTTGAAGTTAAGGTCGATGTTTTGTGTCGTTGTTGCAGTCATGGGCACGGGCCAGGCGTCTTCGGGCAAAGACTTATTGCTCGTCAGGGTTTCCGCGCCACCTACGGAGGTGCCCCACAGGCCGGCATTGATGCTGTAAGTACCTTTCTTTTCCGGCCAGTGCAGACCGTGTTTTGCCAGGTAGTCAACTTCTTCTTGCCGGCTCAGCTGCATATCCCGGATCGGGGTGATGATTTCCAGTTCTTTCCCGCTTAGTTCGAAGGCGAGGTCGAATCGGACCTGGTCATTTCCTGCTCCGGTGGAGCCGTGCGCGACGCCATCGGCATCAATTTCCACGGCGTAGCGGGCGGTGCTCATCGCCTGGAACATCCGCTCGGCGCTCACGCTCATGGGGTAGGTCTGGTAGCGCAGGCAGTTGCCGTAAACGAGGTAGCGGATACATTCCTGGTAGTAGGCTTCCGTAACGTCAACGCGCTTATAGCTGGTGGCGCCAAGTTTCATGGCGCGAGCTTCCATTTCCACGATCTCTTCGTCGGAGAAGCCGCCGGTATCTACCGTTAGGGCATGGATTTCGTACCCTTTTTCTTCCGTCAGGTATTTGATGCAGTAGCTGGTGTCGAGACCGCCGGAGTAGGCTAGGACTATTTTTTTCATTTTCTGGGGGAGTGTGTATGTCCCCGGACTTCGTTCGATGCTAAGCATCTTCACTACGTCCGAGGTTAAAACGATTTGATCCCTCCGGGATCTTTAATTAGGTTTTCAGATATCGTCACCCTTCCACGATCATATCGCTAAGGTCCACCGCCATCTTTTTGGCGGCGTTGGCACTGGGGGCCATCATGGCCGTACAGAGGCACATCATGCGGTCGTTGCGGGTAAGAATATCGACGTTGGGGCAGGAGTTACAGCCTGCCCAGAAGGCATCGTCTTGGGTCAACTCAGAGAAAGTCACCGGTTTATAGCCCAGGTCGCTGTTGATCTTCATTACCGGTAAACTGGTGGTAATACCAAATATTTGTGCATCGGGGAAGAGCTCGCGAGAGAGGTTGAAGATGGCGCCTTTGATTTTTCGGGCAAGGCCATGTCGCCTGAATTTTGGATTGACGATGAGGCCGGAGTTGGCCACATACCTACCGTGACTCCAGGTTTCGATATAGCTGAAACCGGCAAGTTCGTTGTCTACCAGGGCGAGGACGGCTTTGCCGCTGCGAATCTTCTCCGCCACGTATTCGGGCTTGCGGGTAGCAATTCCGGTTCCGCGGGCTTTGGCCGACTCGGCCATGAGATCACAAATAGCTTGAGCGAATACGTCGTGCCCGGGCTGGGCAACGTGAATCTGAATCTGCATAATAAAAGAGGAAATGGGGAAAGGAGAAAAGGAAGGGTATCGCTACTGCCCGGTCAACCATTGAAGTTGCGGGCGCTTCCGGGCACGGGGGCGGGAAGCTTACTTGGTCCTCAGGACCCGTCGCCTATCTCGGCGGATGATGTGCGCTACGCTTTTCATTGGGGCAAAGTTAGGCGCAAAAAGTTGGTTTGTCCAAATTTGAGTGTCTTTTTGGCGCGGCCGCAGGTGCAAGGGAAAGGACTTGGAAGCCGTAAAAAGGCCGCCGCTTTAACTGGCCGGAGCATGGTTAAAGCGGCGTAAACCTTACGTTTTATTAAAAAGAGGCTGATGTGCAGGCGTTGGTGACCAATCAGAAAAAGGGAGAATCAATAGGTCTCTTTACTTTTAAGTTAATAGATATAGGAGGCGTTTGACTATAAGTTTTGGCACCTTACCGAATACCATACTCCTCAAATAGGAAGGTAAAAGCACGGTTTAATACCACATCGTTTCCTGCCGCAATATCTGCTTCTGTGTTACGAACGTAGATGTCTGGCACATGTCCAACACCATCGAGGCTCGTGCCATCAGGTAGCAAAAACTTCATGATGGAATATTGGTAAATCCAACCATTAGGCAAGAAACGATTCATGCCTGTATCGGAGAAGTCTCCAGCTGTTTCCGTGCCAATTTGGGTTAGTTGAGGGTTTGCTTTGAGGTATATGGTCATTACCTCTCTGCCACTGTCGTTTCTCGGGCAGTAGGCCCCTGTCCTCTCGGGTAAGAAAGAAGCCCCGGCCAACGACGAACACAATATACCACATGGAAAGGCTGTCTTCCAGCGCATCGAAGAGTTGTCAACCCAGGCTTCCTTCTTCAATGGGGAGTTTATAAAGGTCAAAGACAAAGTCCAGGTCTACAATGAGATCAAAGATCAGTACTACCGCGAAAGGCGCATAGAGAAAGGGATACCACTTCGCTTTTAAATAGCGATGGTCAAGTACCTGTAGGTAGTAGGTGAACATCACTGGTGGCAGTAGGAGTTCCCACATCAGTGACCAGGTGTAATCGATCCAGAAAATGTCGAAATCCTGCCAGCCCAGGAAGGTGATGAACGACATTAACAGGATGCTCCCAGCAAGGTAACTGTTTGTCGTACTACGAAAATTTGGTGCGAACAGAATGGCTAAGCCGATGAACATGCCTTGCAAGACACTCGCCAGAATGAAAAAATCGGTAAGGCTTAGTGGCATGGAGGGGAAGATAAAACAGGAGGATGGGGGCAATTCTTCAGTCCCACAAACGAATGAGACTTTGGGTTTCAGCGGGGGAAGCTTTCGCATGAAGGACGATAATAATTAGAGTGGGGTTGCCTAGAGATCGTCAACCAGTTTGGCGCCAATTACTTATTCATACATCATTCCCATTCCCAATAACTGGGGAATGTACCCCCATATATACTGCGTCAGTATCAGCTTGCAAAATCAGCCTGTAGGTATTGAAGTCGCAGTCTTCACACCTTAACCATTCTAAGAATCCGCCAATAGACAGGTTCTCGTTCCCAAGTATTATCGGTTGATTGCGGTACATTGTCGATGAATCGGTCTTGGTAAATAAATGTTTTACAGCTTCTTAATCCGAATATTCCGAAACCACAAAGAACTGTCGTGGTCCTGCAAACCGATGTAGCCAGATTTAAACTTGCCGTAATCGGGAGCAAGACCCCACTTACCACTATTCTTTTTGGCATTCCAGTCATCCGACCAGGG
>JBGCFZ010000243.1:0-6395 GCA_045110355.1 Lewinella sp. | reverse complement strand
CTGATGATGACGCCGGAGCCACTGCCTTGTTGCAGCGGCGCTTCGCCTCCCTGTCCGCCTTCTCCGGGGTTGCCGAATAAGTCACGTAGTGATTCAGGAATTTCATTCGGGTCAAAACCACCACGGCCACCGCCACTTCTTCCGGCTTGCTTACTCGCCTTAATGTGCACTACTGCAGGCAATGATTTTTCTGCCGCTGTTGCAAAACCAGCAGTCGGCGCGGGGTTTACGTTTACGGTGGTGCTTGGTTCAGCAAAATTGGCATAATTAGTCGTGGGCTGGGGCTGAATTTCTACATACTTAACCTGCTCGTTCAGGCCCAGGTACTGCGCGCCGCCGAGGGCAGCCAGGCCACCAACAACAGCAGCCAGAATGATGAAGAGGAATTTTTTCATTGATGATGCACTTTTTGTTTTCTATAACGGGTTTGTACCTTATAAAACGTATGTAGTAGACTATTTACACCGGCATTTGGTTGGTCCTCTTAACGATCGTTAACATTTCTTAACTATAATCAGGCGCGGACGCAGGTGAAGGGGGAGGTTTTTAGTGCAAAGGCCGGACCCAAAAGCTTAGGGCGAGGGGCTATGCCCCGAGAGACGGTGGCTTCAAGCCAGCTAGCATTTTGAAAAAGCTCTGCTTTTTTCTCGGGGTACTGCCCCTCGCCCTGGGTGTTACGGAAGTCCGTAATTTGCAGCCCAACCAACCTTTCTCCATGCGCTTCTTCCTTTTGTTTTCAAGTCTTTACCTGAGTTGTTCCTTGGCCGCTCAGACAGCCTACTTCCAGCAAGACGTCTCCTACGACATCGAAGCCCGGCTAGACGATGAAGCTCATGAGTTAAACGCTCACCTGAAGCTCACCTACACCAATAATTCTCCGGACACCCTCGTCAAGATTGGTTTCCATCTCTGGCCACGGGCCTATAGTTCGGACAAAACGGCTTTTGCGAAGCAAATGCTGCGCAACGGTAGTACCCGCTTCCATTTCAGCGAGCGTAAACGCCGGGGAACACTGGACAGCCTGAGTTTCACCGTTGGTGGCCAGCCAGCCGAGCATCAATTTGACGCCCAGCACCCGGATATTGCGTGGGTCTCCTTCACCGCCACGCCCTTACTCCCCGGCAAAACCGTTACCATTGAAACGCCCTTTCGGGTCAGGATTCCCGCCAGCTTCTCACGGCTAGGCCATGTCGGCACCTCCTACCAAATAACACAATGGTACCCAAAGCCAGCGGTATACGACCGTAAAGGTTGGAACGTGATGCCTTACCTCGACCAAGGAGAATTCTACAGTGAATTCGGCAACTTCAGGGTAGAACTGACCCTCCCGACCAACTACGTCGTGGCTGCCTCCGGCACCCTACAGGAGGCAGAAGAACGGCGGTGGCTGATGGATAAAGGAAACAACGACCGCGAAGAACTGGCCCGTCGCGCAGCAGCAAATGACCTTTCAGAGAACTACGTTGCCGAACCCTTCCCACGATCAGGGACGGCCTTCAAAACCATCACCTACACCGCCGACAAAGTCCATGATTTTGCCTGGTTTGCCGACAAGCGGTTCAAAGTATTACATGACACGCTGCAATTGCCCGGTCAGTCGGAGGCTATCGATGTATGGTCGATGTTTACCGAAACCGAGGCAGCGCTTTGGATCAAAAGCACCGATTACCTAAAACGAGCTACTCGTTTTTATTCTGAGCAGGTTGGGGCTTACCCCTATCCGCAGGTGACTGGTTTACAGTCCGCGCTAAGCGCTGGAGGTGGAATGGAATACCCCATGATTACCGTCATCGGCCAAAACGCTGATGCGGCAAGCCTGGATCAGGTCCTTGCTCATGAGGTTGGTCACAACTGGTTTTACGGTATCCTGGGCAGCAACGAGCGCGATCACCCCTGGATGGATGAAGGGCTTAACACCTTCTACGAAGAAAGGTACATGGCCAAATTCTGGCCTCAAAAACCTAAGGGGATTGGCATTCTTGGCCGCCAAGTCGATTACAACCGTTTGGGTTACCACTATACCGCCCGCCGGGGAATCGACCAGGCACCGGATACGCGTTCGGACAGTCTCTCCCGGATAAATTATTGGGTTGGTGCCTACAGCAAACCCGCCATGGCGCTCCAGGAACTGGAAGCCTATGTGGGTACTGCGCGCTTCGATGCAGCGATGCAGGCTTATTACGACGGCTGGAAATTCCGGCATCCCCAGCCCGAGGACTTCTTCGCAGCCATGGAAACGGGCCTGGGGAAAAACCTACGCCCCTGGTTCCCGGACGCCTTCCTGACGACGAAGACCTCCGACTGGGCGATCAGGGGAAAAGCCGACGCTGCAACGGGACTACTCCCCCTTGCTCATAAAGGATCCCGCCCTGCACCTGCGACCGCGCACCTGAAAAGCGCAGGCAATAAAGACATGACGGCCAGTATTGACCCGCAAGCTGAATCCATTGCTACTCCCGAGGACCTCGAAAGCCTCACGCTTGGTACCGCCGAAAACCCGCTTGACTTATGGACCAGCAACAACCGCCGGGGAAATAAACCGCTAAAAGTCGGCCTCGTCATCGATCAGGAACAAAGCGATATACGCCAAATTTTCGCGCTGCCGTTGGTGGGTTTCAATGAACATGACGGCGGCATGGTTGGGGCAGCACTGCACAACCGCACCCTCGAGCCCCAGCGACTGGAATGGATGCTGGCGCCCATGTTCGGCAGCCGGAGCAGCCGGCTTACTGGGTTTGCAGGGCTGAAGTGGCGATCTCCCTCCAGCGCTGGAAAAGTAGCCCAAGTAACTACCAGTTTGGGGATACAGCGGTTCAGTGATTTCACCTTATTGCGAACCAACGAACCTTATGACTACTTACGCACGGCGGCGCGGCTGGAATACAATTTCCGCCACGCCCCAATCAGCCAGCTAAAAAGTAGCCTGTCGGCTCAGGTAATCAATCTTTCGCGGAGCAGGCCAGCCTTCAATGACCTGGGCGAAGTAAGCGGTGAGCGCCAAACCAGCGACCTTTTCCTAAGGACTACCTACCATCGTGCCGTAGCGCGGGAGTTGAGCCCCATAGCCTGGTCTGCAACCCTGGAATATAAGAATGCTGGTACGCAAAACGCCTTTAATGCTAATCACCTACGACTGGAAGCCGAGCTCATCGGTGGACACCAGTATGAGCGCAATCGCTTTCTCCGTTGGCGGGCCTTTGGTGGTGTCTTCCTGATCAATGATCTGCGGGACCGTGCCACAAGATCGCCTTCCGGCTTTTCGCTGGTAGACAATGCCGCCAGCGACTATCGGTACGACGATTTATTTGTTGGCCGAAACCTTGGTGGCCGCAACGAACAGCAACTGGGCCGACGCCAGGGTGGTTTCCGTGCCCCCGTTAGTTCTGCCTTTTCCTTCGGCACCAGTAATAATTATATGTTGGCCGCTAATGTGGATGCCGATCTTCCCGGCATGCCGGATTATCTACCCCTTTGTTTATTCCTGGATGCGGGCTACTATGGTTTCAGGAGCGTTAGTTCGGAGCCGGAGCGTGGAGAATTCAGTTGGGTTGGCGGTGCGGGCCTAAGCATTGCTGAGGGCCGGGTAGGCATCTATGTACCCTTCATCGCAGACCCCGACACAAAACTATTGCTAGAGCAAAGGGGCAGCCTGTTGAACCGAGCTACGGTACGGCTGAATCTTTCGGGATGGCTACCCTGGAAATGGGTGGATGATCTTTTGTAGGGATAATGGCAAAATTTAATCTGACGATAATTAGCGTAAAAGGGATACTTGCACGTCTTCAATTAATGAGTGTTATTTTGGACATAAAGCCATCACAACCGTTACTAAACCCAGGTGTTATTCCCTAACCATAACCACCCACATGCAAGCATGCCCAAAACCAGATAATCTTCTCACTCAACTGCGCGCCTACAACATCTTCGAAAATGTTGCCGACGAAGCCTTGCAATGGCTTATTGACAAAAGTGACTATTACTGCCTTGAAAAGGATGAGCACCTCTTTAAAACCGGAGAGGAGGCCAACTATATGCAGATCGTCCTTACGGGCAGCTTCCTCATCAGCCGGAGTAATGAAGGCCGTAAGAAGGAAGTGGGGGTATGGAATGCTCCTTACGTAACGGGCGTATTACCGTTCAGCCGGATGACACATACCGGTGGCGACGGTACCTCCTTGGAGCCATCAACCCTGATTCAGCTCCCCAAGGGATGCTTCACCGAAATGGTCAACGTTAGTTACCCCATGACCCAGGCCCTGGTGGCGGTGATGACGGAGCGCGTTCGCGATTTCCAGCAGATGCGCCTGATGGATGAAAAGCTAATGGCACTGGGTAAGATGAGCGCCGGACTGGCCCACGAACTGAATAACCCTGCTTCTGCGATGGTGCGCTCTAGTCAGGAACTACATAAACATTTAGTCAATACACCCGAACGCTTTAAGGAAGTAGTGATGATGCGGGTAGACGCCAACCAAGTGGATGCCGTTAATAAAGTACTCTTCGAGCGGATAGCCGCCCACGTAGACACGCAGGACCTCAGCCTGATGGAGCGGGAAGAAAGGACCGATGACCTGACCGATTGGTTTGAAGATCATAACATTGAGGAAGCCGAAGAAGCCATCGAAATCTTTGTTGACTGGGATTTTCGCCCGGAACATTTGGACCTAATTGCAGAAGTGTTACCCGAGGCTGCCTTAGCCCCAGTTATGTGGTGGCTGGAAACCAGCCTGACGACAGAAGGTTTGGTTGATGAGATTCAAACAGCCAGCAGCCGTATCGCTGAGCTGGTCTCCTCGATCAAAACCTACAGCCATATGGACAATGATCCAAGCATGGAATATGTCGACATTCATAAAGGGCTGGCTTCTACACTGACCATGCTGAAGTTCCGTTTCAAAAAGAAAAGAGTAGCGCTGGAAAAGACCAGTGACGTTAACCTACCCCACATCAAAGCACTGGAAGGCGAACTCAATCAGGTTTGGACCAATCTGATCTCTAACGCACTGGAAGCCCTGCCCGACGATGGTAATGGTAAGATTACCATCAGGAGCTATCAGCAACGTAACAATCTCTGCTTAGAGTTTGAAGACAATGGGACCGGCATCCCCAAAGACATCCAAAGCCGGGTGTTCGATCCATTTTTCACCACCAAGGGCATTGGAGAAGGTACTGGTATGGGGCTGGACATTGTGAAGCGGGTGCTCAAACGGCACGGCGGAGACATATCCGTAGAAAGTGAACCGGGGCGGACTTGCTTCCTGGTTTGCTTCCCGCTTTAACCTTGCTCGCGGCTTGAGGGATAGCGGGATTCATCTTGCTTAGTGTGTAGAAATTACAGCATCTAAGCAAGAAATGCCTCCGCTTCCTTTGACTTGTGTAATAAATACCTCCCCACCATCTCTGTATTCTCCCAATAACTCCAACATGTCTAAAAAACCCATCATTCTATCCGTCGACGACGATCAGCAAGTACTCCGCTCACTGAAACGCGACCTCCGGAATCAATACAAAGACGACTACCGCATCATCAGTACCATCAGCGCATCCGAAGCACTGGAGGCCGTGGCGGAGTTGAAGAAAAAGGGGGAGACTATTGCCCTTTTCCTATCTGACCAACGAATGCCAGAGATGCTTGGCGTGGAGTTTTTGGAAAAGGCGAGGCCTTTTTTCCCAAACGCCAAACGGGCCTTGCTCACTGCCTACTCAGATACACAGGCGGCCATCAAAGCCATCAATGACGTACAGCTTGATTATTACTTACTCAAGCCGTGGGACCCACCGGAGGAAAAGCTGTACCCAGTACTTAATGAGTTGCTGGAAGATTGGAAACTGAGCTACCGGCCCAAGTTTCAGGGCATCAAGGTGGTGGGGTACCAGTACTCACCCAAGAGCCACAACATCAAAGACTGGTTGGCGGCTAACCTGAAGCCGTACCAATGGGTTGATGCTTACGGAGAAAAGGGACAGGAGTTACTGGAACTATACAATTGTGGAAACAAAGAGTTACCGTTGGTCATTCTGGAAAACGGTGAAGAAATGGCAGACCCTGCACTTGATGACCTGGCCGAACGGCTAG
Source organism: Lewinella sp. (assembly GCA_045110355.1). Lineage (GTDB taxonomy): Bacteria > Bacteroidota > Bacteroidia > Chitinophagales > Saprospiraceae > Neolewinella. The sequence goes on along the minus strand of JBGCFZ010000243.1, from coordinate 319 downwards.
GTATGAGTGCCACCGCCAATGAAGAATTGTACGACGTAGTTATTGTAGGTGGTGGCCCGGCGGGAATGGCAGCTGCCGTTTATGGTGGGTCCGAAGGCTTAAAGACCTTACTCATTGAAAAACGTGCACCTGGTGGCCAGGCGGGTACCAGCAGTAGGATTGAGAACTACCTGGGCTTTCCCAGCGGATTGTCCGGTTCAGAATTGACCCGACGGGCTATGGCACAAACCTTACGGTTTGGTGTCGAGCTTATCAGCCCGCGGGAAGTAAAGGATGTTCAGATTCAGGACAACTATAAAATCCTGACGCTGGACGATGA
>JBGCFZ010000242.1:0-15655 GCA_045110355.1 Lewinella sp. | reverse complement strand
TGCGGCGTCTTTTACCCGCTGGCTGCGTTGCTTGAATCCTCATTTAGCTACGGCTAAACTCCGGTTCAAGCGCCTTGCCCGCAGGCAAAATTCACCAGCATTTAATGCGACAGAATCGACCTGACAAAGCACTAGTGGTCTGTCAAAATTGGCCTGACAGAGCACTAGATCAAGTCCTCCTTTTCCAAAGCTTTGCGCAAATTGTCAAGTACACCATTCACAAACTCCCGACTCTTATCGGTAGAGTAGACCTTAGAAATATCGACGTACTCATTCATCGTTACTTCGGGGGCAATTTTCGGAAATTGCAAAAACTCACCCATCGCCATCTTTATGAGGATCATATCAATGATGGCTACGCGTTCTGCGTCCCAGTTTTGAAGGACGGTCTTGATCCGATCGAGTAATTGTACATCGGCTTCAACGACGAACTTCAGCAGCGGTCGGCCAAAGTCTGCGATGGCTTCGCTGTAGGTTTCGTAGGTCTGATAGAAGTCCTGCTCCAGTGGCATTGCCTTAATCGTTTTCTTGATGGCGCCAACGACGAGGCTCTTGTCCTCTTTCCACAGGGGGAAGTGGTCTTCCACCATGTTCAGGAACAGATCCTGGCCCTGCAACCATTTATAAAGCTTCAGCAACAAGGTAACGGTGGGCTCTTTACCCATATCGTCGGCAGCCTGGTAGGTCTGATGGTCTTCGGTTTGGAGAAACTCCCGGTAGAGGGACTGAATCTGATCGGCGTCTACCATGCTGCGAATACCGTATTCGTCGTATTTACGGGAAAGCTCCAGGTTGTCCGACAGCGACCTTATCGCCAGGTTGTCGGCAAGAATAGATTTGAAGGATTTGTCTTCAGTGGTAGGGCGCAGTTTAGCACGCCTGGTGGCCAGGTCATGCTTGGCGTATTCGCAAACCCGTTGGATGATCAGCAGATTCAGCAGGTAGAGCTGAAAGGAATTGCGGACGAATTGCAGCAGCAGTGAATCATAGGCCTTTGGGCTGACCAACTCTTGCCGCTGGGCGGCATAGAGAACCTGCATTATTTTGATGCGAACGTTGCGACGACTTAGCATAAACGGGCGAATTTTCAAGGGAGATGCCAAAAAGGTCTCTCTCCAGCTGCAAAGCAACGAAAAAGATTTGGGCTGGGACGGTTTTTTTAAAAATACCTAGGGGAATCGTAACAAACCTCCTCCAACCGAGCGGTAAGACTTCGGACTAATGAACTATGGACTACCCTACTACTGCACTTCTTCCATCTCCTCAAAAGCAGGTAGTCGGCTATGGTGCCATTTGCCAAGGATGACGCCGTCCTTCATGAGGACAACCCCCGGATTGGAACGAATGATGGTCTTAAGCATGATGTCGTCGCCACGCCAGAAGGGGTAGTCGGCGCCGATGCTTTTTCGGAAATCGTCAATGGACGCCTCGTCGTTAAACTTAGTCAGGCCTACCACCTTGTGGCCCGCCGCGAGCGCTTTGGTGGCCAGCGGCTGGATGTCTTCCTTCCAGTCATTTACGTAGCTCGCTTTCCAGTTACCCTTTTCCCCTTTCAGTTTGAAGGCAACGATCAGGAAGGTGTAGCCATCGTCTTCCAGCATCGCGGGAATCGGGTCGTCACCATTGACGTCTGACATCTCAAAATCACTGATTTTGGTGGGCTCAATGGCTGGCTCAGACACTTTTGTGTCGTAGCCCCAATCGGCTTCGGGATAGTCTTTATAAACTTTCAGGAATTCATCCGTCGTTAGTTCCTTTACGGTACCATCCGCTTTATTGGTCAGAATGTAGCCCAGGGTCGTAACCGCAGAGGCAGCATCAGATTCGGCCTGTTTTACTGCGGCTACGTCTGTATTGGTTTTGAATGGGCGAAAATCCTGGCCAGGAATGTTCCACACGTAGTTGCTCATACAGTACACCAGGGTGCCGACTGTCAGCACACCAATAATGAGCAGGCGAGCAGTTTTATCTTTTAGCTTACTAAGTTTCGGAAATCCCAGTCCATATACCGCAGCCGTAATGACGGGAATGATGGACCCCATCAGAAGGCCTGCCGGAGCGGTCAGGACACCTGCAGCAATGGTACTGGATTTAGCGCTCAGTTGGTGCATGCTCTTGGTGAAAAACAAGAAAATTAAGGCGGGGACCATCAAGCCCACGTCTTTCATGAAACTGGTGAACGGTTCTAGTTTAAGGAAATCACCAAAGCAACCACAATCCGTCACTTTCATGTTTGATTCTGCAAAAGGTACCCAGTCTCCGAAAGAGAAGAAGTTGACGCCGGAGGGGACGTACCCGGTCAGGAACGTAAAGCCGGTCAGGATCGTGAAGGATAAGACGATCAGGAAGAACAGCCAGGAGGTCAGCTTTGGCCTGAAACCGATGATCAAGGCAAGCCCCAGGATGATCTCCAGTACGATCATGAAAACGGAAAAACTGATGCTGTACTCCGCCAGGACCGGGAAAATGGGGGCCATAAAGCCAAGCGCCGTATCCGCCAGGGTGGATTCAAACTCAGCAAAATACTGTTCCATTTTGTAAGCCGTACCCAGCGGATCAACCGCTTTTACGTAACCAGAAAAAAGGAATAATGCTCCCGTCCAGTTTTGTAAGAAACTTAGCGGTAAACTGTCTTTGTGCTTGAGTACGTAGTAGGTGATGCCGGTCAGGACAAGCGCAGCGGCAGTGATCAGGAGCAGAATGGTCGTCAGCGTCATGGTGGAATACCTTTTTTCTTATAAGTTGCGAAGGTACTACACCTGAAATTAGTCAGGGTTTATTGATGGGATGTCAATGGGTTGTTAAGTAGATTGGAGGGCAGTCACCCTTTCTTCCCTTTACTCCTTTTTTCCCCTTCCCCCTTTCTTAGGAGGGGGCGGGGCCGCAGGTGCAAAAAAAGGATGGATGCAAAGTCAGTTACCGAGGTGATACCTGCTGATTAAGTTGGGCCGATACCACCGATTCGTCTTTCCGAAGATATTCCAGCAGCTCTTCTCCAACCATGATGTTTGGGTCCGAGGTAATTACGTAGTAGGGGCTGTTGGGAGATATCCTGTTCTTCACCTTTACGTTTTGCTTTCCGTAGGCAATTACCCAGGTGTCAGCCACTACTCCGTCTTTCAGCTGCACGATGATCTCCTCGCGTTCCTGATTGCCTACCGGAGTGGTGATTTTGTCGGCAATGGTTGCTGAGACCTGACGGTAGTCCAGCATTTGTGCAAGCTTTATCATGGCCTGATCCAGGTCTTGCAATTCCTTTGGGGCAATATCTTTGAAGGAGGTTTGATGCACGTTCCCATTCGGATCGTAGTAGGTAAAGCTTACCGTAGGCGCATCAGGTATCTGTCCCCGGAAACTTCTGGGGTAATTCGGAAAATCCGCTCGTTGAAAACTGTCGAGTAAAGCTACGATCCGCCTGCGGTCAATATTCTTTTGCCAGGTCCCGGGCCGTTCCGTAAAGCGTTCCCCCTGGAACAATAACAGGCCATTGTCATAAACGTCCAGTGTGTATACCTCACAGCGGCCGTAACAGCTTCCTCGGTGATAGCTCACCCGAAGGTTGTATTTATCGGCATTACCTGCCTGAGGGCCAAGCAGTGCACTCGGGTCACAACCGGTAATAGAAAATAAGCTGAAAAGAAGCAGGGGCAAAAGTAGATAAGAGGATTTCATTGATTCAGGTTACAGGTTTCAAGTTGCTGGTTACAGGTCTCAAGTTGCAGGCTGCAGGATACAAGTTGTAACCTGTAACCTGCAACTTGAAATCATTCCTCCACCGAAATCAAAATCTCCGTTCGGCGATTACTCGCCAGGTCACGCTGGGTAATTCCGTTGGTTACCGGATCATAAAAGCCCTTACCTCCTACGGTGATTTTGCGTGGAGACATTCCGAAGTTGATCAGCTGTTGCGCGATGTTGATGGCTTTGTCTGAGCTGTCCTCATAGGCCCGAAGCGCGTTTGGGTTACTGCTGTCAGTATGACCGATCACCAATGCCTCCGCCGAAGATTGATTGCGGAGAACCGCAGCAATGCTGCGGAGCAGGTTTTGGCCGTTGGGGCTAACGGTGAAACCATCGGCAGTAAGCATAGATTCCGCCAGGGTAACCCGTAATTTATCCGGTGCATCATTGGTCAGCGAATAAGAAGTAACCGGGTAGGCTGCTAGCAGCTGGCCCAGAGAATTCTGAATCTCATTGATGTGAAGCGCGGCGTTCTGCCCGTCAGACAGCCCACGGATGGCCGTTGTTCCGTAAGCCTCAGGTGTTGCCGGGGAGGTGCCATAAGACTGAGGCGCGCCTCCGCCAGCGGGGGCATAATCGCCCTCAATGCGGGCGATAGCGGCTTCCCTGGCCGTCAGGTCAAGCTCTAGTTGGCGAAGCTCCGCCTCTCTTTCCGAAACCTGTGTGGTGCGTTCCGCCAGGCTTTGCTGTAGCCCACTTACTTCATTGCCCGTATTACTCAACATCTGCTGGCTTTGCCCCAGCAGGTCTTCGTAGCGTTCTTGTAAGGACTGGTAACTATCGTTCAGGGCCATATTCGTTGCCGTAAGTGATTCCACCTGGCGAATGCGTTGGGTCAACTCATTTCCGTTGAGGTCAACCTCATCATAGGAACTAATGGCGCGTTGGTCCGCCAGGCTATCGGCTAGTGTAGACTGGTTGCGGTAGTAGTTTCGCTCGGTTTCGAGCGCGGTGTATTGGGTGCGTGGCACGCACGAGACGGCGGCAAAAGCCACTATCAACAAGGGCAAAATCAGCTGTTTCATGGGTTGGTTGGTTTGTCTGTTTATGTTTTTTCGATTATTACGCCTAAAAGTAGGATAATTCAGCGAAGTTTGTCCCCTGATCAAAGTTAGTACCATGAACAAGTTTATCTCTTTGCCCCTGAATACCTGTCGGAACATACTAAAATTAATGCTCATCGCTTCCTGCTTGCTGGTCATTTGTAGCTGTAATCAACCGGCGTCAAAAACCGGAAGTGATGGTATAGTGGTCGGTTCCATCAACGACAAACTTCCTTTGCGGCAGGAAGATGGAGAAAAGGAAAAGGCCGCCCCTTCACTTAAACTCAGAATGGGGGAGGCAAAGGTAGCGTCCGGAGGCACTGTTTGTTTGCCGGTAGAGGCCACTGGAATTACCAACCTGCTTGGCTTCCAGTTTACGATGCGTTTTGATAGCGCAGCGTTGAAGTTTCAATCCTTCCGGGGAATGACTATGCCGGGTTACAGCTCTTCGAACTTTGGCACCCGGTTTGCAGATCGGGGCTACCTCTCCACCCTCTGGTCCGATACCCAACTAAAAGGGGTAACTCAACCTTCCGGCCACAAGCTTTTCGAGGTTTGCTTCACCAACTTGCAACCCAAAGGAAAAGAAGCTGAAGTCAGATTTGCCGATGGGCCAACCTTCTTTGAAGTCGTTGGGCTGGACATGCAGCCGCGGCGCTTGGTTTATGCCAATGGGAACGTTATTAGTAAGTAGCAGGTAGTTGCTCCGCAAGGAAAAGCTCGCTTCGTTCGTTAGCGTCATTGTCTCGTGAACGAGCGAAGCGAGCATTACCTAGCGGTAGCACTACCTGCTACTTACTACCAACTACCCACTACTTAATCCCCACCATAAAGCCAGGAATCTTGTACCGTTTCTTCAAGTCTGAGGCATACCGTTGCGCGCTTTTTTCGGTCTCGAACGGGCCGAGAATGATCTTATAAACGGAGCCAGGGCCCGTACTCAGACGTTCAATCATGACGTTGTCGAACCATTTGCTCTGCAGCTCCGTCACTTTGTCCATGGCACCTTCCAAATCTTTAAAACTTCCTACCTGAACGCCAAATTTGCCGCTTCCGGGCTTGAGCAGCGCAATTTTATAGGTGCCGGGCGCAAAGGTGGCCGAACGAACGATTTCTTCGCTGCTGACGGGTAAGGCTTTTACTTCAGCCGCATTGGACGTTACGGTTGGGGTGGGGGAAGACTGCACTGCTGCGGGCTGCCTAGTTGTTGCTGTGGGGGTTTCTTTAGGAGAGGCGGGCGGGGACGCAGGTGCAGGGCGAGGTGCTGTGATAACGGGCTGGCGTTCGGCCGGCGTAGGAGCAGGTTCGGTTGCCACAGGATTATTAGCTACCTCCAGCGCACGTTCTCTGGCCTCCTCTTCAGCAGTACGGGCAGCGGCGATGGCCCTGGCGGGTTGGTCCGGTGTGGAAAGTAAAGTTATTTCAACCTGTACGGTAGATTTTCCGAGCATCCCCAAATTAGCTGCGGCACGTTCGCTAAGTTCGATGAGCCGGCCGGGGATGAAAGGACCTTTATCAATAATCCGCACGTTTACGGTTTTACCGTTCTCCATGTTTTCTACCTTGACCACACTATTTTGGGGAAATACCCGGTGGGCCGCCACCAGTTCATTCTTGTCGTAGATTACTCCGTAGGCCGTCTCAGCTCCCTGGTATTGGTTGCTGTAGTAGCTGGCCAAACCATTTTCTTTGTCGCCAACTAATTGTGCGGTCAGTAGGGTAGAGGTAAGGCAGAAAAAAGAAAGTAAAAATATAATTCTCATGGATAGGTTTTTGTGTAGTTAAATTGAAAACGCCTTGGGGGGAGGGTTTAGTTCGTAGATATCGGGTTAGCTTTTGTTGTAATTGTACTTCCGTAGAAGTACGGGCTAGCGATTCCTGCAATTGTACTTCCGTAGAAGTACGGGTTGGCCCTCTCCTTGCTCCCGAAACTGTTTTTTGCACCTGCGGCCCCGCCCCAAAAAAAGTCCGGCAACCAAGAAAGATTGCCGGACTATCGATACTTGCTGTTTCGCTAAGTAGTTACCGCACAACGGTAATGTCTCCGCGGATGATGTCGCCCTCGCCAACGTTTAGTCGGAGGATGTAGTAATAGGTGCCTTCGGGAACCATCTCACCTCCGTTACTGGTGCCATCCCAGTCGTTGTTGTAAGGTTTGGCTTCGTAGATGACGTCGCCCCAACGGTTGAAAATAATGATCTCATTATCGGGGAATTCATCAGGGCGAAGCTCTAAAATAGTGAAGATAAACCGGTCGTTCATGCCGTCTCCGTTAGGGCTGATGGCGTTGTACACCTCGGGGGTTACACCACTTGGGTCGGCGCGTATGGTCAGGGTTGCCTGGCTACAAAGATCGGGGCAGGTAACGCTACAGACTTCGTAGTCAACGGTCGTAATCCCTTCTATGCCGAGTGTGGCCTCGAAGGTAACGTCGCCATTCAGGTTGATGATGACTTCTCCAAATTCTGGCTGTGTCAGTAGGTTGACGGTTACCGGACCGGTACGTTGGTCGTTAGTTAATAAGTTAACGGAACCAATGTTGTTGTCACCCACAATTTCTAGTAGGTCGTCGTTGGCCACCGGAGTTTCTTCCGGACCAACACGTACGGTGTCGGCGCTATAATTTTCACAGCCCAATCCGGCCGAGAGGGTCCAAACAAGGGATAGGCCATCACCAATTTCGGTAATCGTGGCGGTACTTTCTTCAGAAGTCCATACCGAACCTTCATCGTTAAAAGCCGTCCAAACACCGCTGGTGCCGGGAGGCAGGTTACCATCCACAGTAATGGGCGGTCCACAGGCCGTGAAATCGGCAGGTAACATGGCCGAAACCTGTTCGCTCAGGGTTACCGTTGTAGTGGACGTGTCCGCACAACCGTTAGCCAGGTTAGTGACGATCAGCTGGTAGGTACCGGGCCCACTAACGAAGGGGCGTGGGTTATTTTCATCACCCGAATTGATCTCTCCTCCATCTGACGCACTCCAGGCATAAAGGATGCCGGGCAGTGGCCCGGGCGTACTGCCCGTTCCATCCAGCTGCGGCATGTCTCCACATTCCACCTCTATTGGGTCACCTGCCTGCGCAAATGGGGTGTCGGTAGCGGCTTCAACCGTGACGGTATCTCGGACAACACAGCCTGAAACATCAGTTACGGCCATTTCATAATCACCAGGTCCGTCAACGGAAACAATGAGTGATCCGGTAGGAGGGGTGATGTTGTTTCCGTCAAAACTTGTCCATACGATGTTCTCCGCCGGAGCATTGTTCAGTTCCGTTCCGGAAGCATCAATGGTGATGGTTGAATTATTACAGTCAAAGCTGTCGGGGGTCATGATGGCCAGGGTGGCTATACTGTCGATCAGGTCTTCCACACGGATTACAACCGTCTCTACGCAGCTGGTCGCGGGGTTGATTACAACAGCGTTGTAAGTACCACCTTCAGTAACGGTAATACGGTCAGTACCTACGGGAAGGGTGTCATTTGGGTTGTTGCCAAACCACTGGATACTGTAGTCATTAGGCTGGTCAAGGATGTTGATGCCGATAACGGTGGAGCGGTTGTCACAATCAAGGGTCATGCCCTCTACTGCTTCGACTTGTGGGAATACCCTCGAATCAGTGACCGTCATGTCACGTGAGGTGACACAGCCATTGGCCTGATTAGTAATCGTCAGTCGGTAAACACCTGCCGTACGAACCACTAAGGTATCGTTGCCCTGCGAGCTGGGCTCCTCTCCGTCCGTTACTACTGACCAGACGTATTCGAACTCATCTCCATCGGAAGAACCTGCGGCATCAACGACGGCTGGGCCACCCTCACAGGAAATGTCGAGCGTATTTTGGCGGAAGTTTACGATGGGGGGTATTGCGGCATCGGCAATTACAAGCACGGAGTCCATGGAAATACATCCCGAAGTCTGATCAGTGATGGTAACCATGTGCATTCCCGGAACGCCGGTGCTGACACTGGTCATCGTACCGATCTCCTGACCTTCAGGATTGAGCCATCGAACGTCGTAACGACTAAGGTCGTCTCCGGTGATCCCAAACCGAACGGTGGTCGGTTCACATCCGAGACCGCGGACAGTGTCGGCCAATTCGTATTCCGGGAAGCCTGTGGGCGCCATAACAACCACGGAGTCCGTACCAACACAGCCGGTGTCATCGTCGGTCACGTCCAGATAATAAGTGCCTGGCTGGGTTACTACAATAGAAATAGCAGCCCCCATGGGCACATTAGCGCCGTTCAGTCTCCACTGTGAAGACAGCGTTGCGCCCGGGCGGACGCTTTCTGCTCTGCCGGTTAGCCGGAGTTCATCGACACAAGTCAGCATGGTATTCATACCAGCTTCCACCACAGGTAGAATACCTTCAGCTACCTCTACGGTGGCACTGTCCCGGCAAACGCCATTAGAAACCACCACCTTATAGGTACCCGGAAGGGTAACGCGTGGCTGCGCCACGCTCAGGTCAGTGATGACTACCCGGCCATCGGCCGAACTCCAGGAGTATCGGGTATCAGGGCCAACATTTTCGTAAGCGACCGTTAGTTGGGTTGTGTCCGGATTACAGTTGATGGCCAATGCCATCGGGAAGGCTACTTCGGGTACGCCACGGCTTGGGACGACGACGACGGTGTCAGAACGACTACAGCCAGTAGTGCTGTTCCTGATGTCTACAACGTAAGTACCAAGCTCACTGGTGGAGTAATCGGTGGTAGCACTGAGTGGTGTCATTGGGAAACCAGAGCGTGTCCAGGTGTAGACAACATCATCTTCTGCTGGGCCGATGCTTAGCATCACCGGGCTGCCGTCGCAATTGAGGGCCGCTTCGGTGGGTAATACACTGTTGGGCAGGTCGTTTTCATCACGAACGATGATCATGTCTACCTGAGAACACATTAAGTCGGTAAAGGTGACTTCTAGCTCGTAACGTCCTGGCAACATTACAGTAACATCGCGTGTATTTCCTACTACGTCAAGCACGGTGCCATCGATGGCTACTCGTCTCCATTCGTAAGCTACGTTACCTCCCTCGCTGGAGCCAAGGCCGGTAAGTTCTGCACCGTTGCCATTACAATCAAGGCCAATATCATCTCCAGCCATGGCAATCGGGTTCATTGCTGGCTGGATGACAAGCGTATCCCGGGCAGAACAACCTGCGGCGCTGGTGACTTCCGCAATGTAGGTGCCTGGGTCGTTGACGGAAGTAACGAGGGTACCGTCTCCGGCGATGTTACCGTTGCTCACCCGGCGGGTGCCTCCTCCAGGAAGTTCAATGAAGAGTTCCCAGGTTTCACCGATGTTGTTTCGGCCGCTGATCACGGCTGTGGGGTTATCACCACAAGAAAGCATTCCGTCTTCTCCATTGGAGTTTTGGATGTTGGCTACCGCAGCATTGGCCGGATCCACGCCAACTTCGATGGAGCCTTCGAGCCTGAGACCACTTCCGTTATAAATGATGTAATCAACCATGCCGGGCAAAAGACCTCCTACGGAACCGTTGTTACCAAACCTTCTGGGTTGATCCGTCCGAATAGTAATGGTTTCGGTATTGTCCGGCCGGGGCGCCGTTTCGAAGATGATCATGCCATCGTCGGAGTCGTCACAGCTGGCGGGTAAGGTAGAAATGCTGAGCAGGATCAACTGGTCCTCCAGGCAGATTTCTCCCGTGCGGTACACGATACTACCTGAGCCATCAGGGGTAGTGGTAGGCGGGGTGGCGGCGTCTGACGGAGTAACCTCCAGACAACCGTCTTCGGGACCTGCATCAAAGCAGATTTCGAAGACCATGACGGTATCTTGATCGACGATGTTAGTGCCGGCAGGGCTGGCGGAAGACCAATTGAGGTCAATACGTCCTGGGGTCGTGTCATCAAAGTCGGCGACGGTAAGACCGGGCCAGTTACTCCCCGTCAGGTTAATGGAGCTGAAGGTTAGTCTTGAAGGAGAGTAATTGAAGGAAGTTGCCACCCGAATAATATCAGTAAATCTGGTAACGCTGACCGGTACACAAACCTGATCATTGATGAATCCGGAGGCATCACCTACGATGAGACCGAACCCGTTGGGGAAGAGGACACAAGCCTCACCGTTAAGGGATTCTACGTTTACGGAGTTGCCACCGCTTTCAGTGGTGACTACCGTAGAAGGTATGAATGCTGCAATGCCCAGGTCTATGCATTCTCCGGGAGCTGCTTCGTCAGTAGCCCGGTAGCACATGGAGCCAATGGAGCCGCCATCAGGAATAGTGATGGGACCACCGCTGAAAGTAAGTTCAACTAAGCCTGAACCAGGAAGTTCCGTTGCAGAAATACCTGGTAGTGAAGGAACAAAGCTGCGGAAGTCGAAATCTCCTAAGGGTAGGAAAACATAGATGGAAAAATCGGTTACGTCGGTAAAGCCATCTACCACAACGTCAAAGCAGATGTCTTGCGTGCTGCTGAATCCAACATCGGGGAATTCTACGGCTACGCCATCTGGTTGTTGAACGGTAATGGCACAGTTGGTGGGGTTGAGGCCATCGAAGAATCCGTCGGTGGACTCGATGTTATTCCGGAAATCAGAAACGACAATGGGACTGGTACCACCGAAGCCGATGGCGTTGAAACAGGCAGCGAAGACAACGTCTCCCTCTGCCAACGTTACTCTACTCGCGCCATTGGCCGACCATTCGAAAGCAATAACACCGTTACCGGCCTGATCGTAGTCAAAATCCTGACCTTGGTTGGCATCAATCAGCATCGGTCCGTTACGTTGCTGAATGTCAACGAACTCGAGTACCGAGGGGTCAAAATTGATCAGATAGTCAATATCCGTCATGTTGATGAAGTCTTCACCCGCTCTGAATTCGACACATACTTCGGTATCTCCAAAATTGACCGGACCGGCGGGGCAACCCACAACCACATCAAAACCTGTAGGATTACAATCGTCGATGATAAAGCGAAAACCTTCTCCAATGAATGGAATACTGGCCAGCGTGGCATTCTCGCCGTTCACGTCTGCAGGGCGGAACCGCATGTTGGGATTGGTAACTACGTCACCCGGAATAATGTCTGTTCGATCATTACAGTCGCCTACGATTTCGAAACATACCGTGAAGAGTGTTCCGCCATCAGGGATAGAGTAGGGGATGTCGGGAAAAGCATTCCAAACGGCGTAAAGGCTGGAGCCTCGAAACAGGTTGAAGTTGAAGTTGCTTATTCTGCTGAATTCGGGGTTAATCGTAGCTGAAGTAGACCGTATAACCGTACTGTCAAACTGAAGGCCAAACTGCATGCCCTTAAGGTCATCAAAACCGGATTCAACGTTGACGTCCACACAGTAGGTGTCTCCGGGCTGGAAGTTACCTTCTACTTCAGGAATGTTGAGGATAAGCGGCTTAACGCCAATGGTGACCGATCCATCCGTCCAACCGGGAAAGGCATCGTTGCCCGTAGCACATTGGGGGGGCTTGTTGAAGATAATATCAACACTGTTGTCTGGTTGGCCGGGAGGGTTGGTGTTCGGCTTGTCAAAAAATCGGATGGGGTGGTTGCTCGCCACAGGGCCGTCAACGTTGAAACAAACCTCGAAGATTACTTCACCATCGTCTAGTGAAACACTTCCATTAGCATCCTCACAAGTTTGCCCGCCGAGGTAATTTCCCCACTGCACGGTGATGAGGCCATCCCCCGCAAAGGAAAAGTCGAAATCATCCATACCCAGAAATGGGAGGTTGGTTGGACTTGGGATGATCACCCGGTCGAAAGTAAGCGCGCCGCCATCTTCTGGTTTGTCCCACTGAAGGCCAAAACTGAATTCAACGCCATTAGAAAAGTTGATCGCCGTAAAAGGTAAACAGACGTTCGTTCCCGAGTCTGCATCAACGTCGGGTAAAATAAAAGTGGCAGAGTTGGACGTCTGGGCAAAAGCGGTGGCGCCGCAAAGTAAGCCTAAGACTAGGTATAAGTACCGCATGGGTAAAGAGCTTAAAATATAGAACGTGGGATGTGAGATTGATGTACGCATTAGGAGCTTGAAGCGAGGAGATGGTTGCCCAACGCTCATAACTTCTGGTTCCTGATTATCGGGCTAACGCTACGGCGATTTGCAGTTCGTGGGTGCCACCAACACTGGGGCCGAAGCTGCTGAAGGAGTAGTCGTAGCCATACCCGATCCGGAAATTGGTGTCGGCATTATAAGACTGGCCGACGTTGATGCCTGCTTCAAAGTGGAAGTTTCCGGCAGTACTAAGGCCCATGCCCATGTATGGTGCACTTGGTAATTGGTAGCGGACGGTGACGTCGGCATTAAGCGGCGCGCCTTCCACATACTTCACCCAGCTACTAACTTCCAGCCAGCTGTCACTGCCCGTAAACCAGTACCATCCACCCATTCCGTAGTAGTGGCGAACCCGCTGGACATCAAATTCTCCGTTATCGTTTTGGAAAGTAAGGTCAAAGCCAAGCATTTGAGGAATGGACACACCTCCATAGAGCAAGTGGTCATCACCAATATAATTGTAGGCATAGATGCCCAGGCCAATGTCGGGGTGGCTCTGGCTTTGGTCTACGCCCGTAATCGGATCGGCGATGTCGCGAACCATAAGCTCACTACTGCGTATGCGGTAGCCTACGTAGCCCGCCGAGAGGGCAACACTGATGCCTGCATATTCCGGGTTAGCTCCGATCACAGTCCCTACACGGCCGTAAATTCCAGTAAATCCGGTAGGCCCGGTCTGATCGTTCAGTAAATAACCACCAGCGGTAAAAGTGGCACCGCTACGGTCATTATCAATGTAGGAAAAACGAATGGACTGTGTCTCCGGCGTGTTTTCCTGCCCCGCCCACTGGCGGCGGTAGTTGGCACCGAAAGTAATGTTGTAATCGCCTTCCGAAGTAAGGAAATCACTTTCCATTGCCGCCGGATTGATTAATGTAGCGTTTTCCCGGTACTGTGTGAAAAGTGATAGTTGTTGTGCATAGAGGGTGCTGCCGCTAATCAGGGCAAGCACTAACCCAAGACCAAGGAGTCGGGTGTACTTCATAAACTATTTTTTATCGACCCGCAAAAGGCCGGTCATGGGATTACGTTAGTTGAAAAAAACAGCTGGTTCATTTCGTCGTAAAAACGAATTGAACCCTCCACTATTGTTAGTCGGTTTTTTGGTGTTTATAACCTTGTTTCCTTTCCGGTTAAATGAACCGTGGTGCACCGGGGGAAGATAGTACCACACGTAATCGCTAAAGCCCCGCAAAAATACTACCAATTCTTGCTTTTAAAGGTTAAGGTTCGCTTTGTTTAGGAAGCGGTGTGCATTTGGTCGGGGGCGGGAGTAAGTCGGAGAGTGAGAGAGTCAAGGAGTTAAATAGTCAATGAGTCACACTGTCAGCGCATCAGGATGGCGTACTGTTTGACTCCTTGACTATCGGACTCCCTGACTATTTGACTACTTACAAGCCTCAACTTTTCGTTGGTAAGCCTGTAGGTGTACATACTTCATTTTTCCTACCTCCTGCCGTTGGCGGGCAACGGCAAGTTTGCGCTCTTTACGATCCCGAATATAGCGGACCTCCTGGCGATGCCTGCGACGGAGGTTTTTCAGGTCTCCACGTTGTTCCTTGCGGAGTAATTTGCCCGCGGCCCGGCAGTTGATGGGCCCGGAGCGGTAGTCAACGGCCGTAATGGTAATCACTTCCTTATCAATGGAGCGCCACACATTATAGGCACAGTAGGGCTTTTGGCGCAGCCCCCGTTCATTGGTGCGCAACAAGGTTTGTTCTGTGATGTAATTACAGATGCCTGGCCAGGTCGTCAGTCGTTCATCGGCAAATACTTCCTGTAAGGCATAAAGTACCTCGCTGAAAAAAATACCGCCGTCCCGACTCAGAAAAGTCTCGTACTCCCGGTCCGAACTGACCAGGTCAATAACTTTGGTGTAGCCCGGTTGATCGCTAAATAAAGTATGGTACGGACGATCTTGTACGGGGACGGAGGCCAGTCGGCTGCCGGTAGGGCCAATGTCCTGCGGCTGGCCGGGGGCCAGCTGTCGGTCGGTCTGGACAGAATTACACGCAATTACCAGGTTGATGAGTAAACTGGGATTCTTTTCAAGCAGGCGAACCCGCAATTCGTCGCCATCCATGGCACTGTCGTATCCATTGAAATAGAATTTTGGAAATTGGCTGGCGCTGCCAGCCTCCCGGAATCCATGGCCGGTGTAGACGAAGATAATGATGTCCCGTTCCTGATAGGCCAATTGATAATCCACCACAAAATCCAGGGCCTCCCGGTTAAAGTGCTGACCACTTAGGTGATAATAGTGGACGTCAGAAATGCCGAGCGCCTTCTGCATCCGGTCCACTTCGCGCTGCACGCCGTAGTCGATGCTTCTGGCCCCTTCCCGGATCAGGTAAGTTGGGCTATTGTTGTCCAGCATCTGAATGACGTGGATGTGCCGGGTCTCGGCGTGCAAAACGGTAAAAAAAGAAGTGCATAAGCACAGGAGAAGCAGGCTCCGCAATTGCATGAGGTAAGTTTTAGCTAGTATTTGAATATGGAAAGAATGGGGAAGCGGAATTGAAACGGAAACCCGTAAGGCTGTAGTATGAGGAAGGCTTTTTTTAGGCGCGAACGCAGGTGCAGGGTAAGGGGGTAAAGGAGCAAAGGAGGGGAGCGGGGGGCTTCCTTTGCTTGTGTGTATACCAGATTGCAGGTTCGTCTGTAAAAGCGAGTTATTTTAATCGGCGGTAGCCGACACGAGCGCTAGCGAGCATCGGCACAGCTCGTTAGAGCTTTATAGCACAGGCCTGGTTGCGCTTCGCGGCTGCCTTCGGCGGTTAACGCAGGTAAGGCCCAAAACGGTTCCTGCAATTTGATATACACAC
>JBGCFZ010000241.1:0-3862 GCA_045110355.1 Lewinella sp. | reverse complement strand
AATAAACGGTTGACAAGAGACTTGGTAACGTTGAAATTTGATTGGAATGGCGCGTGCTACGAAGTTTCAAGTGGTGATTTTGACGGTGCTTTTGACTTGTTCAACGAAAAAGTAGGACACGACTATTTTATGAAGAACTGTCATGGTTGCGCATACGCTGAATACTTTCCTTACGGCTACCCTACTTTTGGAGGTATGACATGCTTTAAGAACAATAAGGAAACTTGTGAAGACCTGGGGGTTAGGATGGAACTATTACAGTCAGGCCAGGGAGTTGCCGTCCAGGAGACGTTCGTATGCGATACATTTAAGGCGCGGATAAAGAATCGTTTATAACTAGGTATAAAAGAATCATTTTCGATTTATTTTCTTTAGGCTCTGACGAGTGGCCTTGACTCTAGCCGCAGGTACAGGCCCAATAATCTGTATTCTGCTCATTTACTTCCCTCAGCACCTGCGGCCGCGCCACCAAAAGCCTGCCTTGAAAAAAAAATCAACCCAAATTCCAACCTTTCCCCTCCCGTCCCCATCAAACAAGCAAACGACCACTGACCACCCCGGATGAGGACCCCAAACCACGACACGTTGATAGATCGTTGCCTGAGCGGAAACCGCGCAGCGCAAAACGAGCTGTACCAACGTGAAGTGAAGGGCGTTTTCCACCTGGTAATCCGCCTGGTCGCTAACCGGATGGATGCGGAAGACCTGACCCAAGAGTGCTTTCTCAAGGCCTTCCAACGCTTGCCCCAGTTCCGCGGAGAGGCCTCGCTACGGACCTGGATCAAACGAATCGCCATCAACCTGAGCCTCGAACACCTGCGTCGGCACCAGCCCCTAATCGTTCCCGTCGAAGAGCACCTGTTGACGGAAGCAGCAGCACTACCCGAAGTAGATACCCGGCGGATACACGAGGCCATAAAAGAACTACCCAAAGGTTGCCGGGTCATCCTGACCCTGTACCTGCTGGAAGGCTACCGCCACGCCGAAATAGCGGATATTCTGAAGGTGTCCGTCTCTACCGTAAAGTCCCAATACTGGCGCGCCAAGCACCTGCTACGGCAAGCCTTAATCCCAAATACCGCAAAAAATGGATGAATTTGAAGACCAGGTTCGGAACAAACGGGAGGACCTGGACAATGTCGAGGATCTATCCACTGGCGAACTATGGGCCGGGATAGAAGAGCGGATGACCGGACAGAAATCTGGTAAACGAATCCGTCTGTACCAACGCTGGCTGGTGGCAGCTTCGGTACTCCTGTTGTGTTCGCTTGGCCTGGCCTATGCCGGTTGGCAAGACCAAGAGGCCCAGCCCACAAGGCTAAGCGACCTCTCTCCCGAACTGGCCCAACAGGAGGCCGACTTCTTAAAGACCATTTCTATCAAGGAAGCTGCACTAAACCTTGACGAACTCGACCACGAAACCTACGCGTCTTACTTTGAAGAGCTCAGCCTCCTCGATTCCTTACAAACCGAATACCAAGAAGAATTGCCCCATTACGGAGCTAATGACCGCTTGCTGAACACCCTAATCCGGTACTACGAACTCAAAATTCACCTTCTCGAACAGCTGGAAAATGATCTGGCCCAACAACAATACTATGGTATCTCCAATCAGCCCCTTGAAATTTAGCACCGCCCTGCTTATTGTGTTTTTCGCTTCTTTCTTGGGCGCACAGACCGTCACCAAGGTCTTCGATCAAGCTTATACTAAGACCGATGAGGTCAGCCTGAAACAGAGCCGCGGTCCCCTGACGATACACCCGTCCGAAGATGGAAAAATCCGGATTGTCACTGAAATGAGTGTCGATGCTAAAAGCAAAGAAGAGGGAGAAGCCTTTTTAGCTAAAATGGGGACGGAGGTGCTGGAAATGAGCAATCGGCTAACCGTGAAAACCGGCATGGCCAACATCAAAAACTGGACCCAGAAAAACAATAGTATTAAGGTGGTATTCCAGGATGGCACGAAATTTAGCGGGATGCAGAATTTTGAAATCAGTTCCACATTCTACCTGCCCGAAACCCAATTATTGAAACTGGAAACAAGGTTTGAGCGCGTCCAGGTGGACCCCAGAGTAAAGCTAAACAACCTCGATCTGAAACTTCACAACGCGAAATTTCGTGGCGGTAGCATCTCCGGCAACCTGGAAATGGACGTTCGCTTCGGTGACGTGGACCTTAAGGACATCGGTGGAAGCCTTACCGGTAAGCTCCACAATACCCGTGGTGAATTCGGCAACGTAGGGGATGTCCGCCTGGAATCCCGTTTCTCAAAACTGAGGATGGGAACCTTGAAGTCGTTGGATATGGATTCGCACAACGACCGCCTGGAAGCAAAATCGGTAACGGGCAGCGTTGATATCGAAGACCGGTTCGGAACCTACATCCTGGGCAGCATCGGTAACGCAAGGATTGACACCCACAACGGTACCTTCGAAATCGAAAGCGGCGGTGAATACAAAATTGAAGGCCGGTTCGGGAACTTTGATTTTGGTCGAATTGACGACCTGATTATCCGGGACAACCACAACTGTGATTACGATATTAAAAAGCTAGGCTCGATAACTGGTAGTGGCCGGTTTACCACAATAAACGCTGAGCACCTCAGCCAAAGCGCTGAACTGAAACTGGAGAACGGTCACCTGAAAATAGAAGAAGTCTCACCAGAGTTCAGAGGTGTTGAAGTTGAAGGCTCCTTTTTTGAAGTTAAGCTTGATTTTCAGGAATATAGCGATTACCGGGTCCTGACCGACTTAAGGTTTGGCAACGTCCGTTTGCCAGACAACCTGGTGGTAGTCAGGAAAATAAAGGAGCATTCTAGCTTAGAAATGGAATTGAATACGCCTAATGCCTCGGCGGATAGCCCCTTGATAAAGGTGAGTGGGCAAAATGGGAAATTGTATATTGATTGAGAATGACGCTCAAGAATGGCACTTCATTTTGTCCGCGTCCCTAAAAGCAGGAAAAGAAAACGTCGCCCGCAAGCATCTGCTTACGGGCGGCGTTTTCATGTCTGGTCACTGTATCCTGAGACCTGATCAAGCCCTATCTACGTCTGTTCTTACGGTTACGGCTCTTACTTCTATTACCTCCCTGGTTGTTGTTATTGTTTTGGTTGTTTGGGCGGTTGTTTTTCTTCTTTTTCTTCTTCTTGCGGCCGGTTGGGTGCTGCTCGGGTTGTTTGGGGCCGGGTACTCCGATCTTGGCGTCGGGGGCTAGTACCAGCTTTTTACCACTGAGTTCGTAGAGGTCCTTACGGATCATCTCTTCGTTGACGAATTGGCCAGAGGCCCAGCTGGTCAGCGCGATCTTCATGTAGTAAGCGGCGATGTAGGTTGCCTGGTCTTTCTCGGGACCGTCTTCCAGTTCGGCGGCGGCTTTGATGAGCTGCTGCACGTTCTGGCCGTAGTGCTTCATCCGGCTGTGTAGGTCGGGGTAGGGTAGGCGGACTTTTTCTGCTTCCTCCTCTTCCTCAATTGTAATGCCTTCGGGAACAGTTACGTTGAGCGGCTCACCGGCAATTATGAACGCATGGCGCCACAAGCGTTCTTCGTAATTTTCCTGGGTCTTGATCCCTGGCTCCATTTGCAGCATCAGCTTAATAACGCGTTCGACATAGGCCTGGCGGTCTTCGTCGGGGATGGAGTTGGCCTTGCGTAGCAGGTCCTGCACATTGCGGCCGTATTCACTGATGATCAGCGGGTCTTGGGTCGTGTTATAGGCGATTTCCCATTCCATAGTAGGATAGTAATAATAGTATGATAGTAATGATAGTATGATGGCACATGTGGCAGTTGTCAAGTACTATCATACTATCAATACTACCATACTATCATACTAAGAAGGCGCGGACGCAGGATGCAAA
>JBGCFZ010000240.1:0-3032 GCA_045110355.1 Lewinella sp. | reverse complement strand
ACTACAACGATCTCTGCGGTGGCTTTTGTTTGTCGTTGCAGGCCTAAATCGGACAGCTGCTCCCGGAGCAGCAGACGTTCATCCCGGATCACCGCCAGGCTGTCGGTAATGGATAATTGACGACGCTTAATGGCCGTGATTCGCTCTCGGTGGAAGTTGACGGCGGAGATGAGGTCCGCAGCATCAAGACCAGTTTGTGGACTGGCCACCACGCGGTTAAGTTTCAGAATGGCGTCTTCCTCTTCGGTGATTCGGTAACTAACGGTAAGGCGGGCCTTTTGCTTTTCCAACACTTCCAGGGCAGCATAGATTTTGTCGGCTGCGGGGTTTTCTGCCGGAGGTTCGTTGAAATTTAACCGATGGCTGACGGACAGAACGACAAAGTCGTCGTTGCCAGATTTAAGCTGGATACTGGCGGGGTCCAGGTCCTTCGTCAGGCCGGTAAACACCAGGGTATTTTGCCCTTCAGCGACGGCGGCCTTCGCCGTTCGGCTCACTTGAGCGCCGTTCAGATAGACCGTCACTGCGGAAACAGTAGAGGTGACCGCCGTGTCTTTTTGGGCGCGGACGCTGGTGCAAAACAGTAGGGTAAAAAGCAGGGGAAGAATTCGTTGCATCGGGAGGTATTTTGGTTAGGTGGATGCCTCGGCTTTCTGGATTACATATACCTGAATAAAATTCCCTTCTTCCCTTCACTTACTCCCCAGCACTAAGGTTAGCATCCCCCGTCTTCACCACAAAGAAATCAACGCCCACTTCCCGCACTCCGGGGTTGTTGAGGCTGATGCCAATCGGTGCCTGGGGGTCAACCGGAGTAGGTTCTAGCGGGAAGCCAACGGGGATCACCAGCCAGTTTGGCCGCTCCCCCCAATCACCAATTTCCAGGATAACGCGGGTAATACGGGTAATGTCCGATGCCCGGATGGTACCGGAGTTATTAACGTCTCCGGCCAGTTGCTGCACCGGAGTCATTGCCTCAAACCCGAGGATGTCTCGACGAATGGTGATGATGTCTCCTACGTCAACGCCCTCATCAAGCGGCCCGTCGGGCCGGTACTGTCCGCTGATGGCTAGGGCCTGCACGCCCGCAGGCCGTTCGCCCCGGTAATTGCCGGACGCATCGGTCGTGAACTGAGTAAAACCGCCGCCCTCCCACTGGAGCGCAATTTGTACTCCTTCGAGTGGTACACCGTTTGCATCCCGCACGGTTCCCTGCAGGAAAGTTTTGGTCAGTAAATTTTCTCCATCAAGTGTCATCGGATTGGTACCAAGGGGGTCTAGCCAGGCCTGAAGTTGACTGCTATCTACCAAGCCTTGGTCCCAACTCAGGTGGAAGCGGCCCACAAAGGCCTCCGGAACGCCGGGGCATCCGGCGTTACCGCCGTTCAGCTGGCCCCGGATGCGGTGATCCTCATCAAAGTAGGCGCTACCAGAGGATCCCTGCTCAAAATCTCCCACCGCATAATCCATCACGAAGTGATGGCTGGGAGGGGTAACCACCCCGCTGTTCCAGGTGATCTGATTGGTCAGGATCGACATCCCCTCCGAGCCAGAAACACCCAGTTTTTGCACGTCTCCCACCGGATGATGAAAATGAATGACCTCCCCGGAAACATCTCCGGGAGAACGATCCCAACCGGCGAAGAAGTGATCTACAGCGCTGAATTCCGGGTCGATGATCTCCAGCAGCATGAAATCCGTTTCACGTCTACCAGCACGAAAAAGAACACCCACGTACCGGGTAGGAACCGGTTCAGTGGCCGGGTTATCACAGTCATCGCTGGTGTAGTCAAAATCAACTGCCCACAGATCATAGATTGGCGTAAAACCGTCCATGCAGTGAAAGCCAGTCAGGAGGAAAGGACGTCCGTCCATTGCCGTATTATTGATCAGGTTTCCAGAGCAAAAACCGACGCCTTCCTCTACCACGAGGTTGATTCTGGCGGTGCCTGATTTTTCGTCTTTCCATCCATCGCCCTCGGCACAATTGGCATTAACCTGGCAAGCATTGGAGTCCCCAAAATCCTTATCGAAGGGGTTGCGCCAAAGGTCGTTACGGTAGACGTGGTCGATTCGCCACAAGTGAAACGGTGTTTCGTCGGGGAGTGGCCCTCGATAGGTAAGCGTCACGGTTTCTCCGGGAAGGAAATCGGTAAAGAGTCGGTTTTCGGTACTTGCATCGGCTTGGGTGAAGGGGCCACGGGTGCCCGCACGATTGGTCAGTAACAAACGTCCTCCTTCAGGTAAATTCAGCCGATCAGCAAATAGGGCGAGGCCCGTTGCAGCCGGGACCTCAAAAGTGCGAGACCAGGTCCACTCTCCGTTTTCGTAAGCATAGGTATTTGGCGCGGTCGCAGGTGCAAGGTCAAGGGACAAAGGAGCAGAGAACCGGGCATTGTTGAAACTGGCATCCTCACGGGCCAGCTTATTCAGGTCAGGTTCCTGGAATTTAACCAGCGATTTTTGACCAGCGAGTACGCCAGTGAGCAACCACGCGATGGCGAGGGTGTAGAGTATGTTCTTGGGAATCATGGTAGGTAGTAGATAAAACTAAAGACTGAACAAAGATAAAACATGGGAGGGAGATGCCCTGCGGGTAAGGAAAAATGCACTTTTTCAGGTTCCGGACCTACTAGTGGTCGCAGAAGTTTGAAATTGAGTGCAAGCTGCTGAGGATTTTTTGTGACTGGTTAGGTGGCGAAACGCTTGCATAGCCGTAGCTACGGAAGCGTTTTGCCAACGACACCTGGCGCAAAAAAGCGTCGCAGATTGTGCCAAGTTTAAACTTCTGCGACCACTAGTGGTCGCAGAAGTTTGAAATTGGCATAATAGCATCTGGCGTTTCGGCCCGCCTCATCTGCCTGCCGGCGGCCCTCTTTTCAAGGATGAAAAGAGGCAAAAATCCCTGGCTGTGCTGATGCCTGATCGGTTAGCGAAGCCCCAAAAGCCTAAAAGAAAAAAAACTCGCGCTGATGTTAGTTGCACTACAGCAATACTGTCTGATTACTGTTGCTGCACATGAAAAGCTAATC
>JBGCFZ010000239.1:0-22660 GCA_045110355.1 Lewinella sp. | reverse complement strand
TGGTCTGTAAAGTTTGAAATTGAGTGCAAGCTGCTGATGGTTTTTAGCACCGTGACTTCGTTGCTGAAATCCTCATTTAGCTATGGCTAAAATCCGGTTTCAGCGCCTTGCCACGGCACGAAAATCCTGCGGACTAAACGGCCAGATAATTATGAACTCACCCACTAGTAGTTCATAGCGTAGTTACAGCCCATTGAACTACTCAATTTCCAAATAACTCCCCTTAAAGTCTTGGTTCCTGGCTTCAATCACCGTTTTGCCCTCGCCTGGAACCATTTCAATGGCCGCACGGCCGTTGGCCATTTGGATGATCTGACTTCGGGTGGGTGTGCCGTAGTTGATGAGTAATTCACCCGCACCATTGAGGTCGAAGTAGACGTAGTCCTCATAGTCGAGAACGCGCAGGCCATCCTTGTCGCGCATGGTAGCAACGAGGAGCGTATTGCCGTTGTCGAGCGGCAGGTGTGTGAGGACGATGTCTTTAGCAACATCGTGCTTGGAGAAGGTGTAGGCGACGGTCAGTTTGTCTTCCGCAACCATCTTGCCGTCCTTGTATCCTCTGCTGACGAAGTTGTTGTTTCCTTCAGCAAACAACAGCTTCCAACTTAACCCCTGAGCGGGATATTTGCCCAACTCCCGGACTTTCCGACCAAGCGATTGTCCGTTGTGCATCAGTTCTACCTCGTCGCAATTACTGAATACATTCAGTTCCCGCTTTTTCCCGGCAGGCCCACTTCGCTCTTTCCAGGTATGGGATTCGATATAAGTGAATGGCTCCTTACCCCAGTAACTTTTGTAGACGTAATACGCATCTTTTGGCTTGCCCGATCGGTCAACCAACCCTTTCTGATTGAGGTAGGGAATGGCATTTTCTGGTCGGAGCGGCGTACCAAAATCTTTGAATGCCCACTGTGCATTGCCCGCAAACCAGTCGGAGGTTTCTGATACCGACAGGTGCCAGTCGAAGAGGTCAACGATGTAGTTTTCTGACCAATCGCCGCTTTTGGCCACATTGGCTACGTCTACCTGGCTGACTGCCTCTGCCCACTCATCGGGGTTAACGACGCCGTCTCCGGTTATTGGCGTTTCGGTATGCCGGCCCACGTGGCTTGATCCGCCGTACTCCATGTGTAGGAAACGGGGATACTTGGGGCGGTTTTTCTCCAGTGTTGGCTGGTAATTTTTGTATACGCCAGCGTACCAACCTGACCAGATGGAAGGAGAGAAAACATCTACCAAATCAGCTCCGTCGTAATATTTTCGAATGGCGGTTAGCCGACCAGGGTCCAGTTCATGGGCTACTTTGTTGAGCACGGTGAGGAATCGGTTCATTTCTTTGGGATCGTCGCCGCCGGGGAAGTCAGGTAGCCAGTAAATTTCGTTACCCAACGACCAGAAAAAGATGCTTGGGTGGTTGTAATTCTGGAGAATCTGCTCGCGTAAAAGCCGTTCGGTGTTGGCTTCCCAGGCATCGCCACCTTTGCCGCCACGGCACCAGGGCAATTCATCCCAGAGGATAATGCCCAGCTCATCACAGGCTTCGTAAATGGCGGGGTCTTGTGGGTAATGGCCGAGGCGGAGAAAGTTGACGCCCAGGTCTTTCATCTGCTCGATGTCACGACGGTGCAGGCTGTCGGGCATGGCCGCTCCGTAGCCAGCGTGTTCTTCGTGTCGGTGGGTGCCGCGCAGGAGCAGGCGTTCGCCATTAAGCAGGAAGGGGCCGTTAGGCGTAAAGGAGTAAAAGCGATAGCCGAATTTCTGGGTAAGCTCGTCCACCGTCTCATCACCGAAGCTAAGGCGCAGATGGAGTTCATAGCGGTTTGGAGAATCAGGCGACCAGAGTTGGGGGTTGGAAACGGCGGGAAATTCAAGGGCTACTGCTGTTGTCCTGGAAGTGACTTCTGTGGTGGCCTGGCTCACGGTTTCGCCGGAGGGGGACATGATTTCGGCGGTTAGGTTGGCGTTGCCAACCAGTTGGTCGTGGCCAGTCAGGTTGACTTCGATTTTGGTTGTGGCAGCCGCCGCACTGACTTCCGGGGTAGACACCTTTAGTTCCTTCAGGTAGGTATTGGGCACGGTTTTCAGCCAAACGTCCCGGGTAAGACCACCGTAAATGAAGAAGTCGGATTTTTGCGATGGGATCAGGTCCCGGTCGTACTCGTTGGTGACGCGTACGGCGAGTTGATTGGTGCCACCGGTTAAGTGATCAGTGATGTCGACGTCGAAACCCACGTACCCACCCACGTGGCCGCCTACCTGCTTCCCGTTGAGGAATACTTCGGCCTTAGTATTGGCTCCTTCAAAGTAGAGGATCTGACGCTCCCCGGCGTTGGTGCTGACCTTTAGTTCGCGGATGTACCAGCTTGCACTGCGACGGTAGCCGGGCAGCATGTCCACGGCGTCCCACTGGTTCCAGGTGTGGGGAAGGGTGGTGGGCGTGCCTGTGGTTTTCATCGCGGCGTCCGGCGTGGAGGCGATGGTCTCATGATAGGTCCACCCGGTATTCAAATTCAGAACACTCCTGGTTGAAGAGGTAACTGTTTGACGCCCTGACTCGCTGACTTCCTGACTTGAAGGGGCGGGGGCGCAGGTACAGAGAGAAAGACCAAGAAGCAAGGAAAAAAAGACGAGGATAAGCTTTTGCATGTAGACGTTACCTTTGTTCTGTGTCAAACATACACAAAAATATTAGTCTTGCCTTTATGAGGTTGTAGACAACAAATCGTCGTCGTCGAACGAATTTCTCTGGTCTGGTGAGGCCGTATAGTGTTCGTCCGACGATTTCATTCCAATCCCTATCTTCCAGCATGAAAACGACCATGCTTATCCTCTTGCATTGCTCCTTTATCCTTTTGCTTTGCACCTGCGACCGCGCCCCTTCTAGTCAAGCAGTCAGGGAGTCAAACAGTCAGGAAGTGATAAGCCCACATCAAATCGACCGGCAAGCCTATGAGGACAAATTGCAGGGTTTCTGGCTCGGACAATGCATCGCTAACTGGACCGGTCTGATCACAGAAATGGATAAGATCGGTAACGTCGGGCCGATCAAAACCGGAGATTTTTACACCCGGGACAATTGGGGTGGCCCCGACCAGCCCAACATCTGGTCCGGAGATACGATCAGCGACATCTCCTCCGTCATTGATTTTGTCCTGCTACCTCCTGATACCATCTGGGGAGCAGACGACGATACCGATATCGAGTATATGTATCAGCACCTGCTCTACGAAAATAAGACCAGCGTACTTACCCCGGAGCAAATCGGCAACGGCTGGCTCAAGCACATCCGCCCCGAAGAAGAAAACTACCTCTGGGTAAGCAACCAACGTGCCTTTGACCTGATGAAGGCAGATACCCTGCCGCCCCTCACCGGAGACCCCACCCACAACGAGCACCATGCCATGATCGACGCCCAATTAACGACGGAGATCTTCGGGCTCTTCGCCCCCGGCCGGCCCGGTCTTGCCCTGAAAATAGCCCATCTCCCGATCCGTACCAGCGCCCGGGGGGAAGCGGCAGAGATCGCTGAGTTCTACGTAATCATGTACGCCCTTGCTCATAATGCTTCGGCAGATAAGGCCGGAACCCAGTCCATTGCCGATGCCGCCCGTGAGCACCTCAACAACAATGCTTACCCCGCCAAAATGTACGACTTCGTTAAATCCCGCTACGACGCCGGTATCCCCTGGGAACAATGCCGCGACGAAGTGTACCAGCGCTACCAGGTCGAACAGCAGGACGGCTACAACATCACCAGCCAAAACATTTACTGCAACGGCTGCTTCGCCGCCGGCATCAACTTCGCCGCTTCCCTGATCAGCTTATTTTACGGTGAAGGTGATTTGAAGGCAACCATCAAAATTGGCTCCCTCTGCGGTTGGGACAGCGACAACCCTACCGCCACCTGGGGCGGGCTAATTGGCTTCATGCTTGGCCGGCAAGGCGTGGAGGCTGCCTTCGGGCAAAAGCTCTCCGATAAATTCTGGATTCACCGGACACGACAAGGTTTCCCGAACGGCGGGATGGATGATTTTCCTTCTATGGCTCGGCGGGGGGCGGTGGTGATGGAACGGGTGATGGCGGAGTAAATTCCTGGCAGCTTTTGTTCTCACAGAGGTTGGCGCAGAGGGAGGCACGGAGGCAGCACAGAGGTGTGGGAAATAACCAGTAAGGCGCTTATGCACTAAGATTGCTTTTTAAACAACCAATTCCATTTCTCAGGATGCACCATCCGTAAGGCGAGTAGGCCAAACCCAGCAGCAGGGGCGATTAAATTGCTGGGGTTACCTACTAAAGAGGTAGATCGGCCCAACAGGGTAGCAATACCCGCATCAATAAATATGGCGGCTACTGCGCCCCCTACGATGAAGAGTAAAAGAGTGGAAAAGAACTTGAAAGTCATTGTTAATAGGTTTAATACGGTTTAGGATACTAAAGATAAATCTTTGATACAGTACGATACTATTCACTCGATGAATACAACTGATTTCTCGATTACTGTAGGCGATCAGAAAGCAGGTTTTCCACCAAGCTCTTAATCCTATTGGGTCTTCAACCCAAACACCTTCAACTCCTGCAAAATCCGTCCTTCTACTTCAATACCCGCAGTACTAACGCTGTCCGTTACCGGCCAGCTGACCAAACGGAGGTCAGCATCGAGGGTGTCAGCAACTACCGGTATACCCTGGCGGCGAAAATAGGGTAGGGCATTACTGAACTCAGCGGTAGGTGGAACGTAAACGGGGAGCTTTACTTCTACCTGCCTTGCCAGCCGGTCGGGCCAGCCACGTTTGACTTCGAAATAGGGATACACCTGCACCCAAAAGAACAATACCGCCAGCATTCCGGCCAGTACGCTGCCGCCCAGGGCAAAGTCACGTCGTTCTCCGTATAGGCCCAGTACCCCAAACAAAGAAAACATCCAGTAAGCGGCACACATGCCCAGTGCGGCCCGGAATCCGGGGCCGGGGAAGGTGATGCCAATGGTGGCCATGGCGTAGACAACTACGAGAAAAGCAATCACCAGGTGCAGGGTGGCACCACTGCGGACCCAGTCTCGCCACGGGTAATTGGCTTCGCGGAAATAGAGCTGCATTTGTTTACCCGCCAGTAGGGCAAGAATGAGCGGGAAGACCAGTGACTGTGTAACGAAGCCGATGATTAATCCTGCACTCAATAGTTTGCTCATTTGCTCCCCCCGCCTGACTTTGTAGACCAGGTCCCTGATACCGCCAAACAACCAGCCCGACAGGGGTGCCATACCCAATAAGCAGTAGCCCAACCACTTCCCGTAGGCAATGGGTTGGCCACCCCAAAACCAGTAGCTACGAATGCCCTGATTACCCTGAAGGATAAGGACGACAAGTGGGATGGAGAGCAACGTAAGTAAGGTCATCCATTGCTTACCTCCACCCATCAGCATTCGGCCGGTAAGGATCGTTGCCAAGCCGAAGACAAGCGTCGATAGCGGAGCGGCAATGCCACCCAATAACAGAAAAATACCGGCCGGCAAGAGGTAGTTCTTTTCCTGGTCGGCGCCAGCTAACAGGATTGTCCAGAAAAAGCCAGTTTGGCCAAGAAGCCCCAGCGCATCTGGGGTCGCGACTTTGCCGAAGAAAGGAAGGAATAGGGAAGCGCCTGCTGCCAGAAGGCCAAGGCCGATGGCTTCTTTACCAAACAGTTTACCGGCGAAGCGGTAGGTGAAAAAGCCGGTCAGTAATACTGAAACAGCCGAGATCAAACGAGGGAATAACCAGACGGCCTCGGTCTCCGCATCAATGCCCGCTCCGATGGGAAATAATAATCCGTAGGCGAAGGAAAGCATGGATCCGCCCCGTTGGTTGCTCAGGGCATAATCAAGCGAATAACCTTCAGCTCCAGGCCATACGGTGATAACGTCGATGCGCAACAGCAGGGCCGCGAAGAAAAAGAAGGAACTTATCCAGAGAAAAAACCGGAAACGTGAACTGCCTTCAGCGGGTTGCTCCGGTGCAGGTATGGACGCTGATTTTTTGAGGCGGTCTTTTTTTGGCATAGACAGATAGCTGAATTGCTGAGTTAGTGAGTCACTGAGTAGCTACCGCAAGTACCGTTCGCGGCGCTTCGCTTTCTCACCTTGGCGAACGAGCGTTTTTCAAATGGGTAGTGACAGCGGTAACAACTTTTTGGCTCATTGAGTTGCTAAGTACTGTTGCGTTACTACTACTCACTAAGGCGAACAAGCGTAGCGAAGTGAGTAGTACCAGCGGTAGCCACTCAGTGATTCGCCAACTCACTAACTCACTGGTTTTTCTTAAGAAACTCCTCCGCCAGATTCAAAAAGTTAGTTGCTCCACGGCTGCCGGCATTGATCATCACCACTGGCAGGTGCATGTTTGGTGCCTCGCTGATGCGAGCGTTGCGGTGGATGATGGTATCGAAAACCTTTTCGCCGAAGATGTCCCGAACTTTTTCAACCACCATGTTGGCCAGGCGCAGGCGTTGATCGTACATACTCAGCAGAATGCCCTCGATCTTAAGCTGCGGATTGAGCTGCTGTTGTACTAGATTGATGGTATTCTGTAGTTTGGTTAGTCCTTCCAGTGCAAAATATTCACACTGTACGGGGACCAGCACAGTATCGGCGGCAGTGAGGGCATTGATGGTCAATAGGCCAAGGCTCGGCAAACAGTCAATGATTACATAATCATAGTCATCCCGCACTTTAGCTATGATATTGGTTTTCATCACGTCCTCCCGGCGGAAGCGGTTGATGAGTTCAACTTCGGCGCCAGCCAGGTTGATGCCGGCGGGGATGAGGTGCAGGTTGGGGGTTTCCGTTTCGAAGATGACTTCGTTTACGTCGAGGTCATTAACCAGCACGTCGTAAATGGTCTCCTCCAGGTCGTCTGACGGGATGCCAACACCGGAACTGGCGTTGCCCTGCGGGTCGGCGTCGACGAGCAATACCTTCCGTTCCAGGATGGCGAGGCTGGCAGCAAGGTTAATGGCGGTGGTGGTTTTACCTACCCCGCCTTTTTGGTTAGCGATTGCGATGACTTTTCCCATGGGCTCGTTTGAGCGGCGAAGTTAGGCATTTAGTCTTTAGTCAGGGTGTCAAGTAGTCAGATAGTCACACAGTCAAGTAGTCAGAGCGTCAAGCAGTAGGAGCACGATTGTTTGACACTCTGATTCTTTGACTGTATGACTACTTTTTGGGCGCGGCCGCAGGTGCAATGTGAAGCAGGAAGGAGTAAGCAAGCTGGGCTAGATTGTCAGGACGAAGAGGTGCTTTTTGTAGAAGACATCTTGTCTTCAACTAAAGCCGTAATCACTTGCTTGCCCAGGTAAGATGGAGGAGTTATTAACCAGAGCGAAAGGGAAGTTCAATCATGAGCGACCTGTTTTGTCCCTGAAAAGCCGAACGCTATCCGGGATCAGCCTGTCTGGTAAACTTGTGTGGCGTAACTTTGCCGCTGTTTAGAACCACTATCGTCTTAAGGCGTTAGTACACAGAACTAAGCAAAGCATGGGCAGAAAGGACCGCAAGATGATATTCAAGACACCAGAGGAGGTGGAACGCAGCCGCGTTGCCTGCCTGTTGGTGACTAAGACGTTGACCGAAGTAGGTAAAATGCTCCGCCCCGGCCTGACCGGGAAAGAGATTGATGCCTTCGCCGAAGAGTTTATTCGGGACAACGGTGCGGTGCCTGGTTTTAAAGGCCTATATGGTTGTCCTTCTACTTTGCTGGTGAGCCGTAACGAAGAAGTTGTCCATGGGCTACCCGACGAAAACCAGGTCTTTCAGGATGGTGACATCCTTAGTATTGACTGTGGTACCATCGTCGATGAGTTCTACGGCGATGCCGCTTACACTTTTTGCGTCGGAGATGTGGCGGAGGACGTGATGGCACTCTGTCGGCACACGAAGCATTCCTTATACTTAGGCATCGATGCTGCCCGGGAAGGTAAAAGGGTAGGGGACATCAGCTATGCCATCCAGCAATACACCGAAAAAACGGGCGGCTATGGCGTGGTCCGGGAATTGGTGGGCCATGGTCTGGGCCGAAGCCTGCACGAAGCACCCGATGTCCCGAACTTCGGAAAGCGCGGTCGTGGTCCTATTCTTAAGGCTGGCCTGATCATTGCCATTGAGCCGATGACGACCCAGGGCCGCAAAGACGTCCATAGCCGCGAAGACGGCTGGACGATCATTACCCGAGACGGGAAACCTGCTGCACATTACGAGCATTCCATCGCCATCACCAAGGGCGGCGGCCCGGCTGACCTGATGAGCGACCATCGCCCAATTGAGGAAGCCATCCGGAATAATCCTAACCTTAAAGTGGTGGATAACCTCGATGAGGAACTGGTTGCACGGTACCAGCCGGTAGTGGCGGCACTGTAGGACAGCGCTATTGGTTTTTCGTTACAGTAAGTTGGAGTTGGCAAACTATCTACCCAATCATAAGTCAGTATCATGGTGCTTGGTACGCCTACCTTGCTCTTTTATCCTTTTCCCCCCTGGGGGACCCAGGCGGTAGCCTGGAGTAGGGATGCCTGCACCTGCGGCCGCGCCCAAAATTGCTTCAGAAAGGTTACTAGAACCTTAATACTCAACCCTTTCTGTGTCCCAAGCCTTTACTATATGAAACAATCTTTCATAAACATTTGGGCAGAGTAATTGAAATGACTACCTTTGCCCTCCGAAATTAAAAACATGTCCAAAAAAAACTTGATTAAGCAGGATGGCGTGATCGAAGAAGCCTTGTCAAACGCGATGTTCCGCGTGCGCTTGGAAAACGACCACGAAATCAAGGCTACAATCTCCGGAAAGATGCGGATGCACTACATCAAAATCCTTCCTGGCGATAAAGTAGCGGTAGAAATGAGTCCTTATGATCTCAGCCGAGGTCGAATCACCTACCGTTATAAGTAGTTTTCTTATTCAGCTGCCGAAAAGCAAGTGAAATTTTTCAGTTATGAAGGTTAGACCCTCCGTCAAAAAGCGTTCCGTCGATTGTAAGATCGTCCGCCGTAAAGGCAAAGTGTACGTTATTAATAAGAAGAACCCCAAGTTCAAGCAACGTCAGGGCTAAACTAAGCAGTAAGTAATTATGGCAAGAATTGCAGGTGTAGACCTCCCGCGTAATAAGCGCGGCATCATCAGTCTGACTTACGTCTTTGGCGTAGGCGCGACCCGGTCCGGGGAAATCCTCGACAAAGCTGGCGTTGACCACAACACTAAAGTTGTAGACTGGACCGACGAAAACATTCGTACGATTTCCAACCTCATTACCAATGAGTACAAGGTAGAGGGTGATCTTCGGACGGAAGTACAAACCAACATTAAGCGTCTTATGGACATTGGCTGCTTCCGTGGCCTTCGCCATCGTAAGGGCCTACCGC
Organism: Lewinella sp.; assembly: GCA_045110355.1. GTDB lineage: Bacteria > Bacteroidota > Bacteroidia > Chitinophagales > Saprospiraceae > Neolewinella. The sequence continues at coordinate 13,273 of JBGCFZ010000239.1, read as the reverse complement.
TACGCGGTCAGCGTACCCAGACCAACGCCCGTACACGTAAGGGTAAGCGTAAGACTGTAGCTAACAAGAAAAAAGTGACTAAGTAATGGCTAAAAGACAAGCTGGTGGCCGTACGGCCAAGAAAAAAAGCGTCAAGGTGGAGAATGAAGGTCTGGCATACATCCAGGCTTCCTTCAATAACATCATCATCACCATTACCAACAAGAAAGGTGATGTTATCAGTTGGGGAACCGCTGGTAAGGAGAAATTCCGTGGCTCCAAGAAAAGCACGCCATACGCTGCTCAGGTTGCCTCTGGCAACGCGGCTCGTGAAGCTTACGAACTTGGCCTTCGTGTAGTAGAGGTTTACGTAAAAGGTCCTGGTGCCGGCCGTGAGGCTGCGATTCGTGCACTTGACGGTGCAGGTATCCGCGTCAGCAAGATCAAAGACGTAACGCCAATGCCCCACAACGGTTGCCGCCCTCCGAAGCGTCGTCGCGTATAATTCTCCAACCTTAACTAATATTCCCCGCTCGTCCGCCCATATATAAGGATGAAGGGAACTAAAGACATAAGTCACTATGGCTAGATATACTGGTCCTAAGGCGAAAAAAGCCCGTGCGCTCGGCGAACCAATCTTCGGTTACAGCCGCGCTTTCGAAAAGAAGAAGTACAAGCCAGGTCAGCATGGTAACACACGCGGTAAGCGTCGTCAACCATCTGACTACAAGCTCCAACTTACGCAGAAGCAGATTGCCAAGTTCACCTACGGTGTACTGGAGCGGCAGTTCCGCAACCTGTTTGAGCGGGCGCAGGCCAGCCGTGGTATTACCGGTGAGGTATTACTTCAGTTGCTGGAAGCCCGGCTGGACAACGTCGTATTCCGTTTGGGCCTGGCCCCGACGCGTCGCGCCGCCCGTCAGCTGGTCTCTCACCGTCACATCATGGTGAACGGCCGCCTCAACAACGTACCATCCACTCAGTTGCGCGCTGGTGATGTTGTTTCCGTACGGAACAAATCACAAGGTCTTGAAGTTATCCGTGATACGGTTAGCAACAAGAGCGATGTCCGCAACTTCGGTTGGCTCTCCTTTAACTCCGAAAAAATGGAAGGAACATTCCTCGCTTACCCCGAGCGTGATGCCATTCCGGAGAAGATCAACGCTCAGTTGATCGTAGAACTTTACTCTAAGTAAAGCTCTCGTTACTCTTTCTCCCGCTGGCTTGCCGGCGGGAGAAAGAGCCCCCTTGGGTGGCGCGTCACTCCCCCCACCCCCTCGACCGCCATCCCGACCCAGCCGGCCTTCTGGCCCGCTGGGTCAAACTAATTTAAACATCCAGGTGTTTACGTCCGGTGCGCTCGCACCAGATACCCAACCCTCAAAGCGTCAAATTACTATATGAGCAGTATTCTGAACTTCCAGACGCCCGACAAAATCACGATGCAAAAATCGGATGATTTTCAAGGCACCTTTGAATTTAAGCCCCTGGAACCAGGCTTCGGCCAAACCATCGGCAACTCTCTCCGCCGTGTGCTCCTTAGCAGCCTCGAAGGCTTTGCTATTTCGGCCGTCCGCATCGCAGGTGTAGATCACGAATTCTCTACCATCCGCGGTGTTACCGAGGATGTAGTAGAAATTATCCTCAACCTCAAGCAGGTGCGCCTCAAGCAGGTCATCCAAAGTGAGGACAGTGAGACGGAAGAGAAAATCTTCCTTACCATCAGTGGTAAGGAGCAGTTCACTGCCGGTGATATCGATGAGCACACCAATGTGTTCAAGATCATGAACCCCGAGCTGTTGCTTTGTACCATGGAGCCCTTCGTTAACCTCGAAGTAGAACTTACCGTGACCAAAGGCCACGGCTACGTTCCTGCTGATGAGAACCTCCCGAAGAACGCCCCCATTGGTGTTATCCCGGTTGATGCCATCTACACGCCAATCAAGAACGTTGCTTACCGAGTGGAAAGCACGCGTGTTGGTCAGCGTACGGATTACGAAAACCTTGTACTGGACATCAAGACCGACGGCACCATTCACCCGGAAGATGCCGTTCGTGAAGCCGGTAAGATCATGATTCAGCACCTGATTCTGATCACTAACGAAGCTATCGAAATCCCAGCGAGCGGTTCCCGCGAGGAAACCATCGTTGATGAGCACATCCTGCACATGCGCAAGTTGCTCAAAACCAGCCTCGAAGATCTCGATCTTTCTGTACGTGCCTACAACTGTCTTAAAGCTGCGAAGATCAATAGCCTTGGCGAACTCGTTCGCTACGACACCCACGAACTGCTTAAGTCCCGTAACTTCGGTAAGAAGTCACTTGTGGAAATCGAAGAGCTGCTGGTCGAAAAGGGCCTTACCTTCGGTATGGACCTCAGCAAGTACAAACTGGACGAAGAATAGGAACTAGGAGCTAGGAGCTAGGAACTAGTTTTCTAGTTCCTAGCTCCTAGCTTCTAGCTTCTAACTCCTAGCTCCTAGCTCCTAAAAAAGGGCTGTCCGTAACCCGGACAATATTTTATCAACATAATTACGGTAATAACAGTCGCTTACAGCAGATGCCCGCTCTGTGTTCATAAGCGAAAATGTGTTGCCGGCAAAACCACCAAGACATGCGTCACGGTAAGAAATTCAACCACCTGGGTCGTAAGAGTGCCCACCGTAAGGCAACACTCCGTAACATGGTCATTGCTCTGATCACGCATAAGCGTATCAACACGACCGTAGCAAAGGCTAAAGCGCTACGCGTTTTCGCTGAGCCCCTCATTACTAAGGCTAAGACCAACACGATGCACAACCGTCGTGTAGTATTCAGTTACCTGCAGAACAACGACGCTACCGGTGAGCTTTTCGGCGCCATCGCTGCTAAAGTTGGCGATCGCCCCGGCGGTTACCTCCGTATCATCAAGACTGGTTTCCGGTTGGGTGATGGTGCAGAAACGGCCATGATCGAGTTTGTTGACTTCAACGAAGTATACACCAAAGATTCTGCTAAGAAAGCTGGCAAGACTCGCCGTAGCCGCCGTGGTGGTGGTGGTGCTAAGGCCGCTGCTCCAGTTGCTGCAGCCCCTGCTGCTGAGGAAGAGTAATCTTTAGCTTCTTAACGAATATTGTAAACCCGGAGGTGCCATTGGTGCTTCCGGGTTTACTGTTTTGGGTAGTGCATGGAGCAGAAAAGAATGGGAGAATCACGGCCACAAACGGTAACAATCATTGGGTTGTGGCAGCCATTCACTCATTCTCTGGTTTTACCATTAACTTTTCAGGCGCGGCCGCAGGTGCATGGGGAAAGTTAGAAGAGCAGGCGCATTTGGTTTCTGTGATTTGCCATCACGCTTGGCCTGAAAGCGCTATGGGCTAAAGGGGGAATAATGCAAGCAGTTGTAAGTATTAAGGTCGAGGCGATGAGCGAGCCGCTTTATTCGTCAAACGCTGATGCTTTTATCAACTTACATCCTAACGGCTCATAGAGCCTTTGGTCCAGAAGCGATTGCAAATCGCTTGTACCAAGGGATGGGGTGAAGCATTCACATTTACCAAAATTTGCACCTGCGGCCGCGCCCACCTCCAAAGGAAGCCATGAAGCAAAAAAAAGCTGGCACCTCCAGGGTAGGAGATGCCAGCACAATGTAATAGGGAAACGTTCATGGGATTAAAGAGGATTTGCCAGTTGTCAAACGAAGCATATTCTGTTAGTAGATCTGGTGCGGGCGGATTGTCTTACCTTCGGGCTGGATATTTTTTTGATTTATTTTTAGTTCCAACTGACCTGCTTAATTACCCATGGCAAAACATCCGGATCATGCCTACCTGGTAGCTTTACGAGAAAATGATTCTCGTAAGCTCGAAGAGCTGTACGCCAAGTGCAGCCCAGGCATCATTCGGTGGGTTACGGCCAACAGTGGTACGGAAGCAGATGCCAGGGATCTGTTCCAGGAAGCGTTGATCAGTTTACACGGGAGTGCCCACAAAACTGGTTTTGAGCTGACCTGCCCGATCAATGCGCTTGTCTTTACGATCTGCAGAAACCAGTGGATCAATCAATTGCGTAGAAAAAAGAAAGAGGAAGAGGTAAGAATAATTGAAGCCGAACGATATACCCCTGAAACCGCTACTGAATCGGCCTACGAACGATGGGAAGAGGAACAGTTGGAGCAGACCCGATTGGATGAATCGCTGGCTCAATTGTCCGACACCTGTCGTAAATTACTACGGCTCCTCGGGCGGGGTGTTTCAAGTACCCAGGCTGCAGAGCAGTTAGGCATGTCGAACGCCAATACGGTTTACCGCCGAAAGAATGCCTGCCTGCAACGTTGGCGCGAAATTTTTGACGGCATGAACGGATTGTCATGAACGAACAGGATTACATCACCATTGAAGCTTTTCTGGAGGGCACGCTTTCGGAAGAAGAAACCCGTACCGTTGAAGTACGTGTTGGTCAGGACTCCGAGTTTGCCAGTGCGCTGGCCAACCGACGTCGGCTTTATGAGCACCTGCGGACAAAGGCCGCAGAACCTTCACTACGCGCAACGTTGGACCAATTGGGAGACCAACATTATGCGCCAAAAGCTCAGCAAGCTGTGGTAAAACGCATGGGGCAGCGTAAGCGTCGATGGTTGCTTGGCCTGGTAGCTGCTGCAGTCATTGCGCTGATGATGATATTTGGTGGTCGCTTGTTTATGCCCTCAGGAAATACTTATGAACAGTTTGCTCACCACCAGGAACTTTCCCTTACTGAGCGGGGAATAGATACAGGAGTGTCGATGGCTGAATCAGCGTTCAATGAAGGCCGCTACGGTGAAGCGATCGGTCCGCTCCGAGACTACTTGGCGGTACAGGCTGATGATGAAAGAGCTCGTTTGGCTTTGGGAATCTCTTTACTGGAAGATAACCAGGACTCTTTGGCGATCGTCATCTTCGAAAAGATTGCGGCGGGGAAATCTACCCTTGCATCGTACGGAAACTGGTACCTCGCCCTGGCCGCAGTAAAGCGTGGAAATACCGAAGCAGCCTTTTCTTTCCTTTCGCTCATCCCTGAATCAGACAGCTACCTGACCAATCGTGCCAGGAAACTAAAAGCGACACTCTAGCTCGCCGTTGAGGAAACCCAAGCTATTCCCTACTATTTTTGTTTTCTATTATCCCTTCTTCCAAGCTCTGAAACGTTCAACTATGAAAAGTCATTTTTACCCGTCACTGGCACTATTCCTGTGCCTGAATCTCAGCCTAAGTGGGCAGTTTTATAACGAACCTTTTGATACCGGCCTCAATGGTTGGGGATCACTCGGCTTTGAATTCGACGATAACGGTGCTGCGGAAAACTTCTCGGGCTGGAACAATCGCTCCCGGATTCGTTCAGCATCGCTGGGGGGCTCCCTGACGTTTGCCGGGACGGGGACGGATGCCAGAGTCACTTCTCCGGCAATCACCGTTCCTGGAAGTGTTAATAATGAACTCTACCTTAGCTTTTACCAGTACTTTGGCTCAAATGGAGGTACTCCGAGGGTATTAGTGACTGGAGATAATGGCCTTTCATTAGATACCATCTTACAAATTGGCTTAACCGCTGATGAAGAAACTTCTGCTGGCAGTTACCACCTTATTTCACTTGGTAACGCCCTACAGGGACCCGGCGAGGTTACCGTTCAGTTTGAGTTGGTAGGAGGCGCTGCGGACTTTTGGATATTAGATGACGTACAGCTTTATCAGTCCCGGCCAACACCAGTTACCTTTCCCCGGTACGTAGGGGAATCACTGACCCAATTCGGTAAGCCTTTCGTGGTTGATTCTGCCGGGGCACCTGCTGTTCCTTTTCAACTGGTGGTTGACTGGTTACCGAACCTGACCGAAGTTCAAAAACAATCTTTTCGGGACATGTACAACCCCGTTGTCCTGCAATCCTGTGCGTGCGACCGGCTGGAGGTATGGGAAATGCCCGGCGGTATTTTCTTTGACCCCGCAACGGGAGAACCGCTGGGAGACCCCCTGGACATTCTGAGTGTAACCTTACCTTCTTCCGGGATGAATAAAGTTGACGGACTGGATTTGAACTATTACGTATACAACGATCTTGAACTCATTCCTGATACGCCCAATTCTCCATTGACCAATGCTGAAGTAAGCGCTTTCTCCTCTGCCCCGGCTGATGCTGTTCGGGTAGCTATTCTTGATACCGGGTTAGACCTAGACCACCCCGAAGTGAATGGATTCATTTTTCGCGATGCAGATAACCTGGATGGAACAGATACGGATAATGATTGCCTGGTGGACAACCCATTGGGTTGGAATTATGTGGATAATAACAATAACCCAGATGACGACAATGGCCATGGTACCCACGTGACGGGGATTATTGCCAGTAACGCTGAAGATTGCAATGGTTGTACTATTCAGCTCTTGCCCTACAAAACGCACGATAGCTATGGTGTTGGCACCCTCTTTGCTGCATCCTGTGCCATACTTCAGGCGGGGGTATACGATGATGCCGACGTTATCAATTGTAGCTGGGGCTTTTACGGCGGCGGAGACGATGGCGTCCTCCGAACGGCCATCGATACAGCAGCCAGCTATGGGGCACTCGTCGTTGCCGCAGCGGGCAACGATTCCCTTAACCTGGTAGCTGATCCACAGTTCCCTGCTTTGTACAGCCTGAATAACATCCTGGCGGTTGGGGCACACGATACACTGCCCATTGGCAGCCGACCCTATGCTGGGTTCTCGAATTACAGCGCGGCCGATATAGAAATCGCTGCTTTCGGAGTCGATGTGAACAGCAGTTTGCTGGAAGGTACTTACGGCTATAAGTCTGGTACTTCTATGGCCGCCCCTTTAGTGGCTGCAGCCGCCAGTATGTATCACTGTGAATACCCCTGGCAAGTGGCTACTGCCCGTTCATTTATCCTTGAAAATGCTTTTGTTGAACCCGGGCTTACCGGTGTCGTCCTTGATGGAAACACGCTTGACCTGTCGATCTTTTGCCAGGGGGATAAATCTATAGGAGAAAGACCCGCATCAGATATAAGTATTGATTTGGTAGCAGGAGGCGACGTAGTTGAAGTGGTAGCCTTGCAGGGGTTGGCAGCAACTGAAATTACGATTACGAGTGCTGACGGAAATTTGATGGAGGAAAGAAGTCTTAATCAACTCCCTGAAGGTACCAAAGAAACTTTTGATCTTAGTGCTGCGGCTAGTGGTCAGTACCTGGTGGTTGTCCAAACGAGTGGTAGGGTTTATACCCAGCGTTTGGTTAAACGGTAGTAGTGGGCCCATTTTTACAGGATGAGTAGTATTGTTAGGAGACTGGCGGTGTCTTTGCTGGTGTTTTTAGTTGGTTGGCAGGTCAATGGTCAGGGGTGCCCCTCCGTTGCCGATGCGTTGAAAACCTTATACGCCGCAGAGGATGATGGTGGAACCCTGGAACGGGAGATCAAAGAGAAATGCCCTTTTGCTAATGACAGCCTGAGTGTCATCTTTCACAAGCGTAGTGTTTATGCTTATTCGTCGGAACTGGACAACGAAATAGCCATCTCTTTTGCGCTAAAAGCATTGAAGGCTCAGGAAGAAATATACCAGGGCAACCCGGAAGAGCCGTTGGGTAAGACCCTTGCTAACCTGGGCCTGTTCTACCGCATTACGGGACAGTACACGACCAGCCTGCCTTATTTGCGTAGGGCAAATCAAATATTTACCAATCTCGGCATATATGATCGGAAGCACAATAACCAGCAACAACTGGTCAAATTATGGCATGCCACTGGAGACATTGGCCGTTCGGAAGAGTTGCTCCGCGTGATGCTTTCTGAGGCGCGCGAAGAAAAAGCTAAAGGGGAAGATGTATTGACGGCTAGCATCGCAGAGGCCGAAACCTTAAGGTTGCTTGGGGTGCAGGCCAGCCAGGCAGAGCAATTTGACGCGGGGTTGCCCGATTTTGCCGCAGCGGCAGTAATGTTTGAAGCACAGGGGGATCTGGTTTCATTACTGAATACTTATATGGACCAGGGAAGGGCCCTTTTTCATTTACAGCGATACGGCGAGGCACGGAAAATAACTGAAACAGCCCTGGCCCTGGCTGCGCCCTATGATGTACTTAGCTATGATAAGGGAGTGATGTACAATCTACTGGCACTGATTGAAAAGGAGCAGTTGAACTTTTCCCAGGCCAAAGAACTGCAGCAGCAAGGGGAAAGCTACGCTCGTGAAGAAGATAGTCCGCTGCTTTTAGCTGTACTCATCAATACCGATGCTGAGATTGCTTTAGGAGAAATGGATTTTTCTACCGCTGCGAAACGTAGCGCCGAAGCCATTGCCCTGCTAACGGACGGCTGGAGCTATAATGACGAAGCTACCTTACCCTCATTAGCCGAAATCGGACGAAGTGAATTTAAATCCAATATCCTTCAATTTCTCGCTATTCGAGCTGATATTCTCCATCAGGGGGGAGACATTGCCGGGGCCATGCAAACAATTCGGCTAACGGATCAATTGGCAGACTTACTCAGGCTGGATTTTAACGGGCAGGTTAGTAACCTGTTTTGGCGCCGGGAAGTGTTGCCGATATATGACTTAGGCATTAGCCTCAGTCAGCAGACAGATGATCCTGAAAGCACGCTTTATTTTCTGGAGAAAAGCCGGTCGATTCTTTTACTGGAGGCCTTACTAACGGCTGATGTCCGGGAAACAATTTCCCCTGAACTGGCAGACCAACTTGCCGGAACTGAACATCAACTCCGTTTGCTGCGCCGCAAGGCAAGCAACGAAGAGGCTGAAGGAAAGGATGAAGCTGCAAGTCATATCGTTGCCCTGAGTGATACCCTGCAGCAACTTCGAACCACTTTAGCTGAGCAGTATCCGGCCGTCAGAGCATTGCTCGCTCATCCCAAACTGATTACTATTAATGGAACAAAAGCTTTCCTGAAAGAACAAATCTGGGACCGCCAGATCCATTTTTTTATGGGGGAGAAAAGAGCTACGGCTTTCAGTCTTACCAGTACGGAAACAAAAACGATTGACCTTGGACCAACGGAAGAACTGGATACGCTGGTACGCCGCGTACTGACCTTCTACACGGGCGCCGAAATTATTGATCAGGCTCCCGCAGACTTCATTGCCGCCAGCTACGCCGCGTATCAAAAACTACTGGCTCCGCTGGACATTCAGCAAGGGGAGCGGTTGTTGATCATCCCCGACGGCGCTTTAGCCTATTTACCATTTGCGGCATTGGTGACTGATCCTGACAATGCTTCACTTGCCAGTGCTTCCTATTTGATACGTCGGAATGAAGTTAGTTTTGCCCAGTCAACTACGGTCTTAGAACAGCAAGAGAAGGGAAGAGGCCAGCCAAACGGAGGTGCTTTTGCCTTTAGCCCTTTTACCGCTGCACTGCCAAACAACACCGCTCCTGCCCTGCCATTTAGTGACGCCGAAATAGGGGGGCTGAAAGATCATTATGGTACAACCTGGCTGCCTGATACTTTCGCTTCGCGGACGGGCTTATTGACTGGACTCATCGACCGATCAATTATTCACCTTTCCACCCATGCCTATGCTTCCACCGATCAGGATGAACAACCTCGAATACTGACGGCAACGGAGCCGGTTTATTTGTCTGACATCTATGGCTTAACGTTGCGAGCCGACCTGGTAACCCTCAGCGCTTGCCAGAGTAATATTGGACCATTGGCGCAGGGAGAAGGCGTTCTCAGTCTCGGACGCGCCTTTACGGCTGCGGGAGCCGGAGGGGTAGTCGCCAGTTTGTGGTCGCTCAACGATAAGGCTACGTCAGAAATCATAACAGAGTTCTACAACCAACTGGCGGGAGGAGTACAAAAGCCAGCAGCGCTGCATCAGGCAAAGCTGAATTACCTTAACCGGGAGGACCTGCCCGCCTACCTGAAGTCTCCTTATTACTGGGCCGGGCTGACGTATTATGGTGACGCGGGAAGACTACCAGCCAACGGAACTCCGCGCTGGATATGGGCGCTACTTTTCCTTGCTGCCGCGGGCTTAACCCTTTGGCGTTGGTTCGGACGTAAGTAAAATGGAGGGCACCTTGCTTAATTAACCATTTTTGCACCTGCGGCCGCGCCCTTATTGAGCTTGTAAGGTGATTAGTGGTTATTTGTTAGGGCTACGGCACAGCAATGTTCGCTGTGCTCGTTAGTAGTCATCGTTTAAGTTAGATGGTCGCGAACTAATAGGCTAATATGGCGCGCACGCAGGTGCAAAGTTAGTAGGTTAAGGAGCAATTATGAACTCACCCACTAGTGCTCTGTCAAGCCGATCTTGTCACATTAACTGCGGCGTCTTTTACCCGCTGGCTGCGTTGCCTGAATCCTCATTTAGCTACGGCTAAACTCCGGTTCAAGCGCCTTGCCCGCAGGCAAAATTCACCAGCATTTAATGCGACAGAATCGACCTGACAAAGCACTAGTGCTCTGTCAAGCTGACTTACCCTATTTGGGTCTTGGGCCTTACACGCTCACTCTTCCAGTACTACTACCCAGGCCGTGTAATCAAAAATAACTTCTCTCCTCAATACTTCTTCCCATTCTATGCGCCAGCCCCGGGCCTGCAGCCCGGCACGATAGGCTTCCGGTCCGTGCTGTTGCGGATGAAGGGCATCTCCCGGCAAAGCCCGAAAAACGGGCAGTAAAAACCGGTGTCGATGAACGTCGCTGGTCAGCACCATTCGGGTCCCCGGATGGGCATGAGCAGTGAGGGCATCCAACGCTTTGTCCCAATCATCAACGTGGTTAATGGCATTGAAGCAATAGATGGCCTCAAAAGATTGCGCTGCGGGCAAGCCTAACTCTAACGGTTGTTGCCGAAAGTGTACCAGGGGGTAATCGGATTGCCTAAAAATACTCAGGTCTTTTTCATAGCTGTCTAGCAGAGGGTCCAGTGCAGTTACTTCTTCCTGATCGTGGACCAGAATAAAAACACCCGCAGGTCCACATCCTGCATCGAGCACCCGACGACCGGGTACTGGTTCCCAATCGAGTTGGTCAAGCGTCTTCGCCCAATAAGACCGCTTATCAGCCAGATAGTCTTCCGGAGATTTTCCCCGCAAGTAGCGGCGCCACCAACGGCGTTCAAGGTATTGAGCAACCCGCCAGCGAATCGTGGATTTGGCCATAGCCGCGAAAGTAAGGGAGAAATGTATGGGGAGAAAGCAGTAAGGGGAAAAGAGAAGAAAGGGAGAAGGGAAAAATGGAGGAAAAGGAGAAGGGAAAAGGGGCTTCCTGATTGGCAAAACACCTTACCTTGAGTTAAAAATCAAAGCATATGCCGCGCCTCCCCTTACTCCTTTCCTACCTTATCCCCTTAATCCTTTTCTCCGCCTGTGCCGGAAAAAACTTTGATGAAGCCACCATTCCACCGGAGCAGGTTAATGCTGAAATGGCGTTTAAGCGGATGGCAGATCATGGCGGCATTGAGCCGGTCATTGAAATCGGACAAGAAATAAAAGACTGGCAATTTCACATTGGAGCCTATAGTAAAACGTCCTTATTCGGTGGTGAGCCAACCATTGAGTACACCCTCGGAGATCTTTCGGGGATCAAGTACACGGTGAGTTCTGAGTCCACCACTCCAGACATGATGGACAAGTTAGAAACGGGTATGTACGGTTATGCTACCGGTCGGTTTGTTTCGGTAGAGCGGGATTTGGCCGGCGGCAAGGTTTTCGCTACTATTGAGTTGACTGGTTGGCGGGAGCGGCGGTAACATCAGGGAAGCCGCCCTATAATTCCCGTACCCAAATATTCCGGTAAGCCACCTTATTTGAGTGGTCCTGTAACATGATGCTACCGTTCTCGTGTGCGGTATACTTATGCAAACCGATGTAGGCCGTTGTGCCTTTGATTTCCCAGTGGTTTTGTACCAATACGCCGTTGTGAAGAACCGTCACGTAGGCAGGGCGGACCACCATTCCATTCTTATCGAAGACGGGTGCGGAGAAAATGATGTCGTAACTGTTCCAATCTCCCATGACAGAAGTAGTGTTAACCAAGGGAGGGGATTCTTTATAAATAGAGGCCGCCTGGCCGTTGGTATAAGTATCACTGCCATTGCTTTCCAGCACCTGGACTTCGTAACGACCGGAGAAAAACACGCCGCTGTTCCCGCGCTGTTGTCCTTCCTTCTCAGGCTCGTTAGGGCTGCGCCATTCTATGTGGAGCTGAACGTCGCCAAAGTTACGGCGGGTTTTAATGCCCCCCGACCCGGGATTCACTACCAGGGCATCACCTTCCTTGGTCCAGGTTACTTCTCCTCCCCCGTTTACGCTGACCCATTCTTTAGTGTCAGCACCTTTGCCCAATAAAACGATGGCATCAGATGGAGGGGCGACGGACACCGGAGCAGCTTTTACTTTAGGTGGTACCGGCTCGTAAAATTCGGTCGCTTTAGGATCAGTAATTTGGGCAGAGACGACCACTGCGCAAAGTAACAACAGAAAGGTAAAAATTTGCTTTAGCATGATGTGATTGATTTTGGGCTAAGATAAGCAGCTTAATCTCTCAAACAATACCCCGTATGGTTATAACCCGACACTACCCTACAGTTAAGCAAGTCGAAGTAATTAACTTGTTCCAGGAAAATCACCCATACCAATAATCAGTCGACATGATGCACCATTTCTTTACGCTATCTCTAGCCTTTTTGCTCTCTTTCACCCTAGCCGCTCAGGCTTCCGTAAGCGGAGAACAAAAAAAATGGCACAAGATCACTGTGACCATTGATGGGCCAAAGACTGACGAACAACACGACTATAATCCTTTTCTCCACTACCGAATGGACGTGACTTTCAGGCATGATTCTGTCACCTACGTGGTACCGGGCTACTTCGCGGCTGATGGCGACGCTGGCAACACCAGCGCCACCGAAGGCAATAAATGGAAGGCCCACCTTTCACCTGATTATACTGGAGAATGGTCCTACAGCGTCAGTTTTAGAAAAGGCACTAACGTCGCAGTAGCGGATAACCCCCGGGAAGGAGAAGCCGTTCTGACTATTGATGGGCTCTCCGGTAAGTTCCAGGTCGCTGCCAGCGACAAGACAGGCCGGGACCTAAGAAGTAAAGGCCGGCTCTTGTTTCACAACCGTCAGTACCCCGTCTGGGCGGAGACCGGCGAATATTTCTACAAAAACGGTACCGATGCTCCGGAGAACCTTCTATCCTATGCTGACTTCGACGGCACTTTCCATAACGACGGCCACAAAGACAACCTCGTTAAAACCTGGGAGCCCCACCTCAAGGACTGGAAATCAGGTGATCCTACCTGGAAAGACGG
>JBGCFZ010000238.1:0-12603 GCA_045110355.1 Lewinella sp. | reverse complement strand
ATCGTCTTCCCTGCCGCCATCCTGCAACCTCCATTTTACGACTACCTTGCCGATGATGCCGTCAACTATGGTGGCATTGGTGCGGTGATCGGACACGAGATTTCCCACGCCTTTGACGACTCTGGCGCGCGGTTCGATGGCGATGGCAACCTCGCCAACTGGTGGACCGATAAGGACCTGGAAGAATTCACTAAACGGGGCGATGCGCTGGCGGCTCAGTACAGCGCCATCGAGGTGCTTGACAGCGTGTACATCAACGGTAAGTTCACCCTTGGTGAGAACATCGGCGACCTGGGCGGTGTCTTGGGCGCTTACGATGGCTTGCAGCTGAACTACGCGAAGAATGGCCGGCCAGATGACATTGACGGCTTCACGGCAGAGCAGCGCTTCTTCATGAGTTGGGCCACCGTTTGGCGGACCCTAAGCCGCGACGACGCACTTCGTAATCAGGTAAAGACGGATCCCCACTCTCCCGGTAAGAACCGTGCGACCCAGCCATTGGTTAACATCGACGAATTCTACGAGGCCTTCGACATCAAAGAAGGTGACGGAATGTGGCTAGCCCCCGACAAGCGGGTTAGAATCTGGTAATTCTGCACCGCTATATTATCTAGTGCTCTGTTATATCCCCGGTCAGTTGTGCTGATCGGGGATATTTTTTAGGGCGCGGACGCGGGTGCAGGAAAAGTTAAAGGAGCAGGCCAACCCTTAGGCATTTCACCTTGCTCCCTTAACCCTTTCCTCGCATCCTGCGGCCGCGCCCAAACAATGGCCTTATCAGGAACGTTCTGACGAGGACACAAATCAAGCAGTTTTCCCAGGAGATTACCTACCTTCCGCTGAGGACTTTACTTATGCTTCGAACCATTTCTAACATATGGTGCCTTCTTTTGGGGAGTGTGCTTTTATCTGCTCAGGAGCTGCCACCGGTAGTCTCCTTCGAGCCGGAGGAATACCGTGGAGGAAGCCAAAACTGGGACTTGGACCAAGATGAAGACCAGTTCATTTATGTAGCAAACAATCAGGGATTACTTGAATTTGATGGACTGCAATGGTCCATGTTCCCCTCACCAAACGAGACGATACTGAGGTCAGTAAAAGCGCACAAGGGGCGCATTTATACTGGTTTATACATGGATTTCGGGTACTGGGACCGGACGTCTACCGGGCAGCTGAAGTACCAAACACTGTGCGGTGACTTAAGGGATAAGATGCTGCCCGATGAGCATTTCTGGAACATCATTTTCCATGAAGGGCACCTTGTTTTTCAATCATTAGACCAACTTTTCCTTTACCACCCTGAAGACGAGAAAATCAGTATTATTTCTCCGAACGAGGGTATTGCTAAAGTTTTTTCTACCCCCAGCGGCCTGTATTTCATTGATAAGCAGCAACAATTATTCCGCCTGGAAGCGGGTAGAACCCTACCCGTTTTATCGCAGGAATCTGCTGGACGATTCATTACCCACATTTGGGAAGACGCTGGCCAACTGTGGGTCCAGACCGCCACCCAGGGCTGTTTTGTGCTGGAAGACGATGAGCTGAAGCCTACTGACCTACATCCGTTTTTACGCGGGAAACGGATCTACAGTGCAACGGATCTGCAACGAGGTGGTCGGGCGTTCGGCACCATATCCAACGGCGTTTATATTGTTGATGCCGACGGCCAGCTTACCTATCACCTGTACCAGGTCAATGGCCTGTCAAACAACACCGTTCTTTCCCTGTTCGAAGATGCCCAAAACAACCTCTGGGCTGGCACGGATAATGGCATCAGCTGTATCAGTTTGTCCTCTCCTTTCCGGAAGTTTACGGACAATTCCGGACAACTGGGGACCGTCCATACATCCGCCATCCACGGCGATAACTTATACCTGGGCAGCAATCAGGGGCTTTTCGTAAAATCAGCCAAAGGGTCAGACCTTCCCCGAATTATTCCGGGGACCCGTGGCCAGGTCTGGTCGCTATTTAAATTTCGGGGAAGTCTTTTCTGCGGCCATGATCAGGGAACATTTCTTGTCGACGGTACCCGGACGAGCCTCATATCATCCGGGAACGGTGGTACCTGGCGTTTTGAGTCTGTCCCCGAAAGGCCGGACCTACTTTTACAGGGTAATTACTTTGGTCTTTCCGTACTGGAATTCAAAGACGGGAAGTGGGTACACAGAAACAATGTTGAAGGGTTTGATTACTCCGCGAGATTTATTGCTGTGAAGTCAGAATCAGTGGCCTACATCAGCCATGAATACCGTGGGGTTTATGGCCTAAAATTCGACGATGATTATCGTACAGTTACCAGCCTTAAGCTGTACGATATGCCACGAAAAGGCAAAAATGCCGGACTGGCACGCTTTCAGGAAAAGGTAATTTACTTTTCTAGGGAGGGAATATTTACACTGGTTGATTTCGATCAGGGCTTTAAGCGTGCTGATGCTTTGAGCGAATCTGTTGCCAGATCGGAATACACTTCCGGCCGCATGACGATGGAAGATGACCGGCTTTGGTTCTTCACCAGCGAGAGCCTCAGTTATTTTCACCGGGGAGCCTTAAGTGAGGAGCTACAGCGACAGACCGTCCCCGTTCCTGCCCGGCTCATTGACACTAAATCCGGCTATGAAAATATTTCTTCGGTCGGTGGAGACACCCTGCTCATTGGTACCGCCGACGGGTATTTGTTACTGGCGCTCTCTGCAGTACCTCAGCACCAACACCGCCTTCACCTCACCGCAGCTAAGGCGCTACCCGCCGCTGGCAGCCCGATTTACCTTTCGTTGGAGGACGTAGGGGAGATTCCCTTCAAGGATCATAGTGTATTAATGGAATTGACTGTCCCGTCCTTTGAAAAATATTTCATCCCCCGATTTCAGCACCGCTTGATTGGCCTTTCGGACGAATGGAGTGATTGGTCCACTGTTTCTTCACTTAGCTTCCCTGGCCTGCTTTACGGAGAATATACCCTCGAAGCACGTTCTCTTCTTGGGACACAGCAGTCTGAGAATACCATTGTTTACTCCTTCGAGGTGCTCAGGCCCTGGTATGCTTCTTACTGGGCATTGGCGCTTTATTTCCTTTTGGCGGGCTTGGTGATTCACTTGCTGCACCGGAGCTATACGCGCTATTACCGGCGTAAACAAACCGCCTTAAAGGTCGAAACAGACCGACGGATTGCCGCCCGGGAAAGGGAGACAGAATTGGAAATGATACGCATCAATAACCAACGGCTGCAGCAGGATATTGACAATAAGAACCGGGAGATGGCCATATCGACGATGAGCCTCGTTAAGAAGAATGAATTACTTCAACAAATCAAGGACAACCTCCTGGAGAAGCAAGACCCACAACAACGCATCCGAGAAGTGATTAAAACCATCGACCGAAACATCGATGAAGTCGAAACGTGGAACCTTTTCAAGGATGCATTTGAGAACGCTGACCGGGACTTTTTCAAAAAGATCAAAGATCTTCATCCGGAGTTGACCCCTAATGATTTAAAACTCTGTGCCTACCTCCGGTTAAACCTGTCCTCAAAAGAAATTGCCCCGATGCTCAATATTTCTCCCCGAAGTGTTGAAGTAAAGCGGTACCGGCTGCGTAAAAAGATGAATCTGGACGCAAAAGACAAGCTAGTTGTTTACATAATGGAAATCTAGTTTTCTTAAATCAACCACAACATTACCAATACAAGGTAACTTTCCACCTGCCTGGCCACTATACAGAAAAGTGCAATCGAATGCAATGACGGCGGGTTTTAAGCCCATATCGTACTGTATAGTTGCACCATGTGTAGTTTTTGTAGGGGCGAAATATGCGGGTTTATGCACCTCCTGAGAATAACTTTGTTCTGCAACCATACCGATAAACTTGGTGGTTGTCTACTGTCCACCTTATGGTCAGTTGAGGATCAGAACTAATAAGTCACATGCGCCAGTTTATATTTCTGCTTACCCTACTAATAGGATGGGGAGGGCTTACCGCCCAAGCCATAACGGTACAGGGAACCGTCACCGATGCCTCCACAGGAGAGGGTCTGATCGGTGCCAGTGTGATCGTTGTCCAATCTGAAGCTAACGCTGATGCTTCATTGTTAGGAACAGTTACCGATTTTGATGGCTACTATTCCATTGACAATGTTCCAATCGGTAGCATAATAAGGTTCTCGTATACTGGCTACGAGCCAACGGAACAAGCCGTTCCGGCTTCCGGCACACTAGACCTGGCCATGTCGGGAGATGTTCAGGCACTCGAAGAGGTTGTCGTTATCGGTTATGGCACCCAGCAGAAACGCAACGTCACCGGAGCCATTTCGACGGTAGATGCAGAGACCATTGATCAGCTTCGGCCACAAAAAATCGAACAGGCGTTACAAGGCACCGTTGCCGGTGTCAACGTAACAACTCAATCAGGTGCCCCAGGTGCCGGGTTAAACATTCGTATTCGTGGTGTTTCCACCAACGGACAGAACGCCCCCCTCGTCATCATTGATGGCTACCAGGGAGACCTTAGTACCATCAACCCAACCGATATTGCCACCATCACGGTACTTAAGGATGCCCAGGCCGCAGTTTATGGTACCGTAGGTGCCAACGGGGTAATTCTGGTCACGACGAAGACGGGAGATAAAGACCGGCCAACTCAGGTCAGCTACAACACCTATTTCGGTGTTCAGGAGACCTCTCGTTCTTTGGACCTGCTCAACGCTACGGAATATGGTTTGTTGCTCAACGAAAGTTATGCCGGTGGAGGCCAGGCACTCCCCTATCCTGACGCTACTGGTCTTGGATTTGGCACCGATTGGCAAGACCAGGTATTCGAGACTGCTCCAATGGTGAGCCATGATGTAACGGTTTCTGGCGGAAGCGAGAACATGACTTACTCTATCAGTGGCTCTCATCTTAACCAGGAAGGCATTGTCGGTAGAGAGAAATCTAACTTCACCCGGAACACCGCCCGTGTTTCCTTGGGCGTCGACCTGAGCGACCGTCTCAAACTGACGACAAACGCCATCTTTACGAACATCGACCGGGACGCCCTCAGTGAAAACGGCCTCGGAGCGGTGCTTTTCAACGCACTTAACGCACCTCCTACCTTATCCTTGCGGGACCAAAACGGGGAGCTTTCTCTGGTGCCAAGTACGCCGGGCCTGGGTATCGAGGTCATCAATCCGGTTGCTCAGATCGAGAACACCTTCAATGATTATGACCTGAACAAGCTCAACGGACAGGTTAGCCTTGATTACAATGCCTTCGAGGGCTTTACCCTCACCGGGCGGGTGGGTTTCAATACTTCAAACAGTGAAGGACGCAACTTCAGCAAGCTGATCAGCTACGGTGGCAAGGTATTTGACGTCACCCGTAGCAGCGTTTCTCAGAATGGGATCAACGACAACAACTATTCCTTTGACCTCTTCGGCACTTACCAGAAACGCTTCAGCACCAACCACAACCTGACGGCAACGGTAGGAACCACGATATTCCGTGAGTTAGGCAACGGGCTCTTTGCTACTGGCTTCGACGTGCCAAACAACGAGTGGGAATTTGCTGACATTTCACTGGCCACGGGAACCAGTCCAGAAGGTGCCCGCGACGTAGGCTCCTACTCTTACGATGAGCGGCGGCTTTCTTACTTCGGACGGGTGCAGTATGATTTTATGGAACGTTACTTCGTGACCGCCATGCTCCGCCGGGATGCCTCCACTAAATTTGGTCCGGAAAATCGCGCGGCATTATTCCCCTCCTTTACCGCAGGCTGGATTGCTTCCGATGAGACTTTCTTCGGAGAAGATGGCCCGATAGACCTGTTGAAGTTTCGGGTGAGTTATGGTATTCTGGGCAATGACCAGATCATCAACAACGGCTACATTGGCACCTTAAGTGGAGAAGCAACCTACGTATACGACGGTGCGCTGGTAAATGGTACTGCCATCGGTGCGCTACCGAACCCTTCTTTGCAATGGGAGGAAGCCAAGAAATTTAACGTAGGCTTTGACCTGGCACTACTGGACTATAAGCTGAACATAACGGCAGACTATTTCATTAACACCCGGGACAACCTCTTAATATCGAACATCCCCGTCTCCGGTATCGTAGGTACTTCGGCCCCTGGCGGTGCTGCTCCTACCGTGAATGCGGGTGCCGTCCAGAACAAAGGCCTTGAACTGGCGATCACTTACCAGCAGCGCTTTAACAAGAATGTAAAACTCAACCTGAGTTACAACATTACCACACTGGACAATGAGGTACTGGAGGTCAACAACGGTACAGGCTTTATCGAAGGTGGTGCTTTTGGTGTAGGTCAGTTAGCTCCCTCACGCATGGAAGTTGGCCAACCCATCGGTTACTTCTTCGGTTACCAGACCGACGGCCTTTTCCAGAATGCGGATGAAATCGAAGCGCATCCATCACAGCTGGCTCTAGGCGCTGCTGCGCAGCCCGGAGACATTCGCTACGTCGACGTAAATCAGGACGGGATTATTGACCCCAACGACCGTACCAACATCGGTGATCCGATTGCTGACCTGACGATGGGACTCAACTTCCAGCTGGAAGTAAAACGCTTTGACTTCCTCGCCTTTGCCTTCGCTTCACTTGGAGGAGACATCGTCCGGAACTACGAGCGGGCACTTTCTGATGTCAATCGCCTCGATTACTACCTTAGTCGTTGGACCGGTGCCGGCACCAGCAATGAGGTACCAAGGGTTACTACGGCAGCTACATCCAATGGTGTGTTTTCCGACTTCTTCGTCGAAGACGCTTCCTTCCTCCGCCTACAAAACGTCCAACTGGGGTATACCCTCCCCTTCAAGGTTGGTCCTAAGCGAAATTCCAGTTTGCGTCTCTACGTAAGTGGAAACAACCTGTTCACACTCTCTGATTACAAAGGCTTTGATCCCGGCGCCTCCAGTGGTGCTCCTATCGGTGGTGGTATTGACTACGGTTTCTACCCCATTGCCAGAACCGTACTCTTCGGCGCTAACCTCAGTCTTTAATAACAAGATCGGGCCAGGTGGCCCTCACCCTAGGAATATCCTCGATCATGAATACAAGAAATCTTTTTTTAACCCTTGCGCTTCTCCTCATTGGCACCTCTGCCTGTGAAGATGATTTCATCGGCCGTACGCCGGTTTATTCCATCGACTCCGAGAACTACTTTAATGCGGAGGCCGACTATAAGAATGCGCTGATTGCAGCTTACGATATGCTGCAAGCCACGTACCTCAACGTGATGCTCGGAGAAATTGCTTCGGACAACACACTGGCTGGCGGCGAAAGTGCTACCGATGTTATTGGTATTCAGCAGGTGGACGATATGATCCACAACCCCGTAAACTCCGAATTACAGACCATCTGGAATTGGATGTTTGCGGGCGTAAACCGTGCCAGTTACCTACTCGAATTTAAAGACAAAACGGACTTTGACGGTAAAGCCCAGATCATTGCCGAAGCACGTTTCCTGCGAGCTTACTACCAGTTCGAACTGGTTAAGTGGTTCGGGCCGATTCCTTTGAAGGGAGATGAGCGCTTCGCTTTGGGCGACGAGACCAGCCTGCCCCGGGCTTCCGTAGCGGAGGTTTTCGCTTCCATCCAGACAGATCTGGAATTAGCCATTCCGGACCTTGCGGCTATAGCACCGCAGACCGGACGGGTCAGCAAAGGTGCCGCCCAGGCGCTACTCGGCAAAGCCTACGTTTACGAAGGAAAGTATGCCCAGGCCGCCACTGTCCTGCAAGAGGTTATCAATACAGGAACGTACACCCTGCCAGCAGATTTTGCCGACATCTTTGAGATGACCGGTGAGAACGGTGCCGGTTCCGTCTTCGAAGTTCAGTATACTGACGCAGAAGGTGCCGGTTTCGGTTGCCTCCAGTGCAGCGAAGGAAACGTTGCCGTAGGATTCAACGGTATTCGGAACCATACTGGTCCGATTTACGACAGTGGGTTTAGTTTCAACGTACCTACCCAAGATGCCTACGAAGCCTTTGCCCCCGGCGACCAACGCCGCGACGTAGCCATCCTAGATATTGACGCATGGGCGGCTGAAACCGGCGCCAGCTTTGGTACCGGAAACGAACATACCGGCTATTACAACCGTAAATACATTGCACGTAAGGGAGACTCCAACATCGGTGATCAGAACCTGACCAACCCGAACAACTACCGATCTATTCGGTACGCAGACGTCTTGCTCTTGGCAGCCGAAGCTTTAAATGCGACGGGCAATGATGAACTCGCCAGGGATTACCTCAACCAGGTACGTCGCCGTGCTTTCGGAGATATGGACCACGACATCAGCTCAAGCGGAGATGCCCTGCGGGACTTTATCCTGCAAGAGCGTCGGCTTGAGTTACTGGGAGAAGGGCATCGCTTTTTCGACCTGGTTCGTACGGGCGCGGCCGCAGGTGCAATAGAAGGTTTTAGTGCAGGCAAGCACGAGCTCTTCCCCGTTCCCTTCCAGGAGATCCAGTTCAGTAACGGTAACTGGAGCCAAAACCCGGGATACTAACACAACCGTATGTGCTTGTACCTCAACCATTTTAAATTATCGCAAACCCTTACGGTCATGCCTACAAAATATATATTCCTGCTCCTCCTCTTCGTTGGTCTTACCGCCTGTGACGACGAACAGATCCTTCCGGCACTTGAGAATGCTCCGGTACCCACCGAGCTTTCCCTGGCCATCGTACTGGATGCGGACAACCCCAGCGATGCGACCATCACCCCCGGTGGACAAGGCGTAACGTTGTTCAATATTGACTACGGTGACGGCAGCCCGGCTGAAGACCTCGAAATTGGCGCATCCACCACGCATCGTTATGCGGTAGGGACTTACACCGTTACCCTGGTGGCAACGGGCATCAATGGACAAACGGCAACAATGGCCGAAACGCTGACGATTGACGTTTTGCCTCCCCGCAACCTGGTGCTTAGCATCAACGGAACACCGGGCAACCCACTATCCATTGACGTATCTGCTTCGGCCGACAACGCCGATGGTTTCAACGCTTACTTCGGAGATATGGCAGGTGAAACCCCTACCCTATTTCAAGCCGGAGAGACCATCAGCCACGTCTACGCAGCAGCGGGAGATTACGATGTTCGTGTGGTCGCACTTAGTGGAGGCATGGAGACCTCCCTGGAGGAAACGCAGACCGTAACCGTCAACAATGGTGACAACGCGGTCATCTTGCCGCTCAACTTCGAGAACACCAGCATCGACTTCGCCTGGGGCGGTTTTGGTGGAGCTGGAGCAGGAGTGGTGGCTAACCCCGACGTGGCCGAAGGGAATAGGAGTGCCCGGGTGGTAGAGCTCAACAAATCCAACGGCTCCGAAGTTTGGGCTGGAGCTTTCCTTCCGCTCGAGGGCCCGGTTGACTTCTCGTCCTCCAATAAAATCTTCATCAACGTATGGTCGCCCCGCGCCGGCATTCCGGTTATCCTCAAACTTGAGGATGCGGAAGATGCAGACATCAACGTGGAAGTAACGGCTAATACTACCGTAGCAAATGGCTGGCACCTGATGGAATTTGATTTCAGCGGGGCAGGTGACCTGACCCTGCCCTACGAGAAGATCGTGATCTTCTTCGACTTTGGCACTGCAGGCATGGACGAGACCTTCTACTTCGACGATCTTAGCCTTGACGGCGAAGGCGGCGGCGGTGGCGGCGGCGGGGACATTGCCTTGCCACTTGACTTCCAAAGCACTGAAGCGAGTTACACCTTTCAGGGCTTTGGCGCTTCAGAAGCGGAGGTAGTTGACAACCCAGATGCTAGTGGCATCAACACCAGTAGCCGCGTAGCCGGGCTTACGAAAAATGCTGGTGAAGTGTGGGGAGGTGTGTTTATCGATCTGGACGACCCCGTTGACTTCAGTGGCGGGCAAACTATGAAGCTCAAAGTATGGTCTCCGGTGGCCAACGCGCCTATCCTTTTCAAACTGGAGAACCCCGACAACCCTGACGATAACATTGAAATTTCTATGTCTACCACGGGAGCTAACCAATGGGAGGAACTGACCTATGATTTCTCCGGTATCGAGGCATTCCCCAACATCAAACGGGTGGTCCTATTCGGCAACTTCGGTACTGTCGGCACCGGAGAAGTTTACTACTTCGACGACATCCGACTGGAGTAAAATTACATCCGGAGGAGGATGCTCTTCCTCTGCTCATTAAAACTATCCACCGCACCTGCGGCCCCGCCATATTAAGCATTAGGTAAATAACTAACCATGAAACGAATTCTTCTCCTCACAACTTTAGCCCTGCTCTGCTTTACCTGCGAACAGGAAGAGTACGCTTTCGGCGACATTACCTCCCCTCAGAACCTTAGTCTTGACGCCAATATTATCGGACAAACTACCGATGCTCCCTTTGGTGATGGCAGCGGCCAGGTGGTATTCACCGCCTCGGCTGAAAACGCCATTACTTACCGTTTCATTTTCAGCGATGGCAGTGAGGAAAGTGCTCCTTCTGGCCAGTTAACCAAGCGCTTCAACCAGGTTGGCGTGAATACTTACGGCGTAACCGTAGTAGCCTCCGGAACTGCCGGGGTAAGCACTACGATGACAACGGAAGTAGAAGTCGAGAGTACCTTCAGCGACCCCGAGGTATTGAGTTTTCTGACCGGAGACGGCAGCAAGACCTGGTATTGGGCGGCTGATGAACCGGGCCATCTTGGTGTAGGGCAGAATGACGACAACTCCGAGCTTAACTTCTACGCTAATTATTATCAGGCTATTCCCTTCGAGAAGGATGGCGCCGATGAAAGCCTTTGTCTGTATCAGGATGAACTCATCTTCTCTCTAGAAGGAGGCGCGCTTTTCTACCAATTGAACAACTTCGGTCAGACCTACTTCAATGCAGGCTACGAAAGTGTTGCGGGTGGTTCTGCCGGCTTTGACTTCTGTTATGACTTTACTCCGGTCAGTACGCCTCAACTGGTGCAACTTGCTCCGGCTGAAAGTTTCGTTGTAGACAACGACGTACCCGGCCAGACGCGGGGTACCAACCTGGTGTTTACCGATGGCGGCTTCATGAGTTACTACATTGGAGCAACTACCTACGAGCTTATATCTGTAACGGAGAATCGCTTGGTGGTTCGTGCGGTTCAAGGCAATAATAATGGCCTGGCCTGGTACCACATCTTCAGCTCAACCAAGCCTGTACAGGGCGGTAACGATGTCGACTACGATAACCTCGTATGGGCCGATGAATTCAATGCTGTTGGTGCACCGGACCCCACCAAGTGGGGCTACAATATTGGCCGAGGCAACAATGGCTGGGGCAACGGAGAATCTCAGTACTACACTGATCGTGCTGACAATGTCCGAGTGGAAGACGGGGTGCTTAAGATTACGGCAAAGCGGGAAGCTTTTGGCGGTGCAGATTTTACTTCTGCTCGACTGCTCACGGAAAATAAGTTTGAATTCACCTATGGCCGGATTGACATCAGCGCCAAGTTACCTACGGGTGGTGGCACCTGGCCTGCGCTATGGATGCTCGGCGAAGATTATGCCACCAACACCTGGCCCGGATGTGGAGAGATTGACATTATGGAGCACGTGGGCAACCGGCAGGACGAGTTGTTCTCTACCCTGCACTTTCCGGGCAATTCCGGTGGTGACGGCGTTAGCCGTGGAATAGACGTTCCTGGAATCTCAACGGAGTTCCACAAGTTCTCCGCTGTCTGGTCTCCGGAGACCATCCGATTTTTTGTGGACGACGAACTCTACCACACCTTTGCCAACAGTGGCGCCTTACCTTTTAACAGCGACTTCTTCCTGATCTTCAACGTCGCGATGGGGGGTAATTTCGGTGGAGATATTGATGCTGGCTTTGTAGAGTCGACCATGGAGGTAGATTATGTACGGGTGTACCAATAATCTATTCCAACGTCGTCAAGCCACAAGTAAACACTCTTGAAAGGGTAACCCTCGCCGTAAAAATTAGTAAACATTAATGATTACGGCTGCTTTATACACTTATACTACATACTTTTTACAGCTCTTTAAATCATAAAAACTATTTTTCATGCGATCATGTCATACCATTTTACTCCTGCTGTTACTGTCCGTAACGGCCATGGCACAAACCACCCTCTTAGACTTCGAAGGGGCTGCGCCCACCTTCGAGGATTTCGGCAATTCGATATCGACTATCATTCCCAATCCCGATATGTCTGAACCCAACACCAGCGCGACCGTTGTGCAGAACGTACTTCCGATTGCGCAGAACTTTGCGGGTATCAAGATCACCCAGAACATTGATCTGGCTGCCGGTAAATCTTTTACCATGAAGGTGTGGTCTCCCATCGAGAATGCGCCGGTTCTCCTCAAGTTTGAGGGGTCCACCACCTCAGGGGACATTGAACGTGCGGCCACCTTTACCGGTGCTGCCAACAGCTGGCAGGAGCTAACTTTTGACTTCCTGACCGAAGGCGACAACGCCTTTGACTTTGTTGTTGTGTTTATGAACTTCAACGTCAATACCAACACAGATCCCATTACTTTTTACTGGGATGAGCTCGTGCAGATCGATGTTCCTGCTCCAGACGGAGACCAAATGGACCTTCCCGTCACCTTTGATGACGCGAACGTAAACTACGGAGT
>JBGCFZ010000237.1:0-3607 GCA_045110355.1 Lewinella sp. | reverse complement strand
GCGACGCCCTTTGGGCTGCCAATCTGGACGATGGTTTCCACCGGCCGAAAATCTACTCCAAGATCCAGGCTGGAGGTACAAACTACCGCTTTTAGTGTTCCCTCGTGCAGGGCGTTCTCCACCCAGTCGCGCAGTTTGCGGTCGATGCTGCCGTGGTGCATGGCGATGGCACCGCTCAGGTCGGGGTCGGCGGCCAGGATGCGCTGATACCAGATTTCGCACTGGGCGCGGGTGTTGGTAAAAATGAGGGTCGACCCGGAGGCGTTGATGATTGGCAGGACTTTGTCCAGCAGCTTAATGCCAAGGTGGCCCGCCCAGGGGAAGGTTTCGATCTTATCGGGCAGGACGGTGATGAGCTCCGTTTCCTTTTTGGTGTTGGCACGGATGATGACGGGGGCCGTCGGACGGATACTCGTACGTAACGGAGTGGAGCCTACGAGGTCCGTCGGGCGGCTATCATACTGTGTCCCCTGCAGCACCTGCATCGCCTCCTCCATATTCCCGATCGTAGCGGAAATACCCCAGGTTTTCAGGTCGCCCTGGCGAAGGGTCCGTAGCCGACTGAGGGCCAATTCGAGCAGTACACCTCGTTTGGTGCCTACGAGTTCGTGCCACTCATCGGCCACCAGGACCCGGAGGTTCCCAAAGAATTTTTCGTAGCCTTTGCTGGCCAGCAGCAGGTGGAGGCTTTCGGGCGTGGTGATCAGGATCTGTGGTGGGTTTTTCCGCTGTTTGGTGCGCTCGCTCGTGGAGGTATCTCCGGAGCGTATACCGACCGACCAGGGTACGCCCATTTCGTCGATGGCCCGCTGGGCCGACTGCTGGATTTCCCGAGTCAACGCCCGGATGGGCGTGATCCAGATGGCCCGCAGCCCCTTGCTGTTTTTACCTTCCTTTGCACCTGCGGCCGCGCCCTGAAGCTGCTGTTCCGCCAAATACTCCAATAAGATCGGGATGATCAGAGAATACGTCTTTCCACTTCCTGTCGGTGCATTCACCAGGCCGTTTTGACCAGACAGGTAAGCCTCCCAGGTAGCGTACTGGAAGGGAAAAGGCTTCCACCCCTGTTGCTTAAACCAGGCGGTCCCCTGCGCAATAAGGGCAGGATTTACGGTAGTATGTTGGATTGTGTCGGCCACTTACTGATCCGAACGGAAGGAAGCTGGTTTTGGTTCCCGGTTGGGGTTAATAGACCTTACCTGTGTTAACCGCCGCAGACAGCCGCGTAGCGCACGGTTGGGAGTGGGGTTCTTACGATTGCTCTAACGCTCGTAGCGGCTACCGCCTTCTGCAACAATTTGATTTACTCCCCATTCACTTATTCCCCCATTCTCTACTCGCAGCCCATGTCCAACTTACTCTGCGGATCACTGTTCGGGAAGCAATTTCCGGAAAGGACCTCATCTGGTACGTAGCGGTTCAGGTTCGGGTCATAGAGTCCTTCGGCCAGGAACTCCGTAAGCTCGTTGATCTCGGTATCCGTAAGGTTAAGCGGGTGGAAAAAGTCAGAGATATTGGCACGAGGTACGCGGTCACTTTCCGGTACACCTGCGTTTTTGTATTCAATGACTTCCCGTATCGACGTCTTACTGCTGCCGTGAAAGAAGAAGGGCATGTCTTTAGTGTTGTATACCTGTGGCACCTTGAACTTAAACATGTCTTCGGCACGTCGGGTAAAATCTCCCCGGCCTAAATTTCTGGTATCGTCGATCCCGGTACGAATGGCTCCCGGAATATCACAAAGATCATTGACGCCAATGGCCTCAAATGTGTTCCCGTTCAGGGCCGGACCATTATGACACCGGTAGCAGCCAGCTTTCCCGAAGAAGAGCATGGCGCCCGACTTCTGTGTCTCGGTCAGTGCTTCTTTGTCACCGCGCAGCCATTGCTGCCAGGGAGCCTGGTTGGGCAACAGGGTACGAATGTAAGCCGACAGTGCAAAGCTCATGGCAACGCGGCCGTAGCGTGCTTCGCCTTCAAAATCGGGAAAGGCCCGGTCGAAGAACCGCCGGTAGCCCAGTGTATCAAGCAGGTAGGCATCGGTACTCATACGATGCGTGATGGTCCCTTCGATGTTCTGACTTTCAAGGCCATTTAGGCCCAGGTGGTTGACTTCCGTAGAAGGATCAAACACGCCCCAAACTTCTTCTACTTCGGCGTTGGCGCCCTGGGAACCAAAGCGGCCAGCCCACATGGAGTTGGTTACGTAGGCCACCCCCAGCATTGAAAGCGGGCGAGCGCCCTGGGCATCGACATCGTCTTCTTCATAAAGGCTGGACATCATCCGGCCACTACCGGCGTTGCCAAAGCCTTCAGCGCCATCGGCCAAGCCCTGTGCAGCACCAGCCGTAAAGGCCGCGTCGGCCACGTGGCAGGTAGCACACGAGAAGGTCCGGATCATCGTAGGGTCGATGGCATCTCGCCCCAAAGCGGTTTCGTGAAAGAGCAGTTTGCCCAGTTCTACTTTATCTTCTGTAAGCGGGTTGCCGATGCCTGCCGGAATACCAGCCAGGTTACTTACGTCGGGCAAAATATATTCATCCAGGCTGCCGGTTTCGCTGAGTCGGATCAACGTCCGCTCTAATTCAGTGTCGGAGGTTGACACCGCCGCATCACGAACGCATCCTGAAGCGAATATCGCGCACAAGAGAACAAAAGGGAAGGTTCGAATTAAAGAGGTGTACATGGAAGAGATTACGATTCTGTTGGAAAGACTAAACTGTAGACGTTCAAAAAACTAAAAGGGCACAAGGGCCTGTTTAACTAACAGACAGCAAATATAACCATATCCTTCGCTATGGATCAAAGTATTCTGACAGAATGATAAATATCATTTGCACATAAATTAAAACTTTTAGTTGCTTTTTCCTACATTTGCCTTCGTCGCGCATTTATCAATTCTTTCCCCGCGGTTGTCCGCCCTTCCCATTCGCGACGTTTTTCACATCTTTGATTCTCTATACTATGCATCCGGATATGTACTCCCGGGTCGCCCTGAGCCGTGTGCCAAACATTGGGCCTAAGCTGTTTCGTGCGCTTGTTCATCACTTTGGCGAAGCCTCCGAAGTTTTACGGGCGCGGACGCAGGAGCTGTGTGCGGTAGACGGCATTGCCGAACGCATAGCGGCCGGCTTCGCCGCCGCCAACGAACGCCACCTCCGCGAAGCCGAAGCCATTCTCGAACACGCTGATCGTTACGGCCTGCAGCTGCTCTGCTGCCTCGACGACGATTACCCTACCCGCCTGCAACCCTTCACCGGGGCTGCCCCCATCCTTTACTATTTCGGAGAGGCTGATCTTAATAACCCCCGGACGGTCGGCGTAGTCGGCACCCGGGAAATGAGTTCTAACGGTGCCCGGCAGGTGGATCGTTTACTGGACCCACTGACGGATTTCAGCCCCCTGATCGTAAGTGGCCTGGCCTACGGTGTCGACGTTTATGCACACCGCCGCTGCCTGCAGGTTGGGCTCCCCACCCTGGCGGTGATGGGTAGTGGCTTTGATCGGATTTATCCGCAGGCCCACCAAAAGACGGCCCGAAAAATGGCAGAAAACGGCGGTGGCGTGCTCACTGCCTATCCCTTTTGGATGACGCCGGAAAAAGATC
>JBGCFZ010000236.1:0-6706 GCA_045110355.1 Lewinella sp. | reverse complement strand
CGTCGCCGGCGCCACGGTCCCCATCGCCTATCGTTTCCGACTGGCACAGGTCCCCTCAGGCGTAAACCCCTACGATGCCGTAGCGGATGATGCTCTGCTGTGGTATGAAGACGAAACGTTGGTCCCTTTTCTCTTTTATGGGCCAACCTTCCCACCACTGAAAGAAGACGAAACCTATGCAGTACAGATAATCGCCTACGATGAAGACGGAGCCGTCGTCATCCGGAACGAAGGAAGAAGTGACGTCGTTACCTTTCGTTACCAGTTAGCGACTCTGCAGGCACCCGCCTGGGTTGCCCCCACGGAACGTTTTATTAATACGACGGAAGATGGCAACGTCTCCTTCGGGTGGACGCGAATCGACAACGGCTTGGTAGCCGTAGATTATGAACTGTTCGTGTACCACATCCCGGAGAACGGCACCCTGGCGGATGCCCAGGCCGATCCTGAAAATTACCTGATCGTCAACGAATCAGACAATGGCACCGGCTACCTGTGGGAAACCGGGAAAATGGACGACTTTGTGGAACTGGGGGAGTATGCCGCAATCGTGAGGGCTACTTCCGAAGACGCAAACGTAGCGGATGGTGGCTACTCCGAGTGGCTATACTTTGAGGTTGTTGACGATGGAGGTACGGGTAACAGTTCTCCGCTGGAAATAGTGCAAAAAGACTGCGGCGCGCGCTTTCTGACGCGTGGCCCACAAGTCCGCAATAACAAAGACCTTGCCGTTGGGCAGCGCATCCGGATGCAGGATTTGTTGCTCGACGTCAATAGTGTCAGGCCAGCTAATGGTGGTGCTTATAACGGCGTGGCTACCACCTTGCCAACCGAGCAACTGCCAGCCATCGAATTGCAATTCAATAACCTGACGGTTAACAAATTTGGAGAAGTGATTGCCGGTCAGTTCGAAGGTCAACATCGGGAAGGTTCAGCGCTGCCCCGGGGGTGGCGCAATGCCCGAACGCCACTGACTAATGACGGCTTGAACCGAAGCTTTATGCAGGAGCAAGGGCGTATTTTTTCTGAGCAACGGCCTGACCAACGCCTGCCGCTTCGGTTGGACAATGGCCTACTGCTAACGGCACTGACCATCAGCCCGCAAAGCACCAAAGCCAAGGTCGTACACCTGGATTATTTTACCCAGGGAACCTCCGGAGCTGCCGACTGGCTGATCTTCGGGGCAGGGAATGCAGACTTCACTAATGCAGGCTTGGTGTATCGGAACGGCGAAGGCACGCTGCCATTGATTGAGGAAGTTAGCTTCCAGCAAAGCCAGGCTTATCAGTTCCGATTATACCCGGGAGAAGATGCTACGAAGTTGTTCTACGACTGTGAAGGAACCACCGGCTATCAATTAGTAGGTGAGGCAAAAAGTAGTTCCCGGAATAGCCTGCGTAATGAGCAGGGCCAACCCATCGTGATTGGTGGTTTTTTGAATGACCGGGTGAGCAGCCCCAACGACTTCATGGTCCGCCTCACCAAGCGGAGCCCTAACGGAACAACCGCCACCTTCAGCACCGAACCCTTCGTGCACATCAGCATGCCCGGCCACCCGTTGGCGCCGGACTCCTTAATCCTGGACCACAGCTTCACGGCAAACCCCGTAGGAATGGAATTCCCTCGTGGGAGCAGTCAAATATTTGGTGGCGGACTTCGCTGGCGAGGACTGGCCATGCCAACGCTGTCGATGACCTTGCCACCCGCACTCACGGATGAAGCCACGGGGGAGCGGATCGTCCGGCGCGTGGAAAACTTTGTCATCGACAGTGAAGGCATGTCGGGCGCAACGGCCCGCAGGGTCCGCGATGTAAACACGGCACCACTGTCTTCGGGCATCGACCTCGGTTTAAACCTGAACCCTTCACTTGATCTCAATATCATTGATCTTGGCTTGAACCAATCTGCCGATGAGGAAGTGGAAATTCCTACGGATGCTGACCTCAATGACCGAACCTTCCTCCTGGCCGGCTGGGAAACCCAGCTTGATGGTTATTTTCTGGCATTGGAGGGAGACGCCTTTGTTGAAGGGAATATCCGTGGCCGCCTTTTGCCGAAGTTACTGGAGGAAGGCTTGCGTTTTACCGGAGCCTTGGCCCCGTCTTCCCGCGGAATGGACATTTCGGCCGAACTCGCAACGAATGGCCGACGAGTAACCTTGCCACTGTGGAAAGCTAAAGCCTTACTCAACGAAAATTCGGAACTGGCCATCCGCTTGTCAGGCCAGGGGCATCACCAGTCGGCAGACATCAACCTGCGGCTAAATGGTACACTAACCCTGGAAGGCGACTACGGAGCGGTTGGCGAAGTAAGTATCCCGAAGCTGCAATTTCAGGACTTAGAGCTGTCTAATCAGTCGGAGGCCGACGGGGAAGGGTTTTCCTTTGGCCATTTGGCGGTAGCTCCGGGGGAGAACCTGGTGGGCGGCTATCCAATTCAGCCGGGAGAGGTGTCTGTCGTTCACGGAGAACGGGGGCGGAAGCACTTGCTCATTGATTACGATTTTGAGCTTGGCGGAACCGATGAAGGTATTGCCGCCAGCACGACCCTGACCTTAACGGGGGAAGGCCGCTTGCTGGATGGATACCGCTACGAAAACAGTGGACTTGATGCGGTGACGCTGCCGCCTGGCCACGCCGGCGGAGCCGACGTGATGGACTACGATGGTGGCACCGTCAACTGGGAAGACGACGGAAACGGAGCTTATGGCTTTCGGGGGGAGTTTGGCGGTAGCATGGGGCTGCTGGGAGACGGCGGCTTTACCGTCATCGCACAGTTTGGGAAAACGAACCGGGGGAGAAATTACTGGGGTATGCAGGCTAATGTTGACCTGCCGTCATTCGGTACCATCCCGTCCGGAATACCCGGTTTTGACATCGGTGGCTTTGGTGGTGGCATTTATTATAATATGCGGAAATCGGACTTGCCGCCTACTTACCAGGGTACGCGACTGCCCTTGCAGGACTACCGTTATGTGCCGCGCTCGGATGGACAGGAATCCTACGGATTGGACCTCAACGTACTAATGCATACTATCGGGAGCAAGAAGCTGTTGAACGGCCGCTTTGGACTGGGTTTTGATTTTCTGGCGGGGAATTTGTCCAACATTACACTGTCGGCACAAGCTCATTTCATGGAGGAGAATACCTTCAGCGCCCGGTTTTGGGACAGGGCTACCGAAGCAAGCCCAGATGCGGCGATTGCGGTAAACGGACAGATCGTCTGGGATCTGGAAGCTGGAGCCCTATACGGTAACCTGGGCTATAAGATTGGCATCGGGCCGCTGGACATGATCCACGGTGAGCACGATAGTGCCATCGATTTCTCTTTTGGAGGGAACGAAAACTGGCACTTTAAAATTGGCGAGTACGGGGATGCGGTACACCTGAAGTTCACCCCCCGGATGCACCTCTTTGGCAAAACCTATGATTTGTGGGAGACCAAAATGGAGGCCTATTTCGTCACCGGAAACGCCATTCCTGGAAATGAATTGGGGCCGGCAGTTGCTTGGGGTTTGGGGAACAAAACAGGGTTCAATCACGAATTCCGGATACCTGGAACAGGCAACGATCGCATCCGATTCGGCGGGTACCTGGGGTGGTATGCCAATGGTTTCCTTGGCTACGGAAACAGTAACTGTGGTGCGGGTGATCATTTTTTCACTGCGGCCAAAGCCGGCTTTAAGGGCGGTTTACAACTGGCCTGGTATGATGACTGCGACAAGTACGAACTAGGCAGCTGTGACGACTGGACGAGCATCGGTTTTGATTTCGACATCAGCCTGTTTGCTTACTTCTATGACCCTTCTGGCTTGGGCATCGAACTTGATTTGCCCGGCTTTGATCCGATCCGTCCTACGCTGGGGACTTACTGCGATTTTGATGCAGATTAGGGCGCGGTCGCAGGTGCAAAGACATTTTTTCAAGTAGCAAGGTTTTTTATTTCCGCGCCGCAGGCGCGCGGCATCCAACATCGTTTCATCATGAATATTCGTATACGCTTTTTACTCTTTTTCTTCGCCCTTATGGCGGGGCTGTCCGCTCAGGACTTTAACCTCGAGACCAAGGCTACGGCTTCGGGCACCGAACTGCTTGTCTGGGCCAACAACCTTATGGCATTGCGTAGCGGGTTGCAATCAGGCTTCACTATTGAAGCTACTGGTGCTGACGGCACTTGGCGGCAGGTGACACCTACTCCTCTCCGGGCATCGTATCAGCGCCCGGAGGAGGTCAAAGGTCAGGACATCAGCCAGGGGGAAAGGTACCTTTATCGCTTTGTACTTTTTCCAAGTGAGGAGGCCGTACGCAAGGTAGAAGGAGGTCGTTTACTCACTACCATCTATCGTCGGCTGGCGGAAGACCGGGCGGGTTTACAGGCCTCCGGCCTGTGGGCCAAAGACGAAAACAACCCGGCTGCCAGCAGTTACCGCCTGCTGGATGCCGGAGGAGCGGTGCTGGCTACTTCCCCTGCTCCAACAACCTCCCTTGTACCCGCGTGTAGCGCCCTGAGAATCACGCCGGAAAATAACGACCAGTTCATCACCCTGAGTTGGCCAAACAACGAACAATTGGCCGGTTACTACCTCCTGAAATCCGTGGCCGGTGGCTCCGCAAAACGCTTCGGAGATGAACTGATCGCCTACCGCGATCCCGGCCCGGCGGCCCCCGCAGACCAACGCCACGAGGTGACGATACTGGACACACTGCCTGCCGACGGCAAAACTTATGCTTACCAACTTGTCCCCGTCGATCATTTTGGAGAAGTGGGCGCCCCTTGTCCCGCAAGCACCATCATTGGGAAAGACTTGATCCCACTGGCCCTGCCCGTTGTGTATCCCGCCGTAGTAAACGCGACGACGAGTGAAGTACAACTGCGGTGGGACAATCCGGAAGGAGAACGCCCCACCAGCCAGCGCCTGCTATTTGCGGCAACGCAGGAGGGTGGTTATGAAGAATTGGCCGAAATTCCCGTAGGAACGACCACCTTTAAACACCAATGGGCCGCAGAACAAAACCGTGGTTTCTATCGGGTTGAGATGGCGGATGCTGCCGGAAATACGGTCAGGACTGGCCCTGTTTTTGCACTACGACCAGACATTGTCCCACCGGCCGTTCCCCAGGGCTTTCGAGCGGATCTGGTCAACGGCATTGTCACCTTAAGCTGGCAGCCATTGACCGAAAAAAACGTCGGCTACCGCCTGCGTACCCGCACCGGCGGCAGTGACCGTTGGACGGAAATCATGCGTTACGCGCCGGTAAAAAACGAAACTTACGATACCCTTCAGCACCGGCTTAACGGCGGGACCATCGAATACCAACTCAGTGCCTATGACTGGATCGGCAACGAAAGCGCCTTCGGGGAAGTCATCAGCGTGGTATTGCCCGATAATGTGCCACCCGCTGCACCGGTCATTACGGGCTTGAGGAGTGTGAAGGACAGCATTGGCCTGGGCTGGCGCCTGGCCCTGCCCGAGGAGGTCGCTACGATAGCCATCGAGGTGGCCACCGACGGGGAAAATAACTTCACCGAAGTGCGCCGCCTGCCGGCGGCAAAACGGCAATTGCTGCTAACGGAGCAAACCACCGGCACGCACACCTTCCGCCTGCAAGCAGAAGACGCGGCGGGAAATAAAAGTGGCTGGTCGGCCACCCGTAGCGTGACGGTATTGCAGCCAAGCGAATCGCTTACTAGTGGTATTCGCTCCATTACCCACCGGGCTTTTGCCGAGGGGCGTATCCTTTTACAGTGGCAACCTACGGACGAAGACATGGCCGAATACTTTGTCTACCGGCAAAAGGATAATGAAAAAGCCAGCCTTGCTGGAACAACGGCCACTACCCAGTTTTCGGATTTAGCCCCGGCGGGTACCAGCTACTTCCTGGTCCGCCAAAGCGCTGATGGCCGCGCCTTTGCTCCCAGCGAAACGTACACGATTAAATAATCCCATTCAGCACCACCACCATGTTTCGTTTTATTTTTCTCCTTTGCCTCTTGGTTTCCTTCTCCTTAACGGCACAAGAGGCTGCGGCCTCTAAACCTGGCTTAAAGCTTACGGGGGGGATTTCTGCTGGCAGCTTTTTTTACGCGGCCACCGGCATTCCCAATCGCCGGCCTCCGGCCGGCTACAGCCTGAATGCCAATCTTACGGCCAGGGCAGGTCAATTCACCATCCCACTCTCTGCCGTATTGAATGACCAGGGCAGTTCCCTTAATAACCCTTTCAACCGTTTCGGGATCAGCCCAACCTACAAATGGGCGACGGTCCACCTGGGGCACCGTAACCTGACGTTTTCTCCCTTCGTACTGAACGGTGCGACCTTCTTTGGGGCCGGGGCGGACCTACGGCCGGGTAAATTGCGACTTTCGGCGATGTACGGACGGTTTCAGCGCGCCCGAATCCGGCGCTTTGATGAGGGACTGGCGGCCGACTTTGAATACCAGCGGGAGGGATACTCCGTCCGCCTGGGCGTTGGGGATTACCGGAACTTCGTGGACCTGATCTACCTGCAAGCATCAGATGACATTACTTCGTTACCAATTGATACCAGCTACCTTGGTAGTAACCTGCCGAAGGATAATACGGTGCTGGGGTTGAGCACCCGAAAAGAATTCTTCGGCGGGAAACTCTTCTTCTCCGCCAACGGCGGGCTGAGCCTGCTGACCCGAAACCAACGTGCGGCCGCCCTGGGCGAAGAACGCCAGGAAG
>JBGCFZ010000235.1:0-14947 GCA_045110355.1 Lewinella sp. | reverse complement strand
TAACTGCGGCGTCTTTTACCCGCTGGCTGCGTTGCTTGAATCCTCATTTAGCTACGGCTAAATTCCGGTTCAAGCGCCTTGCCAGCAGGCAAAATTCACCAGCATTTAATGCGACAGAATCGACCTGACAAAGCACTAGCTCTAATAGCCGTTTACGTTTATCTCCAACGTCGAGTTGGTAAGTGGGGATACCGTCCCACTCGTGACAAGTAAAGTCTTTTGATACAGGTAAAGACAGAAAGCGTTGTTGCTGGAGGACCATCTCTCGGTCTGATGGATCGAAGGGAAGGTGTAATCCAAATCCCTGACCCTGATCTGAAGCTCCTTCCAATACCCCACTGCTAACCAACTGAAACGACGTGGCATGTTTGCCATTCAGATTGATGCAATAATCCTCTCCTTTATCGATATAAGTCGTCGTCATCTCGTCCAGAAGCTGGTTAAGACGAAGCGCAAAGGGTTCTTCAAATTCCTCCCGTTTCCCTGAGTAGTCACCGGCATGATGCAGCTGGTTCATAATTTCTTTCATCCTATCAAGCGAAATCGGTTTTGCTTGATCTTTCTGAAGTTGACTCGGCTGAGTCACCACAATATCAGGTGGTGTTTCTACGTCAGGAAATATTGTTACGGTACAATCGAGCGAATCAGTTGAATGGTACAACATAGGAATGCCTGGGAATTCACCCTTGACGGTAATTGGTTCTCCCTCTTGCAGGCGCTTGCGTTTACCAAGTAAGTCTAGTCGATCTAATTCCGCCCATCCGTGCCAAGAGAAGAAAGGATCGTCCTTACCTTCCAAAAATATGTAGATGTAGCCGTTGATAAAAACCTGGCGCTCGTCTACTACAACAAGTACGCCAAAGTCATGGATTCGCTCGGCTTTCTTGGCCTTGGGCATTTCGGCAATAATAGCTGGTGGTGGAATTTCTAGGCCACTATATATTTTATGCTCTTTGTTGCAGGTTTCGCAATGATAGGTGGTCATTAGGTGGAGTTAAAGTCAACAAGCTGATAATTGATTTTCTCAAAAAAGGCCAATCTGTCTGTTAACAGTGAAGCAAATGTAATTGAGAGCAACTCGGCTGAAGCCGAGGCTACACGTGTAGCTCCGGCTTCAGCCGGATAGCTCAATCAACCGCTGCTACAGGTTTCAAAGGGCCTTTTCTATTTTATGATTCTACTATAAATCTTTCGCTAAAAGTATCGAAAAACGGTGCTTAACGCAAAAACTTTATAGTAAATCAATAAAACCGGCACCTACTCAATTCTCAGTAACCGCAGCTGTAAAAGCCCAACACCTCTCTTACTTCTCCGGCAATTAGAAACTTTTGAGTGATACTACGAATATTGTAGCATTACTCAAAAGTTTATAATCGCTAGTTTTCGGAAATCCCCGGTAAAACCTCATCAATAACTATCCCACCGCGCCCGCGTCCCCCGCAGGTCAATGTGAACCACTTGCGTACCCGGGTACCGACCGATGCCCCCAAGGTTACCGATCAGCTGGCGTTCGCAAAGGTCCAGCACAATGGCTTTATCGGCAGTATTGGCCTGGCCGTCCTGGTTGATGTCTTCGATGACGAGGTCGACGGCGTCACCAGCAATGTGCCGGCTGCGGGAGGCTCCGCCTACTGTCGCATTTAATGTTGGATGCCGGTAGCCGTAGTTGCAATGGAAAGCCGCTCCATCAAAGCCTTCACTTTCCAGTAGTAGACGTAGTTCCAACAGTTTATGTAGGATGTCCGGATCAACACCCCAATACAGCGGATCGCCAGAAAGGTAAAACCCATTGCGCTCTGGTGCTCCTACCGCAAACAACTGATGGATGCGCAGATGCCCCACCACCTTACGGTACAGGTCCTTTTTTCGGATAACGAAGAACTTCCGGGGGGAGAGTTGGCGAAATTCAGGCGCATCAATCTGTGTACGGAGCAGAAAATCTGTGGGCAGATCCGCCTGGTCAATTACCGCAAACTTGCTCAGGATCTGATCAATGTCTTCCTCCGTGGTTACCGGTTGGTCATTCGTTGTGATCCGGAAGAACATTTGCTCCATATCAAACCGCAGCGTTGGGATCAGATAGCAGGAGACCGTCGCCAGGAATAGCAACAATACAGTTATCAGGAGCCACTTTCTGGTCGACATAGGGCAAAGGAAAATAATAGTTATTAAGGATAGCTCAGGTAAGCTAACGGAATCCAACGGGTCAAATGATAAGCAACAGGGTGTTTTGCAGCTCATTAACGACGTGTTAAATGCGCCAGCGGCGCATCGTCGGGCTGCAAGCCCTCCACCTTTCCTTGCACCTGCGGCCGCGCCTTTGCTTAGATGGATAGATATGATAGAAGGTAGATTTATAGGGCTACCGCACTCGGAAGCTCGCTCCGCTCGTATTGGTTGTTTGCTTTGTTTTGCGAACTTCTCCAAAATGTATTCTTTGCCGTCCGCCTTTTCTTAATGCCTTAGTGGTAAAATTTCACACCAATTCTCCCCGACCCAAATCCCAACAAAAACGTTATCTTCGCACACTCCTCCAACAAACCACCATATGTCCTTCGAACTAGTCTCCCCCTTCTCCCCAACCGGCGACCAGCCACAAGCCATTGAAGAACTGGTAAGTAACGTTGAGCTGGGAGAGCGCGGACAAGTATTATTGGGTGTCACCGGCTCGGGAAAAACGTTCACGATGGCCAACACCATCGCCCGGCTGAACCGCCCGACGCTGATCCTGACCCACAATAAAACACTGACCGCACAGCTCTACGGCGAGTTCAAGGAATTCTTCCCCAATAACGCCGTAGAGTACTTCGTGAGTTACTACGATTACTACCAACCGGAAGCCTATCTTTCCTCCTCTGACACGTACATCGAGAAAGACCTGATGATCAATGAGGAGGTGGATAAACTCCGGCTGCGGGCAACCTCTAACTTACTGACTGGCCGACGCGACATCATCATCGTCGCCTCCGTCAGCTGCATCTACGGCATGGGCAATCCCGACGATTATAAATCGGGCATCATCCGCCTCGAGGCCGGACAAACCAAAAGCCGTAATGGCCTGCTTTATGACCTGGTCGACAGCCTTTACAGCCGGACGGAAGTAGAGTTCAACCGCGCCACCTTCCGGGTTCGGGGCGATACCGTCGACATTAACCTGCCCTACGCCGAACACGGTTTCCGCATCGTCTTTTTTGGCGACGAAATCGAGACCATCGAACGGATTGACATCGACAGCGGCAAACGAATTGAAGGCCTAAAAACAGCCGCCATCTTCCCCGCCAATCTATACGTGGCACCGAAGGACCGGCTGAACGGCATTATTCACCAAATCGAAGATGAACTCTACAGCCAGGAGCGGTACTTCGAGCGTGAGCAGCGACTGCTGGAAGCCAAGCGGATCCACGAACGGGTGCAGTTCGACCTGGAGATGATGAAAGAACTTGGCTACTGCAACGGCATTGAGAACTACAGTCGGTTCTTCGACCGGCGCAAGCCGGGCACCCGCCCCTTCTGCCTCCTGGATTACTTCCCGGACGACTACCTGATGATCATCGATGAGAGTCACGTAACGATTCCGCAAGTGAGAGGGATGTCTGGCGGCGACCGCGCGCGCAAGCTGAGCCTGGTCAACTTCGGTTTCCGGCTCCCTTCAGCCATGGACAACCGACCGTTAAACTTCACCGAATTCGAAAGTCTGATTAATCAGGTAGTCTACGTTTCGGCCACACCGGGTGACTTTGAACTGGAGCAAACCGGCGGGGAGATCGTGGAGCAATTGATTCGCCCTACCGGACTGATCGACCCTCCGATTGAAGTCCGCCCGAGTAAGGGACAGATCGATGACCTGCTGGAAGAGATTGATGAGCGCGTTAAGAAAGACGAGCGCATCCTCGTGACCACCCTTACCAAACGGATGAGCGAAGAGCTGACCAAATACCTGGAAAGCCTAAGCGTTAAAGTCCGCTACATTCACAGTGAGGTGGATACGATGGACCGGGTGGAGATTTTGCGGGACCTCCGCCTGGGCGAATTCGACGTGCTGGTGGGTGTCAACCTGCTGCGGGAGGGCCTGGACTTGCCGGAAGTTTCCCTCGTCGCCATTCTCGACGCCGATAAAGAAGGCTTCCTCCGCAACGAACGCTCGCTGACGCAGACGGCCGGCCGGGCCGCCCGGAACGTCAACGGTAAAGTCGTTTTCTATGCAGACAAAATTACCGATTCCATGCGCCGTACGATCGACGAGACGAACCGTCGTCGGGAAGTCCAACTCGCCTACAACAAGGAGCACGACATCACCCCAATGGGCATGCGAAAAACTCGCGAGCAAATCATGGAACGGGGCTCTATTCTCGACATCCGGGGAAAGAAGCAGACCAAAGCCTACGTGGAGCGCGTCGAGATCAGCAGTGCTGCCGACCCCGTACTGAACAGTATGAGCCGTGAACAGATCGAACTGTCGTTGAAGGAAACGGAGCGCAAGATGAAGGAAGCGGCCAAGGAACTTGACTTCATGGCAGCGGCCAGCTACCGGGATGAGGTCTTTGCACTGAAAGCCAGATTAAAGGGAGGAAGGTAGTGATGTCGATACCGAAAGATCCCGGAGGGATCAAATCGCTTTAACCCGGGATGCAGCAAGTCGCGCAGCGACGAGCGGAATCCCGGGATACGCCCCATAGTCGCGCAGCGACGTCTACGTCCAGTACACCACTCGTGTCTGCACAGCCACGTGCAGCCCCTGCGACACACCCCATAGTCGCGCAGCGACGTCTACGTCCAGTACACCACTCCGTACCAACACAGCGACGAGCGGAATCCCGGGATACGCCCCTCCGTCGCGCAGCGACATATAACGTCCAGTACACCACTCGTGGCTACACAGCGACGAGCGGACCCCTGCCCCCCCTCCCCGCGCAGCGACATAGCTGCCCAAGACATCGCTCCGTGCCCACACAGCGATAAGCATCGCCCCAGAATGGTCCAGCGATGAACCCAGCCACCGCCACCGCGTTATATAACCCAACAAAACCCAGAAACCATGCCAATCCGCTTAGGCGAAACCGCCCCCAATTTCGACGCTCAAACCACTATGGGAGACATCAACTTCCATGAATGGGCCGGCGATAACTGGGTGGTGCTTTACAGCCACCCCAGTGACTTCACGCCCGTCTGTACTACTGAACTGGGCCGTACGGCATCCCTAAAAGAAGACTTCGAGCGCCGCAATGCGAAAGCCATTGCCCTCAGTGTTGACGATCTGGAAAGCCACATGAACTGGTTGGGCGACATCGAAGAGACCCAGAACGTGAAGATGAACTTCCCCATCATTGCCGATGAGAGTAAGCAAGTCGCAGTTGCCTACGACATGCTTCATCCGGAAGCCGATGCTAAGTTTACGGTCCGTTCCGTCTTCATTATTGACCCCAACAAAAAGGTGCGACTCACCTTAACCTACCCACCCTCCACCGGTCGGAATTTCAACGAAATTCTCCGAGTACTGGACAGCCTCCAGTTGACCGACAACTACTCCGTCGCGACGCCCGTCGATTGGCAGGATGGGGAAGACGTCGTCGTTTCCCCAAGCATCTCAACTGATGATATTCCGGATCGGTTCCCGAAGGGACATAAAGTAATTAAGCCTTATCTCCGGACTACACCGCAACCAAATCGCTAAGCGATTTGGCTGTAGACGCAAAGTTGCTCCGCTCCCTTGCTTATAGATGGCCTTCGGCCTCGATAGATTGATAGGCTACCGCACGGATATGCTCACTTCGTTCAAAAGAACGGAGTGAGCATTTTTATTTCCTTGTCTAGCGCAGCGAGTTGCCTAATGCGACAGCCTATAAACCTAACAAGCGCGAAGCGCGTCTACCAGAAAACGAACGTAACGAATTTTCGTCTACCGAGGCCTTTGGCCGTCTATTTTACTTCATAAGTAACCTTAACCAACCGCAGCCGATTCCGGTGCTCGCTGGGCAAAATCATTTCGTTAGCGGCCACTTGTACACCATCGCGAAAGCGGAGGCGCAAGTCCAGGTCCCGGGTATGAAAGAGGCTGTTGCGATCAAACTCTCCGCGGCCGTTGACGACGTATTCACTGACGGTGTTTTCGAAGCGAATTTCGTCGTTAAAGAGGAAGCGAAGGCTCCGGGGGTTCTCCATCAGGAAGTAACTCGAATAGACACCGCCGTCGTCCTGGCTGTATTGTTTTTTGTGCAGGATGTTGGTCCAGTGGGTATCGCCCTGCGGATGGACGCTGAAAACGATCAACTCATCATAGTGATAATCGACCAACGGGCGGATGCCAAAGCTGTTGATAACTTGCGCCCGACTGGCGTTGCTTCGGCGCTCCAGTTGGCGGTTACGCTCGGTAATAATGAGCCCGCCGCCATCTTGCCGCAAGACGAGATCACGCACCGATAGTTCGTCAATGCCGGGCGACTTCTTATTATACTTTTTTCCTTCGATGTTCTTAACCAGCGTTAGCGGAAAGGGCGTAAAATCCGGTCGTGCACCACTGGCATTTTTCGGATCAACGTTAATCCAGAAATACCCACTGGCCTGGGTAAAATCCTTCGTTGTATAAAGCCCTCCTGCGGTGAGGCTTTTATTTTTATTATCGTACCTAAAATAGATATCGTAGGTCAGGCTATCCCCCATTGGTAGTTCGAAGGACGAAAACGCAAGGCTGGGAGCCAGGGTCATTACCTCGTACTTATGCTCCTTTCGTTTACTCTTGAAATTATCGCGTTCAATGACGAAGAACAACTCCCCCTCATTACTGATTTCGGCCTGCATGAAATCATCGTTGAAGAAGAATTTTTCAGGCTCCAACTCGTGATCATAAAGCATGCTCATCGTACTTAAATCGAGGCCGATACAGCGTGCTTTACTTTGTTGTTCGGTGATCAGCAGCAGCAACTTCGTTTCATCTTCTGAGCGATAAATTTCGTCTTGAGGAGAAGACGAAAACACGCCAAAATCCACCAGCGTGGTACTGTCTTTAAGGTTTCCGGCCGGGTTATACTCGTCAAGTTGCAAAAAATTGCGTCCGCCGTTCCTGAAGAGATACAGGAGGTGAAAGCCCGTTCCATCCTGCTTGGCCACCGTTGTCAGCAAGCGAATATTACGACCACGCAACTCCAGTTCCTTCTCCCAATTTTGGCGCATGTTCCGGTCAAAGGCCGTAAGCAGGTGTTTCGTATCCCGATCCTGCAGGAGCATTACCTGTCCACCGAGTTTACCGACCAAGTCATACTCGGTATCACTGCGCATGATCAGTTCATCGCTAACCGTAAGGACTTGGGCGCGGACGCTGGTGCAGAGAAGGGTTAAAAAGAGCAAGGGGAGGAGGAGACGATGCATAATTCCGGAGTGCTTTTATGTAAGACGGAAAACACGGGTAGTAAGTTGTGCCACCCGTCGGCAATTGGATGCTGATGGATGACCAAAATGCATAATTTGGCGAAGGAGAGGCTTATGAGCTGAAATAAAACATGAGTTATCTGGGTTAAGGCCAAACACCACCATCAACAATAATGAATGGCCCGACTATTTGGCGGCGCGAAGCGCCGCAACGGTTGCTCCCAGCTTCATGCCCCGGGTAAAAGTTCGCTTTGCGATCTTTCACCCGGAGCAAATAAGGGTTGACCACTACGTGGTCACCGGTTGCTCCACAAGGCCACCAAGCGAAGGCCTCTTCCGCCACTCCCAAAACGCGAATCCTGCCACCACCAGGTATTCTGCCGCCACCAACCAAAGATTCTCCTGGTAGGGCTCAGTGAGGTAATTCGTATAGGTCAGCATGATCAGAAAAGACCACAACAGGGGGAAGCGCCAATGGGTAAAGCAACAAAGAGCAATCGGTACACTCAGGTACCAGGGATGGACGGTGGTAGCGCATAAGAGGTACAGCACGAAGGCCCAGAGCCAACCTACGGGCAGGGAAGCCCAGTCGGATCGCCGATCCAACAACGCCAATAACAGAATACCCACCGCTGAGGCTTTGGCCAGCCAGGGGCCAAATACAGCAATCTGATTCCAACCTACATCCAGGTACCCGTAGGCTCTTGCCAGATAGTATATGCTGGCGTTAAATTCAAATTTCTTCTGGTACAACTCCAGACTACTGCTGAAGCCCGTCAGGAAACCTTCCGACAACAACAACGGCGCAAAAAAC
Source organism: Lewinella sp. (assembly GCA_045110355.1). Lineage (GTDB taxonomy): Bacteria > Bacteroidota > Bacteroidia > Chitinophagales > Saprospiraceae > Neolewinella. The sequence continues at coordinate 6,771 of JBGCFZ010000235.1, read as the reverse complement.
AACCCGCAACTTACGCCAAAGGCGACGGAGAAAATCCAGAAGGGCCGGGCATTTTTAACGACACTCAGAAGATAATTTTTATTAAAAAACCGGGTAAGACTATCCGTTAGTCCGCCGCCCCGAAACGGGGCTTCAGGCCATCGGGCTAGACGCCGAATCAGCAACGGCAACAACATCAGTGGCAGCAGCTTGCTAGCCACTGAGGCGGCCATGGCGGCAGCGGCGGCGACCCATTTGCTCCGTTGGAGCAGGTAATAGGCCAGTAAAAGGAAAAACACCATGGCTCCCTCAAAGTGGAGGTTCCCCATAATTTCGATGAGGATTAAGGGATTGAGCCAGTAGTAGAGTAACTTGGTCTGGCGGTCTATTGGTCTGTTGATTGTATTGGCTAAGCGGACTTCTCCTTGCTCCTTTACCTTCTTTTGCACCTGCGGCCGCGCCCTCCTTAAAAGGGAGAAAGGAAAAAAGGTAGATGAAGCCCAAGCGTCCCTAACTTTCTTCTCTTCCCCTCTCAATCCCTTACCCGCCAAGAGTTGCCACATCACCCACAAACTCCCCAGTTCACACGCGAGAAGGAACAGCTTCATCACCACCGCAGCGCCGTACCAACTGCCCGGGCTCAACCAGGCCGCAATGGTAAATACCCCCTGGGCAATCGGTGGGTAAATCGTGTAATAATCCGGAGAATTGAGTTTATTGAACAGCTCCTCCGTCAGGCCCGGGACGGCATTACTCGCTTCCAAATAGTAGGCTGGCAACTGTGCGAAAGGGTTTTCTCCGGCAGTGACCAGATTGCCGTCCCAGATAAAACGATACACGTCGTCGCTCAGCAACGGGAAGGCAAAAACCAGGGCAATGCGCAGAATAATCCCCAGCCCAATCAGGAGCTTCAAATTACGCTCGTCTGGCTTTCGCACCAGCAGTAGGTACCCACTGAAGGCAACTAAAAAGGAGCTGAACAGCGAAGTGAAGTCCGTCCGGTCAACACCGAAGCCCAGGTAGAGTACGCCAGCAGCCAATAGTAGCGTGCCGGGAACAAGCGTAGCCTTGGTGGATGGGGTTTTCAATTATTCTTTCAATTTGAAGGCCTAAATATAGCCTAGTAGAAGGCTCAAGAAGTTTTCAATACAACATCAGACACCTCAATGTCGTGGAACGACTTCCCTTTATCGATTATCGGGGACGCAGTCTCCGGTAATAGCATGACAATCTCACTTTGATTGCCTTCGGCAATCGATAAAGTATTTGCCCCCATTACCTCGCACGATGTACGGGGTAATCCTTAAGGGCAATCGCTCTGCGCTAAATTTCCCCAAATAAGCAGAAGATGAAATCGAAATTATCCGGATGGACTCACTACCCCTTCACCCGCACCGCAATCGCCCGTGCCACATTCTGCCCATCCATTGCCGCACTAAGGATGCCACCGGCGTAGCCGGCCCCTTCGCCGCAAGGATACAGGCTGGGCAAATCCGGATGCTGATAGCTGGCCCGGTCACGTGGTATCCGGACAGGGCTAGAGGTGCGGCTTTCCGTGCCAATCACGTTAGCTTCTTCCGTGAAGTACCCCTTCATTTTGCGGCCAAAATCCTGAACGCCCTGTTGCAAACGCATAAAAATAGACTGCGGCAGCATTTGGTGCAGCGGGGCGGCGTGCAGACCGGGGATGTAGCTGGTATCCGGGAGATCCTTTGATGTCCGGCTTTTTACAAAATCGGTCAGTCGGGAAGCTGGTGCCGACTGCGTCCCGTCTCCGGAAGCAAACATCTTTTGCTCGACGGACCGCTGGAATTCGAGACCGGCAAAAATACCATGTTTGGCGAAGGGCTGGAGATCTTCGATCTCTACGGCCACTACGGTACCGGAGTTGGCGTAGGGGCTATCTCTCCGGCTCAGGCTCATTCCGTTCACGACGATTTCGCCGGGGGCCGTAGCAGCTGGCACCACCAGCCCGCCCGGGCACATACAGAAGCTGAACACGCCGCGGTCTTTGACCTGGGTAACGAGCTTATAGCTGCTGGCCGGAAGGTTCTCTTCGCGTTCCCGCTGGTTGTACTGAATTTGATCAATCAGGGGCTGTGGGTGCTCAATCCTGACGCCAAGGGCGAAGGGCTTGGCCTCCATCCGGACGTTATGCCGGTGCAGTAGCGCGTAGACATCGCGGGCGGAATGCCCGGTCGCAAAAACATAAGCTTCTGCTTCAAGGCGATAGTCCTCTCCTTCAGCATTGGTGATGACGAGTGCTTGCAGATCGTCTCCCGTGCGTTCAAGATCAGTCATCTTGTGCCCGAAACGAATTTCGCCACCGTGTTTCAGAATGGTCTCCCGCATATTAGCCACCACTTTCGGTAGTTTGTTGGAACCAATGTGCGGGTGTGCATCCATGAGGATGTCTGGCTGAGCGCCATGCTCGGCCAGGAGATTCAACGCCTTTTGGTAGTTGCCTCGTTTCAGGGAGCGGGTGTAAAGTTTTCCGTCTGAATACGTACCGGCACCGCCCTCGCCAAAGCAATAGTTCGACTCCGGGTCTACCTCTCCGAATTGCTGGATCGCCCGCAGGCTGCGACGTCTGGCCTGTACGTCTTTCCCCCGCTCAATGATGATCGGCTTCAGGCCTAGCTCAATCAGTTCGAGGGCTGCGAACATACCCGCAGGACCACAACCAATGATGGCCACGGCCGGGGCGTCGGTCACGTCTTCGGGGTACCCGTCCATGATGGGGGCTTCGGGCGTGAATGTTTCCCCTGGTGGTAATACGGCCACCCGCATGCGAAAGACCGGGCTACGGCCGCGGGCATCGATGCTGCGGCGTTCTACGCGAATCTCGCCGACGTCAGCAGGGGCCAGCGGCCCCTGGCGGAGAACAGCACTGCGTAGGGCCTCCACGTCGTGGAGGTCAGCAGGAGGAAGTTTAATTTCAAAGGTCGGAGCCATATGCCGCAAAGATATGCGATTGGCTGGCGAGAACAATCACATCTTTCAGCTTATCATCGGCTGACCCGCCGGTAAGCCCGTTCGCCAGCTGCCTCGAATTCCTCGGGCAGGTAAACAACAATGACAACGGTTTCCGAAGTAGAAAACTCAGTGCCTTGCACCACACGGCGGGTTTTATCCACACTTTCCAGCTTCAGGCTGGTTCCCGAAAGTTTTTCGGCGAGGTCCCAACGTTTTTTGTCCAGGAAGAACTTGAGGATGTGCGGGTCCCCGTTGTTGAGTTTGACGCTGGTCTCCACCAGGATATCGTCACCCGGCCAGGTTTTAATTTCCAGCTTATCGTCTTTGTAGACGTCGAAGCTGACCTGATCGATCGAGTCCAGATCAATGGTCTTGTGATAGATGTCCGCCGGATCCTGTGCAAAAGAAAACGCGGTGACGGCCATAAAGGCCAGTGTTAGTAGAAAGCGCATGTGTCTGAGAGGGAAAGTCTATAAATCGGGTGGTACGTAGTGTCTGTGTAAGTAACGAACAGGATGGGCCAGTTGTTGCCTGAGGTGAATGTAAGCGTTGGTGACTACTCACAACCCATTTATGGACGCTCCTACGCCGACTCCTCAGGCCGTTCCACTTCCTTCCCGGCCGACAAAGCCGGAAGTTTAGCCCCCAGGCAAATAAGGAAATAGTTGCCGCTAATCATTTCCAGCGTATTGACGTCCTTCGGAATTGTATCTAACGAACCTTCGGGGTTTTTAATAAAAATCGGGGCTACGGTAATATCTTTTTTAGCCTGTTCCAGCCAGCGTCCTAGTTCTTCGGTGGAGGAGAAGGGGATTTCATAAATAGATGAAGACTCGCGGTTAGATTCACTGAGATTGATAAAATCTTCAGTATGACTGAAGATACTCTTATCGTCGGCTTTCTCCGAATCTTTTAGTTCATCTACGGTAATTAAGCGGTAAGCTCCCCGTTCACCGAAAATCTTTTCGTAGCGGTTGAGTGCGTAGGCATTCACCTCATCTGAGCTGGTAAAAGCAAGCAGGTAGCCCACGTCAAGCAGTTCGTACAGCTCAGCCAACTCCGTATTATAAATATTGGCAACAATGCCTTCCAGGCCCGCACGCTCGGCTTTGATGATGTGGCCAGGATTGCTATCGACCAGGTGAACAATCCTACCCTGCTCTTTTAGGTAAGCACCGATGGTGATCGCAAAGTTGTTCGCGCCCAGGATCAACACACCGCCCGAGGCGTCCTGCACTACCCCTAACAGACGGGCTACTAAGCGGGCGGTAGTAGCATTAAGCAACACAGTACCCAGCACAATCATAAACACCAGCGGGGTGATGTACTCTGCATTCGGCACCCCCTTTTCGGCAAGGGTAAGGCCAAATAATGAGGCGATACCCGCCGCAACGATGCCACGCGGACCAACCCAGCTGATGAATAATTTTTCGGCCATGCTAAGGTTCCCATTGTAAGTACTGGCAAAAACACTCAGGGGACGAAGGACCAAAGCTACGAAACCGAATAAAGCGATGGGGCGCCAGTCACGAACCAGTAATTCCAGTTCCGACATGTCCATATTCGCCGCCAGTAAAATGAACAGGATCGAAATCAGTAGTACGCTCAGGCTTTCCTTGAACGAAAGAATTTCCTCTATCCGAGGAACATCCTTATTGGCCAATACCAGCCCCATAACGACTACCGCCAATAGGCCTGATTCATGCGCCAGGACGTCGGAAGAAACGAATACAAACAGTACACTAGCTAGCACGAAAACGTTAAGCAGATAGTGAGGTACCAGTTCCCGTTTTATGATCTGATAGAGCGCCATTCCGGAAATAAACCCCATAGCGCCTCCTAGTAATACGACCTGAACGAACTGGATCATCGCCTGGGAAGTATACCCCATCCCATGATCAGTCGTATTGACAAATTCAAAAACCAGTACGGCCACTAATGCCCCGATCGGGTCAATAAGTATGCCCTCCCATTTTAGTACGGTGGCCACATTCCGGTTCAACGGGATGTTCTGCAGGATCGGCGCGATAACCGTCGGCCCGGTCACTATGATAAGCCCAGCAAAAAGGAAACTCATGCTCCAGGTCAACCCGACGATAAAATGAGCTGCCAGCCCTGCTCCGATGAAGGTGATCAGGCTACCCAGCGAAATAAGCCGAAGAATGGAGCGCTGGGTTTCCTGCACCTCTTTGATTTTAAGCGTCAGCCCACCCTCAAACAAGATGACGCCAATGGCCAAACTGACAAAATAAAACAGGGACCGACCGGGAAACAAGCCCGTTTCTCCATTATAGATTGGATTGATCAGCTTACTGCCGTCTGCCGTAATCAGGGTGGACAACGGACCGACCAGCATACCGATTACAATCAACGGCAAGATAGCCGGAACGCGAATGCGCCAGGCGAACCACTGGGCAAAAATCCCAAGAACAATGATACCAGCTAATTCTTCCATTTAAATGGCGAAAAGGAAAGGAAAGGAGAAAGGAGAAAAAAATAAGGGCCTCTACACGAAATTATCCGAACAGGCTTCCCAGTCCTCCGGGCAACATATTATTCATCATCGACCCAGCCTGGGATTTCTCGTATTCTGCCGCCTGTTCCAACGCGCGGTTGGTGGCTACCACGAGAAGGTCTTCAAGGCCTTCGGCGTCCTCAAGGTCGATCTGGGCAGTATCGATCTTTACGTTGGTGATTTCACGGGCACCATTACAAGTAACCGTTACTGCACCACCCCCGGCATCAGCCGTAAAAGACTGTTCCGCCATTTGCTTTTGCATCTGCTCCTGCATTTCCTGCATCTGGTTCATCATGTCTCCTAACATATCAATGGCTTTTGGTTTGAACGAATAAAATGGTTGAGGAGGGTGTTTAGTTCACCGTTGGTGGATTAGAAAACGAGTGAGTTGGAGGGTTACTGAGTTAGTGAGTGGCTGCCGCAAGTACCGTTCGTTGCGCTGCGCTTACTCACCTTGGCGAACAAGCGCAGTGAAGTGAGTGGCAACGGCGGTAGCAACTCAGCGATTCACCAACTCAGAAAATCTCTTGGCGCGGCCGCAGGTGCAAAGTAAAGAGGCTGGAGCAGGACGTTCCCGGGTAATTACCGTTTGTGAGATGAGCCAGCGAAGCGTAGCGCCTCAAAACAGCGGCAGCTATTCTCCATCCAATTATTCTCCCATTCAATTATTCACTTTACCTTACGCCCATGTCTAAACTTGTCTTCTGGATTTTTCATTTTTTGAGTCGTTGGATGCTCCGCATTTACTACCCCGGCATGGAGGTAGAGAATTTACAAAACGCCAATCATCCCGGGCCCACTTTGCTGTGCGGAAACCACCCGAACACCTTAATTGATCCATTGATCGTCGGTATTCACCTGGATTACCAGACATACTTCCTTGCTAATGCGGCCATGTGGATCAACCCGGTGATGGCTTTTATGATCGATCCATTCTGTATTCCCGTAGCCCGGCCACAGGACAAAAAAGCGGGAGCGACAAAAGGAGGAGATACGGACGAGATTTTCAACCGCACCTTCGCTGGCCTGGAGGCTGGCGAAGTCGTCTACATCGCGCCCGAAGGCGCGAGTGAGCTGGAGCGCAAACTCCGCCGCCTCAAAGGCGGCGCCGCCAGCATGGCCCTGGAAGCCGAAAAACGCAACGGCTGGGAACTTGGCCTCTCCGTCCAGCCCGTTGGCGTCAATTACGAAAGTCCCACCACTTGTTTCAGTCGTGCATTTATCCGCTACGGTGACCCGATCGACGTAACTCCTTACCGCAAACAGTACGAAGAGAGCCCCATGCGCGCCATACGCGC
>JBGCFZ010000234.1:0-3447 GCA_045110355.1 Lewinella sp. | reverse complement strand
CCTGGAGCCGATTGCTCGTCTTGCTTCTTGCTCTGTAGGTGGTGTGGACCCGCTGTACATGGGCATCGGCCCTTGCGTAGCCATTCCTAAAGCGCTCGAACGTGCTGGTCTCAAAATCGGCGACATTCAGCAAACGGAACTGAACGAAGCTTTCGCTACTCAGGCGCTGGCCGTCATTAAAACGCTGGGCATTGATCCTGAAACGGTGAACCCTAATGGTGGTGCCATCGCCCTGGGTCACCCGCTGGGATGTACTGGTGCCAAACTCACCATCCAACTCCTCGATGAGATGCGCCGTCGTGACCAACGTTACGGCATGGTTACTGCTTGTGTGGGCGGTGGCCAGGGTATCGCTGGTGTGTTTGAGCGGTTGAGTTAATACTCGTTACCCAGCCTTCAGGCTGGATTAGTTGAAATAATAGGAAGCCCCGGAGCTGTTGCTTTGGGGCTTTCTATTTGGGGTTTAAGCTTGGAGTTATGGCAACGGTACCTTGTCTCTTTTTTGAATTGGTTTCATTATTTATCTTTGGAAATGAGTTGCTTCTTCAATTTGCCGTATTATTCATTCTAGCAAAGGCATTCGACTTTGCAATTCCGATTACGTACTCGGCTAAGAGGGCATTGTAGAGTTCTTCTTTTTCTTCTTTTGAAATTGCCCCTTCATTCTTCAGGTTGGCCAGGTAATTTACACGTTCTTCTTCTTCAGTTGCTTTGAGCGCAATAATCGCTTCGTCAGTAGGCTGGCTACTTAGCAAACTGATGACCCGGCCAAGAATTGATATTTCAGCGACCATAGAATCCTTTTAGTGTAACTAAGATAACGTTTTTCACCCAATGAAAAGTTGTTCTTGTTTAGCGTTCGGCTGAAGCCAAAGCCACCATCTCCGCCCCCCGCTCTGCAATCATATACACCGGGGCATTAGTGTTCCCAGACACAATAGTCGGCATAATACTAGCATCAATCACCCGGAGGCCTTCGATGCCATGTACTCGCAGTTGATCGTCGATAACCGCCATGTCATCATGCCCCATTTTGCAGGTACCGACGGGGTGGTAGACGGTCTCCACTTGTTTCTGGATGTGGTCAAAGATGGCATCGTCGGAGGAACGGTTGGGGGGAGAGATTAATCGGTTCCGGTATTGGGCGAAGGCATCGGATTCCAATACGGCGATGGCTTTCTTGGTGGCTTCCAACAAGACTTGTCGGTCGGCCTCCGTAGAAAGGAAGTTGGGTTGAATGACCGGCTGGCTAAAGGGATCTTTACTGCCTAACCATAGTGCGCCCCTACTGGTAGGCCGCAGGAGGGTGGGCAAGATAGAAAAGCCGTCTTCGCGAGAAGGGAAGGATTTATAATCGTAAAAATCGGTGTCATACCCTTCTCCGAGGTGGGAGGAAGTGAACTGGAATTGGTAATCTACCCGATCAGGGCTAAGGGAACTGGAGTAGAAGGCGCCCGCTTCCAGCGGGCCAATGTTCAGTAAGCCCTTACCAAGCAGGAAGTACTCCATAAAACCCTTGGCCTGGCCATAATTGGTGATGGTATGGTTTGCACCAAGCTTTTCTTTTGAGGTAGCTCCGATGGGAACAAAGAGGTGGTCTTGTAAATTTTTACCTACGCCGGGCAACTCATGCAGACATTCAATACCCGCCGACTTCAGTTCACCAGCAGGGCCTACACCAGAAAGCAACAGGATGTGCGGGGAGGCCAGTGCCCCCGCAGAAAGAATCACCTCTTTACTGGCCATAAATTGTTGGCTGCTTTTGCCCTTACGTCCGGCAACAACACCGACGGCCTTTCCTTTACTAAGCAGGACCTTCTGCGTGTGCATGTATGGAAGCACCGTCAGGTTCGGCCGTTTGCGGACTGGCTTCAGAAAAGCGGTATACCCGCTGTGGCGTTTCCCGTTTTTGATGTTGAACTGGAAATTACAGACCCCTTTTTGGGTTGCCCCGTTGTAATCTTCATTATAGGACATACCAACTTCCTGGCAGCCCTTGATAAACGCCTCCCGAAACGGTGTTTGGAACTTCTTGGCAAACTCTACGTGCAATTCACCCTCTGTACCATGGTATTCATTCTGAAGGTCGGTGTTGAATTCAGATTTACGGAAGTAGGGTAAAACGTTCTCATAATCCCATCCATCATTTCCCTGGGCGGCCCAGTCATCATAGTCTGCCCGGTTCCCACGCACGTAGGCCATGGCATTGGTCGTGCTGCTGCCGCCTAATACTTTTCCGTGCGGCAGGTAGATTTTCCGCTGCTGCACGTGCTTTTGTGGCTCCGTCCAGTATCCCCAGTCGTACTTACTCTTGTGTATTTTAACGTAAGCACCGGGAATGAACAGGTTCGGATGATACGGCGGACCGCCTGCTTCAAGCAGCAGGACCTTATTCGCAGGATCAGCCGAGAGACGGTTGGCCAATACACAGCCGGCGGAGCCGGCACCGACAATGATGTAATCGTACATATAGTGGGTAGTAAGTAGTTCGTAGTAGGTAGTACCGTGTAGCATGTGTAGCGAGCGCTACCCGCTACCTTACTACCAACTCTCTACTAATCAGGCAATCATGTATCCACCATCAGCCGTAAACACGCCTCCGGTAGAGAAGCTTCCGGCACTGGATGCGAGGTAAAGCGCCAGCCCAACCATTTCTTCCGGCTGTGCCATCCGGCCTGCCGGAGTCTGACTAACGAAGTGGTCGAGTATCTGCTCATTCTGCCAGAGTGCGGCGCTGAATTTGGTCTGGATCAGCCCGGGGCAAATCGCATTACTCCTGATACCATCACTGCCCCATTCCCGTGCCTGACTCTGGGTCAACATGATCAACGCCGCTTTACTGACAGAGTAGATGCTCATCATCGGAGAAGGCTTCATCCCTTCTACAGAAGCAATATTAATGATGGAACCGTGTCCACGTTTCGCCATGCTCGGTTTACAAAAGTTGGCCAGCAGCAGACAAGCACGAACGTTTACGTTCATCACTTTATCGAAAACCTCTCCGGTCATCTGCTCAATGGGGCCGAATACCGGGTTCGTTGCGGCGTTATTGATGAGGATATCTATCCCGCCATATTCCTCAGTGGTTTTCTCCACCAGGTTTTTCAGTTGGGCTTCATCACCCACGTGGCAAGCAATACCGATGGACTTGAGGCCGTCGGCACGGAATTCGGCAGCAACTTCATCAACTGCTTCCTGTTTGCGGCTACTCACTACGACACTGGCGCCTTGCTCCGCCAAGCCACGAGCAATGGCTTTACCAATGCCTTTAGAAGCTCCGGTAACGATGGCCACACGGCCAGTAAGATCGAATTGTTGAGAGATGGACATACACTATTTTTTGAAGAAGCGTAAAGTCGGGATTTTTTAGCGAAAATTCGCAAAAAGTAGATTGATAGATGTGATAGAGTTATAGGCTGCCGCAAGCCAATGCTCGCTCCGCTCGTG
>JBGCFZ010000233.1:0-3081 GCA_045110355.1 Lewinella sp. | reverse complement strand
GACCTCGGCCATGGAAAGGCCTACCGCTTCAAGTCTCCCGACGGGCACATGCACGAAGTTTTCTGGGACGTCGTCTGGCTCCGTGAAGAAGGAGAGCGGGGTAGTATCTACGCCGATCGCTATTCCAGTAACCGGCTTAAGGGGGCCAATCCCCGCCGCTTCGACCACGTGACCTATATGGTTGCCAAAGGGAAATATGCAGAAGAGAAGGCCTTCTGGAAGGGCCTGGGCCTCAAGAACCCTGACGAAATTCGCATCAATGACGAAATCCCCCCCATTGGAGGGCTGCACACGATTGCCAACCTTTCCCATGATATTGCCGTCTTCACCGACCCCAATATCGGAGAAAACGAAGCCGTACTTAACCACATTTGCTGGAATGTAGATAGCCGTGAGGAGGTCCTGCTGGCCCTCGACTACTTCATTGAGAAAGGCTATAAAAGTGTAATGGGTGCGCCCACCCGCCACAAAGCGGATGAAGGCTTCTTCATCTACATTCAGGATCCAGGGAGTGGTATTCTCTTCGAATTCTACGCCTGTGCCCGCCTGGTTTTCGCACCAGACCACCTCGACGTGCACTACCTGAAAGACAACCCCAACGATGCCTGGGGCTCCGTTAACCCGTTTGCTGAAATGGCGAAGGGCAAAAAACTCGGCCTTTCCGAAGATGGTGTCGTCAAGCCGGTGGATATCTAATGGCATTTCTGTCGACACTATTGCTGAGCTGTAACAATGTTGCTACGGAACAGACAGAAACAACATAAGCGGAGTCTCCTGGAGTCATCACCAGCATCGCTTGACATCGGTTTCGGCATGATGGAACTCATCCTGGCGGACGATTAAAATAAAATACCAGCGGAGGCACTCCGCGAAGTCAAAAAACATCAAAATATGTGGCACTATTTTCCCGGCATGTACATGCCGTCTTACCAGGTAAACCGAGCATTGACCCAGGCCCATTACGGTGGCGGTGAGTTTGCCGAAATTCTGGAAGTGGCCAGTAATATCAACCCTAAAGACAGGTCTACAATCAATAAAGCCTGGTTGGATATGGGCGATCCCGTGTTTGACCTAGCGGAAGGGTACGAGAAGGACGGTAATTTTGTTTCTGCCCGGAGAACTTATCTGCGCGCGTTCAATTACCTGCGCTCAGCGGAGTTTTTCATGAAGCTTGGTGATCCTCAGAAATTAGCGACCTATAAAAAGGCAAGAGAAGCCTTTGTCCGGGCCACAAAGTATTTTGACGAAAAGGTGGTTAACGTAGAGGTCCCCTTTGAGGGCTCCTCACTGCCTGGTTACCTGATCAAACCCGTAGGCGTAGAAAAGCCACCGGTGATTGTTTTCTTTGGTGGACTGGACAGCCTCGCGGAGGAACTCTACTTCGGAATCGGAACCCACCTCATGGAGCGGGGAGTAGCGATCTTGGCCATAGACGGACCCGGGCAGGGAGCGGCGCTGCGCCTGAACCACATCCACTCCCGTCACGATTTCAACGTTGCCGGAACTGCTGTATATGAATACTGCGTTGAGCACCTGAAGGATGAAATCGACGTAACCAGTATCGGCGTTGGGGCCGTATCTATGGGAGGGTATATGGCCGCTAGGTGTGCTGCTTTTGAACCAAGGTTCAAGGTGTGCATGATATTCGGAGCTGTATGGTCTTACTATGAGGTGTGGGCAGGTCGTCCGGATGCCCACCCCTTAGCTGACATATTGCAGCACATCATGGGGGTAGACTCTATGGCGGATGCAAGAAAAAAGTTGGAAGGGTATACCCTTGCAAACGGAGTAGCAGAAAAAATATCTTGTCCTACCTACATCATGCACGGTGGGGGAGACAAGCAAAATGCCGCGAATCATGCGGAACGGCTCGATGCCCATCTTACCTGCGAGCATGTACTGAATATCGTACCGGATGGTCAGCGTGGCGCCCAGCATTGTCAGGTAGACGATTTCACGCCTACTTTCCCGATGTATGACTGGATTGCCAAGAAGATCCACGAGTAGTGAGTAGCCCTTCCCTTTAAGATAAAAAACAAGATCATGTCAGCCGTTAAAAAAGTATTAGTTGTTGGAGGTGGAATCGGTGGCCAATCGGTAGCCATCGCCCTGTCAAATGCAGGTGTTCAGGTAGAAATCGCGGAGATTCTAAAGGAGTACAACGTTTACGGTGTTGGGATCATCCAGCAACGAAACGCCCTACAAGCGTTGGACAAACTGGGTGTTGCCGACGAGGCCATGCGCAGGGGCTTTGCCTACGGACAAGTAAAAATGTTTACTGCTCACGGCCATTTTATCGGTGCCGCAGGGGCTCCTCCTGCGGGGAAGTACCCCAGCCACAATGGCATCTCCCGGAGGATTTTGCACGAGGTGATGTACGAGCACGCCCAGGGGCTGGGCATTCCCTACCGCATGGGTGTTACCGTCGCTGAACTCGACAACCGGGAAGACGGCGTCGACGTAACCTTCACCGATGGAACCAAAGGCGCCTACGACCTAGTGATCGGTGCGGACGGCATCAGGTCCAAAATCCGTGAGATGGTCTTTGGAAAAATGGAACCAGGCTTCATTGGTGTTTCTGTTTGGCGTTACCCCTTCCCGATGCACGAAGACCTTGATACCGGCCAGATGTACTACGGTAAGAGAAGCAAGATTGGCTTCATCCCGATGACGGCGGATTCCATGTATATGTTCATGGTCTCCTTTGAAGGTGAGGACAATCCGTACATCAAGAAAGAAGACTTTGTTCCTATCATGCAGGATTATCTGTCGGAATTTCCCGTAAAAATTGCACAAGACGCCAGGGAACAACTCACTGACCCTGACCTGGTCAATTACCGACCGATTGACTCGCTGCATCTCACTGACCCCTGGTATAAAAACCGAGTAATTATCATCGGTGATGGGGCCCACGCTACCGCTCCTCAGTTGGGTTCGGGCGCTGCTCTTGCCATTGAAGATGCGGTAGTTCTGGCGGAAGAGCTGCAAAAAGTCAGCGATGTATCCTCAGCCCTTGCCTCCTTTATGAACCGCCGATACGAACGATGTATGATGGTGGTGAACGGCTCCGAATCCCTCGCG
>JBGCFZ010000232.1:0-22264 GCA_045110355.1 Lewinella sp. | reverse complement strand
TTTCCCTCCTACACCTGCTGCTTCCGTTGCGTCTTCAAAGTTAAAATCTCCACGATTCAGGTAGAGCCGGTTGCTCACTCGGTTGCCGCTGAAGTAGATGTCGGTCAACCCATCTTTATTCACGTCACCAATGGCCACGCCTCCGCCGTTGTAGAAGTTGCGGTATTTGTAGATGTTGAACTCCTCGTCGTAGGCCAAAGTGTTGGCGAAATCAATACCGGTGGTAGCAGGCGCTACTGGTTCGAAGAGGGTTTGACCATCCCAGGTGGGATAGTCTGCGCCTGGCGTAGTTACGTCGGGCGTACAAGCGGAGAGAGCGAGTAGTACAGCACAGAGCAGTAAGGCTCTTATATTTTTCAGGTAAGCCAGTGTTGAAGGTTTACGCATGGTTGGTGGTGGTTTTCCACCCCGGATTCCGGTCGCAAAGTTACCGTACTCCGGGGTTAGTCGGGGTCGCCCCCTACGGGGTCATATAAATATGTTGCTACGGGATCAGTGGCTCCTCGGGCAAGGCGCGTAGGTCCGTCACCCGTCCGCGTACAATTCGTTCATCGGTTACCCAGAAGGCCGTTCGGCGATTGTTTTTCACTTGCACCAATACCTTCCCGTGCTTGGCGTGGGGCACCACTTCGAAACCGGGGCCGAAAACCTGAGGCGCCCAGCCCTGGCCAATATCTTCCAGTAGGGGTTCCGCATAGGCTGCCTTGTTCCAGGGCGACCAGTCGACGTAGGCGATTTCGAAATCCATCGCCTTGATGATGCGGGGGCGGTCTTTACTGAAGTCCGGGTAAAAGGTCAATACCGCTGGCCGCGCCAGTTCATCGGTTAGCTTATGGTTGACCCGGTTACCGCCGGATCCCATTTCAATCAGTTGCTTCCCGTTTAATTCGGTGCAGCGGTCATAAAATGCTTTGTCCGTTTCGGCTAGTTGCAGCCCCAGGAAGACTTCGTTGGTGATGGTTGAGCTGGCCAACCCGGCTTTCAGTGCTGCCGTATAACGGCCGGTGGGGGTTGAAAGATCTTCGGAAGAGCAGTTACTGAGGAAGAGCATCCCCAGAAGTGCCAGAGAGAAAGTCGATAGTCTGATCATCGTTCAATGGTTAGTTCAATCGCCGCTCCGTTGGAGCGGGCGACAAGGAATGAATTATTAGCATTCGGTACAATGGCCCTAACGTCTCCGCTTAAGACCATGCCCGTAGCCGCCGGGCCAAATGAGGTAAAGTGGCCCTTACCGTCGTTTATAAGGATGGTGCCAAAACCAGCAGCGTTGGTGCCGAACTCAGGTTTTGCCACTGTTTGGTTCCCGCCGGCGATGATGTCGGGATGACCGTCGTTGTTGATGTCGGCAATACACAATGCATAGATGGGAGACCTTTGGGTTTCGGCAGGCAGCAACTGAACGGTCCAGTCTGCTGGTCCGCTAAGGACCACCACCGACGCGAGTTCATGTACCCTACTCACTTCAGACCGCTCCAATACCTTAGTAGAAAACAGGTCCTCCAGTGTTTTATCCGCATAGTCGGCGTACCGCTGCACACTTTTACGCAGGGCTGGCATTTGCTTCACCAAGTCGTTGCGTAGATTAATGGGCCGGGAATGACCGTCCTGCAAATCTTCCTGGACGATCAACTGTTCTGCTCGTCCGTTTCCATCAAAATCATTGACGTGAAGTTCAAGCGGAGCGTCGCTCGATGCCCACAGACTACTGTTTAAGCCATAGTTACCAACAACTATATCATCTTTTTCATCACCGTTAAGATCAGCCACCGACAGCTTATGCCATAGCCCGTTTTTCATGGGCAAGGATTCGATGCTGTCGACCTTACCATCCTTCCAATGCAACACGGATACTGGCCCCCATTCCTGAGCGATAACGAGCTCCGGATCGGAATCTCCGTCGGTTTCTGCCCAGGCAGCATCAGTGACCATACCGAACTTTTGGAGTTCGGGGATACTGGCATTGGAGAAATTGCCCTTGCCGTCGTTGAGCAGCAGGTAGCTGTCGGCCGGGACACCGTATAAGCCCGGCCGAAGGCGTACGCCAACGAAGAGGTCCTGATCGCCATCTCCGTCGACGTCGAAGTTTCGGGCGCAGGAGCCCGCAACCAGTTTGTTACCGAGGGGTAAGAGTTGGCCGGCTGGCCGTAGGTCTCCACCGCGGGTACCGAAGTAGAGTTTGTCGAGCAAGGCGGTGGAACTGGCCGAGAATTGGTTGCTGCCATTAACGACGTACAGATCATCGATCCCATCACCGTTGGCATCGAACCAAATCGCATCGACGTTTTCGCCTACTGCGTCGTTGGCAAGTTCCTGAACGACGGAAGTGCCACGTAGGAGTTTTCCTGGTTGGCCAGCGGCACCGCCCAAGTAGCCAAGGCGCTGGTTTCGGTTGACGGCCAGCGCCGGCCCTTCGTTGCTCAGCCCCCAGAAGAGTAGAGGGTCACGGTCGAAATCGCTGAAGCGGTCTTCCTGGTGAGTTAGTGCTGGCAGTTCCCGTTGGCTCATTCGGGGGGAGCCCCCTACCCTGCTCGTGAAACCAATCTTTGCCTCCTGCGTCCGCGCCTCACCTGCTCCCTGCGTCAAAGTCGTAAGTCCCTGAATGGGAATATCGGAGAAGGCTTCCCAGTTTCCGTCCGGCCAGCGCACGAGCACGGAATCGGGAGCGCCAGCCACATGGAGGCGTTTGTCGACCGTGCTTTCGAAGCCGCGCATGGGGTGTAATTCAGCGTAGGTAAAGCGCGCGCCCTGGCGGGCAAACACCTGGCTACCGATGCCATCGGGGTTCATTTGTTGGCGGGCACGCAGGTGCAGAGTAAGTCCTGAAGAAGCCGTGTTGTTGCGGTACACCCCCGCCAGCCCGTCGATGTTATTGACCACCAGATCGAGGTCGCCGTCGTTGTCCAAATCGCCGTAAGCTGAACCGTTAGAGAAGGTCTTGTGCGCAAAGCCCCAGGCTTCGGATACTTCAGAAAAGACGAAATCATCTTCGTTTTGGAAAACGCCGTTCACCAGTGCCTCGCTCGGGATGAGATCAATGATGTCAGTGATCGTTTTCCCTTCGTCGTTGATCATTTTTCTTATGGCCGCCTGGTTGGCATCGAAGTTGATGTAATCCTGGTCAAGCAGGTCTTTACCGACGCCGTTGGCGACGAAGATGTCCCTTCGCCCATCGTTGTCCATATCGAACAGCAGTGCGCCCCAGCTCCAATCGGTGGCAGCAACGCCAGCCATTCGGCCAACTTCACTAAAGCGGCCTCCACCAAGGTTGTGCTGCAGTACATTGCGGCTGAACTGCTGGTGGTAGCCTTCGTCTCGGTAAAGCTGGTACCGGTTCCAGTCGTCAAAAGCCGCCTTGGTTTTTCGCCGTTTTTCGGTACGTGGGAGCATTTCAGTAACGAAAAGTTCCGGCAACCCATCCCCGGTCAGGTCGGCAAAATCAGCCCCCATACTGCCCTTACTGATCTCCGGCAGGTAGTCGGTTAATTGTTCTTTGAAGGTACCGTCTCCCTGGTTGAAGTAGAGGTAATCGCGTTCAAAATAGTCGTTGCTGACGAAGAGGTCGGGCAAGCCATCTTCGTTGACGTCACCGACGGTGACGCCCAGCCCGAAGCCTATGGCGGAGGAGTAGATGCCGGCCTCGGTGGTGGCGTCGGTAAAAACCCCCTCCCCAGGGGGGAGGGGAACATTTGATTCCCGTTGGGAATCTGCGGAAAAAGAACCCGTCGTATTCTGACTACGCTCTATGGTCATATTACGCAACAGTTTGTTGCCGCCGGTAGGATCCGGTATTTCGCGCAAACCCGCTTTAGCATTGTAGCCGGTGGTGGAGCGGGTAGAATTGTTGAGGAGATAGCAATCCAGGTCCCCGTCCTGGTCATAGTCGAAGAAAGCGGCGTGGACGGACAGGCCAACAACGTCGAGGCCGAACTCTTTTGAGGCTTCGCGGAAAGTAGCGTCACCGTTGTTGAGGAACAGTTCGTTGTGGCGTACCCCGTCCATGCCGGGGATTTCCTCGCCGGCCGGAGGCCCGGCCTTGCAAACGTAGATGTCCTGGTCTCCGTCAGCATCAATGTCAACGATTGCCACTCCCGTAGACCAGCTGCCCGAGCAGGCAACGCCCGCTTTTTCCGTTACGTCTTCGAATCGCCAATCTCCCTGATTGAGGTACAATTGATTGTCCACCAGGTTGCCGGTAAAAAAGACATCTGCTAGTCCATCGCCGTTAAAGTCGGCAATGCCCACACCACCGCCGTTGTAGAAGTTGCGGTAGGTATAAGGGTTCAGGGCCTCGGTGTAATGAAGGGCATTATTGAAATCGATCCCGGTATTCGGATCACAGGCCATCTGAGTGAATGGCTTAGCCTCATCTGCGGTACAACCTGCCGTATAAATGGCAGTCTCTTCCGTACAGGCAGTACAGAGCAGCAGTAGGATGGCTACGGTTAGTTGGGGTAATCTACTTTGCATATCGAGTATCGGGGAGCAAAGGTAGTGAATGCCGCGTTTTACGATAGAGCCTTGGCCAACTATGGAAACTCAGGTATGTTTTTTTGAGGGCGAGGCCGCAGGTGCAGGCAAAGATGTAGCGCAAAGGAGGGCCGGGCACGAGTGTGCCTGACAAAGCACTAGTGCTCTGTTAAATAGGTGGCAGGAAGGGTAAACGACCGGGGAGAGGGAGCCTCTTTTACCCGAGGTAACTGCGCAGCAAATGCTTATTGCGGCTGCGCCGCAGCCGCCGAATGGCCCGTTCCTTGATCTGCCGAACGCGCTCGCGGGTAAGGTCAAACCGTTCTCCGATCTCTTCGAGGTTGAGTTGTTCTTCGCCGTCGAGGCCAAAATAGCAAGCCAGTACGGTACGTTCGCGTGGGGCGAGCATATTCAAATTAGACACAATCTCTTTGGCCAGGGACTCTCCCATGATCTTCACGTCCGGGTTACTCATTCCATCGGAGGAGAGGGTGTCGAGCATGGTGATGTCAGAGTCGTCTCCAGCAACCGGAGCGTCAAAGGACAGGTGGCGCATCCGGCCACGTAGCGCACGTTCAACATCGGACAATGAGACATCGAGCGCTTCTGCCAGTTCTTCCGGTTCGGGGTCCCGCTCAAACTCTTGCTGGAAGGCAGCGATGGCCTGGGTTACTTTGGTGTATCCGGCAGCCTTGTTGTTGGGCATCCGAACCAGGCGGCTGTATTCAACAATGGCTTGCATAATGCTTTGGCGAATCCACCAAACGGCATAGGAAATAAATTTGAAGCCACGCGTCTCATCAAAGCGCTTAGCTGCTTTAATGAGGCCGACGTTTCCTTCGTTGATCAGGTCTGCCAGGCTGAGCCCTTGGTTTTGGTATTGTTTGGCAACGGAAACAACAAAACGAAGATTGGCTTTGGTTAGCCGTTCGAGGGCGAGCTCGTCACCCGCTCGGATTTTGGCGGCGAGTTGAGCTTCGTCTTCAGGTGTCAATAAGTCAATTTTGCCAATATCTGACAAATATTTTTCCAAAGCGATGCTCTCGCGAGAGGTAATCTTATTGCTTATCTTTAGTTGACGCATTGGTATGATCCTTTACAAAGCTGATGGGTTATTCTTAAATATGTCCTAATATACTAAAAGTTTCGCCGTAGAGCCACAAGCTAACATTTTTAGTGGATTCTTAACGGCCCGATACAAGGGGCGATGCTCTCCTCCAAGGTAAAGAACGATTCACCTGGCCAGGAGTTGCAACCAGGACATAATCTCGTCCATTGCTTTTATTAACCTTTCTTTGCACCCGCGCTCCGGCGCCCGAAACCGACAAGCCAGCTTTATGGGTTGCGCTGAACGAAAATGCTGCAAAGTTCCGCCTTGGGAATCTCCCGTAATTACGCTAAAACATCAGACCTCATGCCTTCCTTCCTTTCTTCTCTTTTTGGTCTTAGATGTCCGACTTGCCGCCGAGGAGACCTTTTCCCTACCAGTTCCTTCTCTTTTGATCAACCCTTTATGCAATGGGAGCACTGCCCAAAGTGTGGTCAGGACTTCTTTCCCGAACCAGGCTTTTACTACGGTGCCATGTTCATTTCCTACATTGGTTCCGCCTTTTTCTGCTTAGGCTTTGTGATGTTGCTGCACTGGGTTTTTGATTGGTCGCTAGGAGGTGCCTTTGCCGCGCTGCTCGCCATTGGTGGCCTTTTATTCGTCTGGTGGTTTCGGTTTTCTCGTTGCGCTTATTTTCATTTGATCACAAAGTACCAGCCAAAAATTACGCAAGCCGTTGACCGTGGAGACCTTAACGTTCCCACACCGGAAGCCACCAGTAAGAATTAGATCACCCACCGCATAAAAAACCATACCGCATTATCCCAGATGTTTCGGCTACTTTTACACCAGAATTATTTGACACTACGAACAATCACATAGTCCTGAAAGATTTTTGAGTTCTTTTTTCAAGACGACTTACACAGGTTTTTTCCATGCGGTATTTACTTTTTGCGGCAGCCTTTTGGGTTTCCGTTTCCTCGCTATCAGGTCAGCATTGGACCGATACCGAGACTTTCCAGACATTCACAAAAGATGATTATGAACAACACAATGCAAGAAGCTTAAAAACAAAGGCATTTGAACTAAAACGTTTACTATTCTCCGCTCCCGAGGAATCAAATGTAAAAGCGGAGGAAAGTCCCTTGAGGTTAACCGTCCCCACCCCCGAAGCTAACGTCAATGCTATTTTCCGCATCGTCAGCTATCAGCTTTCCGGTACTGACGGAACCGATCAGTTTGCGCACATCCGGACCTGGTACGGTGTGAATGAGCAAGACCCCCAACAAACAATATTTTTAGACTGGACCGAACAAGGTTTCCACGCATCGATCCGCGGAGCAGGAAGGCCTTACTTTATTGACCCGGCCGAAGTAGGTAATTCCTCTTTGTATGTCTCCTATTTTCCGGAAGTCAGCTTTGACAAAGTAAATGAAGCCTTTATTTGTGAGACACTCCCTGATCAATTTGCCCCTCCTGAAGATAACCCTGAAAGCCTTTCGGCGGGCGATTGCGTTCTTCGTCAATATCGTATTGCCGTCTCTGCCACTAATGCCTACAGTAATTTCCATGGCGCCACGTCGGTTCAACAAGCAGGATTGGTCCATTCCGCCATCGTTACCACGCTCAACCGGGTCAACCAGATATACACCCGTGAGCTTTCTGTCCGGCTCCAACTCATCCCGAACAACGACACCCTTTACTTTTACAGCGAAGTCGACAATCCGTATTCAGACAACGCCGTCAGTGTCTTAATAAACGAGAACATTGCCCTGCAGCGAGATCGTATTGGAAACGACAACTTCGACATTGGCCACGTCTTCACCCAGGGGGAGAACAACGGGCGTGGTTTCCTCCGTTCCGGCTGTGACCCCGACCTGAAAGGCGGTGGTGCCACCAGCCTGATGGCTCCGCAGGGCGATCCGTTTGACGTTGACTACGTCGCCCATGAAATAGGCCACCAGCTTGGTGCCAACCACACCCAAAACAACGCCTGCAACTACAGTCCGATCTCGGGCATGGAGCCCGGTAGCGGCAGTACCATTATGGGCTATGCCGGCATTTGCACGCCAAATATTCAACAGCAAAGTGACGATTACTTCCACGGCCGCAGCATTGAGGAGATCACGGAATACGTAGAAAACATATTTACCGGTGGTCGTTGTGCTACGATCATTGACAATTCGTTGTTCAACCCAATCGTCTCTCCGGTTGACGACTATCAGATTCCCCACGGCACCCCCTTCAAGTTAACGGGCCAGGCCACCGGCAATGGGGCAATTACCTACAACTGGGAACAATTCGATGTTGAACAGGCCATAATGCCCCCAGTTGGTACCAGCGAAACGGGCCCGTTATTCCGCAGCTTTGCCCCAACCGAATCTGGCGAACGTTTCTTCCCGAAGTTTGAAACAGTGCTCAATAATGAGACCCCGGAGTGGGAAGCCATCCCTGAAGTTGGCCGCGAGATGAACTTCCACCTGACGGTCAGAAACAATGGCGCAGCCTACGGCTGTGCCGGAGAAGAGAGCACACTCATTGAAGTAGATGGAGAGCATGGTCCTTTTGTAGTTACCGACCCCAGCAACTCAAACCAATGGAGCAGCGGACAAGTCGCTCAGATACAATGGGATGTTGCCGGCACAGATGCCCCCGAATTTAATTCCCCAACGGTAGACATCCTCCTATCAGCTGATGGAGGAAGTACATTCCTGCCGCTTGCAGTTGGTGTGCCGAACAACGGATTTACCGAAGTTACTGTCCCCGAAGTGGTTTCCACCACCGCCAGACTTATGGTTCGAAGCAGCAACAATATTTTCTATAATCTCAGCAAATTTAATTTCTCCATAGTTGATACCGTCGGGACTCCTGCCATTGCCCTTTTTTCTTCCAGTCCCGCAAATATTACCGATTGTTTCTCCACTGCAGATGAGGCAAGTTTCAGCTTCATAACCCGCAGTTCAGGTGGTGCGACCGACAGTTTGCTCTTCACCGTTACCGGGATGCCTGAAGGCGTAACCGCAAGGTTTAGTCCTGAACGACCACGCCCAGGTGGCTTGTTTACGGTTACTCTGGCCGGCCTTTCAACCTTACCACAGGGGGAATTTACCGGGGAGGTGATCTACGACGGCAACTATGGAACGGTTAGTAAATCTATTACCGTCAATAAAATCGGGGTTGCTCCCCGAGCGGGACCGGACGGCATGGTTCCTGCCGGCTTTTTACAGGATATCCGCCCGACGCTCTCAGCTGAAGACAATGGCGGAGATCAATTCCAGATTCAGTTAGCGACCGATGCGTCCTTCAGCAATATGCTATATGACCGCACGGGTACGGTCCCCAGTTACACCCTGCCGTCTTATCTATCGGCAAATACGCGGTATCATTGGCGCATCCGTAGCTTGCAGGAAGGTGGAGGTTGTGGCATCTCCCTGTGGAACAACCAAGACTTCATCACGGGTAGCTGCCCCATCTATGTCAGCTCTTCGCCTCCGGTTGAAATATCTACTGGTCCCCCTCCACAAATTTCGGAAATGGTCATGGAAATCAGGGAGGGAGGCATCCTGAATGACCTCGACCTGGTTTTACTCGACATCGAACACTCCTACCTCAACGATGTACAGGTTGAGCTGGAAAGCCCTGAAGGAAACATCGTTACTATTTTCGACCGTAGCTGCGGGGGCAACAACGATATTCTGATGAGTTTCGACGACGAGGCCGCCAGCATCACCTTCAACTGCCCTCCGGTTGACCCGACGGCTTTTGTCAGAACTCCAAACCTGCCTCTAAGTATGTTTGATGAAGAGGAGATCCTAGGTAATTGGACCATTAGGGTGACCGATAACGCCAATCAGGATGGCGGCCAAATCAATGGCTTTGCCCTGAAGACTTGCATCGAAAGTTCATCTCTCCCCATTATCTTCTTATCCTTTAAGGCCACCGGACGTAAAAATGATGTGCTGCTCTCCTGGGCAACGGAAGCGGAAGAGAACAATGCTGGATTTTACGTCGAAAGAACACCTTCCAGTACGCCTGATGCCTGGGTAGATCTGGGTTTCGTACCTGAAGGTTCAACTTACCAGTTTGTTGACGCCACCGTCTTGCCAGCAACAAATTACTTGTACCGGCTGCGGCAGATCGACACGGACGGACGAGTAAGCTACAGCGACATCAGATCAGCGCGTATCGGTGGTGGCGAGACGACCTCTCTACAGGTGTATCCCAACCCTACCAACGGGCAGTTCGCTTACCGCTGGTTACAGGATGCCACGTTGCGGGAGGCAACAGACTTTCAGCTTACTGATGCCCGGGGCAGACTGGTGCGAGAAGGACGTCTTCAACCATCCGGAGGATCGATTAACCTTGAAGAAATGCCCTCGGGCATTTACTTTCTTCGGGTCCCGGGGCTGGATCCGTTGCGGGTGGTTAAGCTTTAGTGCCTCGTGATAATTATTGCTAAAGCAGTAGTGAAACCGATTTATACGATTGCCCTTACCTTGCAATTTCTGTTATGGCAAAAAAGAAAAAAAAGCAAGGCTTCAGCTTCTCTACTGAGAACGATGCTTCCGACAATCCATTTGCGGCTTTAGCCGGATTAGGTAATGACCTGCCCCCCGCCCCGGACAATCTCCCGGAGGAAGAAGACTTGGGCGCGGCCGCAGGTGCAATGACGGTGGACGAAAGAGCAGGGATGCAGCTTAGGGTACACCTCGACCGTAAGTACCGACGGGGTAAGGAAGCGACCATCATTACCGGCTTCGCCGGTCCGGAAGACCAATTGAAAGCATTGGGTAAACTGCTAAAGACCAAATGTGGCGTTGGTGGATCTGCTAAAAACGGCGAGATCATCATCCAGGGTAACAAGCGGGATAAGGTGATGGAGATTTTGCTCAGTGAGGGGTATAAGCGGGCTAAGAAAAGTGGGGGGTAGGGTAATGGGCTTGGTGTCTATTAGTACTATTGGTACCAATAGACCAACCTACCCCTTCCAACTGCTCTTCAACCCACAAGTCAGGTTAAAGACCATCTTCTCTGAGGTAGAATCCTCGTCGGCGGTGTAGTACCCCTTACGCAGGAACTGGAAAGTATCTCCGGCCTTTGCCTTTGCCAGGGCAGGTTCTCCCTTAGCGGCAATGATTTTCAGGCTGTCCGGGTTAAGGAAGTCCATGAAGTCCTTGTCTTCGTGGTCCATTGGCGTGGGGTCGGTAAAGAGCTTATCGTAATTACGGACTTCAACATCAATAGCAGTAGCTGCATCTACCCAGTGGAGGGTTCCCTTGGCTTTGATACCGGAGGTGTCATTGCCAGAGCGACTCTCGGGATAGTACGTAGCGTTGATCTGCGTGACGTTGCCATCAGCATCTTCTTCGTGTCCCTCGATGTGAAGGATGTAAGCGGCCTTTAGCCGGACATTCTTTTCCGGAGCCATCCGGAAGTATTTCCTGTTCTGCGGCTCTTTGCGGTAGTCTTCGCGTTCGACCCAGAGCTCGCGGCTGAAGGGGATTTCCCGGCTACCGCGGGATTCGTCCTGCGGGTTGTTATCAGCCGTGAGGATTTCAGTAGTCTCCGGGTAATTCGTGATGACCAGCTTAACGGGGTCCAGGACGGCCATATAGCGATCAGCGTTTTCATTCAGCACTTCCCGTACACAGTGTTCCAGGAAGTCAAACTCCTGCTGGTTATCCCGCTTGGTTACGCCGGTTCGGATACAGAAATTCCGTAATGCTTCGGCGGGGTAACCTTTGCGGCGCATACCGGCGAGGGTTCCCATCCGTGGATCATCCCACCCACTGACAATGCCTTCCTCAACGAGCTTTTTCAGCCGTCGTTTAGAGGTAATGAGGTAGTCTACGTTCATGCGCGCAAACTCGATTTGCCGGCTGGGAAAAATCTCCAGCGCCTCGATCAGCCAGTTGTAGAGATCGCGGTGGTGGCGAAACTCAAGGCTGCAAAGAGAATGGGTAATTTCTTCGAGGGAATCGCTCTGCCCGTGAGCGAAGTCATACAGCGGGTAGATGCACCACTTACCACCGGTGCGGTGGTGGTCTTCGTGCTTGATGCGGTAGAGGACTGGGTCCCGCATCAAGAGGTTAGGGTGGGCCATGTCAATCTTAGCACGTAAGACCTTGCTTCCATCGGGGAATTCACCAGCCTTCATTCGTTCGAACAGGTCGCGGTTCTCCGCAATGGAGCGACTCCGGAAGGGGCTATTGGATCCCGCTTCGTCGATGTCTCCTTTCTGGTCAGCGATTTCCTCGACGGTTGAGTCGTCCACAAAGGCCAGGCCTTTATCGATCAGTTTCAGGGCAAGGGCGTAGAGTTCATCAAAATAGTCAGAAGCATAGCGGGTTTCCCCCTCCCACTCGTAGCCAAGCC
Source organism: Lewinella sp. (assembly GCA_045110355.1). GTDB lineage: Bacteria > Bacteroidota > Bacteroidia > Chitinophagales > Saprospiraceae > Neolewinella. Next base: position 10,374 of record JBGCFZ010000232.1, on the reverse strand, counting down.
ATTTGATGTCGTTCTCAATGGAGTTGACGAAGTGCGTTTCTTCCGTCGTAGGATTGGTGTCATCCATCCGAAGATTAGATTTGCCGCCAAACTTTTTACCGATCTCAAAATTGATCACAATCGCCTTAGCGTGCCCAATGTGCAGATAGCCATTAGGCTCCGGCGGGAAGCGGGTATGAATCCTGCCGGCATGCTTGCCATTATTCAGGTCTTCGACGATGAATTCTTCGATAAAATTGTCTGCTTCCGGCTTGTTCATTCAGTCTTTCTTTAAAACACCTTGGGGGTAGGCGTGCAAAGGTACAAACAGGTGATGGGATGTAAGAGTTGCAAGAGGGCCAATGTGCATAACGGCTTGTAAGTACAGGCCTCCAAGCCGTTCGATCGCCCAGGAAACTACCTCCGCTAAATCTTTGCCCTGGCATCCTTTTTTTTGCACCTGCGGCCCCGCCCAAAAAACATTCAGGAATAATACCTTAGCGAAACAGCCTTAATACATAATCAAGTCATCCATTTATGTTCCGTATTGCCACCCCTGCCGATGCTTCTGCGATAGCTTCTCTCCACACCATTAATTGGCAGCGTAGCTACCGTGGTGCCATGACGGATCATTACCTTGATACCGTAGCGCCTACCGAGCGACTTGAGGTATGGACGCAGCGCCTCAATCAACCGAACGCACGTCTACAAGTCGCCCTTGCCGAGGCGGAAGATGGCACCCTAATGGGTTTCTCCTGTGTATTTCCGCACCACTCAGCAGTAGATGGCCACCTCCTTGACAATTTGCACGTCCACCCTGATTTCAGAAGACTCGGATTGGGTAAAAAACTAATGCGGCACTCCGCTCAGTGGCTACTGGACACTGGCCATCAAGGAGAAATTTACCTATGGGTGCTTACCTCAAATTTATCCGCCATCCGCTTTTATGAAATAATGCGTGGGCGAGCTGGCCGTATTGAGAATCATACCTTTGCCGGGGATCAAACAACGGAGGCGATGATGATGTCATGGGAGCTTACTGAGCTTGCCACTGACATTGAAAAGGAAGTCGGCCACTAAGAGCACTACGATGAGCGCAGCAAAGACTATCTTGTGCTAACATTTAAGCGATTATCCCTATGGAACTCTATGATATCAACCGAATTGCCCTCATTATTTCACCCAGTGAAGCCCTGCTAAAATGGGCCATTAGTGAGGAACCCAGCCTGGCTGAAGAAGTTGACATCGACGACCCTTCTGACCTTTCCAGCGTTTACCTGATTCCTGAGTTCGAAGAGATTGAAGAAGCAGAAGATTGGCTGGAGGAGAACTTCATCTCCGTTTTGGAAACACTGCTGGAAGAGTGGATTCCTGATGACAACTGGCCCGAACGGCTGGAGTTTTCCCACCTGGAGAAATATGCGGATTACGCCTTCAGTAATATCGTAATCGATACTGTGGACCAATCTTATGACGAAAATTAGATGCCAGGAACCAGGAAACTAGCTCCCTAGTTCCTAGCCCCTAGCTCCTAATCCCTAGCCCCTAACCCTTACCAACTTGAGCTACCAAACCCCTTCTCCGGCTATCGCCGCCCTGGTCAATCTAAAACCAGACCCACTGATGCTCTTTGGCCCGGAGCGCCACCTGATCCTGTTGGCAGATCGCCCCAGTTACCCTTCGGTGCAAGAACTAAGGGAACCAAAACTGAAGCTGGCCGGCCGCCAGATCAACCCAAAGTCTTACACCCCATACGGGCACCGGGGGTACCGCAACCCCAGACTGAGCAACCTGACTACCGGCGAAGTAAAACCACTTTTAGGGATTCCCGAGGAGGCAACGTTCCGCTCCTTCAGCTGGTCCCCTAATGGTGTTCGCATTGCTTTCTGTCTCATCACACCCACAGGACTACAACTTTGGAGCTGTAATACGGATACCCTGGAATGTGCTCCGCTGGGCTCGGCCAACATCAACAATAGCCTGGGTGGTTTACCTTATGACTTCGTCGACGATCATCGGATGATCGTAAAGCGACGGATAGGGGGAGCTGTTCGTCCGCCGGACGAACCACCCATCTCCGGGCCGAATGTTCAAGACACCAGCGGAGTGGAGGGCAGCAACCGTACGTATACCAACCTCCTGGAAAGCCAACACGACGTAGACATGTTTCGGCACTACGCTGAGGCACAGTTATGGATGGCAGACTGGACTACCGGGCAGGAGACCGCCTGGGGGAAGCCCGGCATCATCTCCGGCCTCCACTCATCTCCCAATAAGGAGTACTACCTGATGACGATAGTGGAAGAGCCCTTCAGCTTCAGTGTACCCTATGAGAAATTTGCGGACAAAGTTGTCCTGCTCGACAAAAACGGGGCGGAGCTAACCGTCCTTGAAAGTCGGCCAGCTATGGAACACCTTCCACCAGCATTCGGCTCGGTGATTACCCAAAGAAGACGTTTCACCTGGCGATCTGACCACCCGGCACAGGTGTATTGGACCGAAGCACAAGACGGTGGTGACCCTCGTAATGAAGCCGAGGTCCGGGATCAACTCTTTTACCTCGAACCGCCCTTTACGGGCGATCCGGTGCCCAGCGTAAAGCTTCCATTAAGGTTCGGAGCAATACGGTGGTGCCGGGGTGACCTGGCACTAATCGTTGACTGGAGCTGGAAGGAACGCCGACAGGTAACCCGGCGGTGGTGGCCGGAGGACCCTTCCAGGCCATCGGAGGTAATCCATGACCATAATTGGGAAGACGAATACGCCGATCCGGGCAGCTTTGCCACCGTAACGATGCGCAATGACCACACCATACTGCTGACCAGAGCAGCAGGCACCAAATTGATATTAATGGGGCAGGGCCACTCCGAAGAAGGCAGCCGTCCTTTCATAGATTTGTATGACTTAGCTTCTGGTGATACCGAAAGGGTCTTCCAATCAGCTCCGCCCTGCTACGAAAGGCCGCTTTTCTTCCTCGACGAGCATCCTGACTGGTTCATCATGGCCAGAGAGCAGCTAACGGAACGACCTAATTATTTTCTCCGCAACCTGGTAACGGAAGAAGAAGTACAACTCACCAACTTCGAGCACCCTTACCCGCAGCTTCGGGACGCCAAGCTCGAAAAAGTAAAATATCGCCGCGAGGATGACGTACTCCTGTCAGGAGATTTGCACACCCCGCACGACTTTGTAGTTGGTGAAAGTGATCCCTTACCCGTTTTGATGTGGGCCTATCCGCAGGAGTTTAAAGATGCGGAAAAAGCGGGGCAGGTGACCTCAAGCCCCCACCAGTTCACCCGCATCTCGCCATTGAGTCCCCTACCCTTTCTGGCGGCGGGGATGGCCATCTTTGATGACTTCGCTATGCCCATCGTTGGAGAAGGAGAGGTAGAACCGAACGAAACCTTCATTGAGCAGGTGCAAATGAACGCAAAAGCGGCAGTGGAGAAGCTGGTCGAAATGGGCGTAGCTGACCCGAACCGCATTTTTGTCGGAGGGCACAGCTATGGCGCTTTCATGACGGCGCACCTGCTGGCGCACACCGATCTTTTTGCCGGTGGGATTGCCCGATCGGGCGCTTACAACCGGACACTGACGCCCTTTGGCTTCCAGGCAGAAGAACGATCATTTTGGGAGGTTCCCGATACCTATATCAAGCTGTCTCCTTTCGTCCATGCCAACAAAATCGACGCACCGCTGCTGCTTATTCATGGGGAAGAAGATGCTAACTCCGGAACTTATCCGGTGCAATCCAAGCGCCTCTTTGCTGCCCTGAATTCGTTGGGTAAAAAGGCCAGATTATGCCTGCTTCCTTACGAGGACCACTCTTATGCTGCCGAGGAGAGTATTCTGCATATGTTGTGGGAGATGGAGGAGTGGATGGGGGGGGGACAGGTAATATTCGAAAAAAGGGATAAGGAGCTAACCAAACTTTCCTAAAGATATACCATGTTAACTGCCCCATCTCGCCCTCACTTTGCTCGGCGCCAGCTAACTTCCTGATAGGCCATTAAAACCCCAAAACCGTTTGCGACATTGGTATATGATGCAGGGACCTCTACCACCGTTAAGCCATCGTCTGGATTTTTCTTGTCGTTCAGATAACGAAAGGCTTCATAGCCCAGAGACCTTAAGCGGATGACATAATGCGTGTAGTCCATACGGTCATCAATACTGCTATTGACAATAAAGGGAGTTACCTCAAAAGTAGGCTGTGCTGAAAACTCTTCTCCCTCGAAGCACAGGTCGGTCCAGAAAATTCCGAAAGGAGGATGATAGTTTTGGATATCGCAAAGATCAAAGTCATATTCCGAAAAGAAATCAACCTGGAATTGAAATGGACGGGGTACTTCCGCGACTGCTTCAAGATAATAATAGGATGGCCCGACTTCGTCTTGAAACGCAAAATCAAGGGTGGCATTTCCTCCAAACTCTCCGTCCCTGAATTCTTCCCGTTCGAAAGTCAACTCATTGCGCGTGATTGCGGGCATCACCGGTACAGAAACCGGACCAGCAAAAACGGTATCGTAATCAGGGTGGTAAGCCTTCACCGAGTAGGTTAGTTCGGGATCAATGGAATAGTCAACGGAGGCATATTTCCCTTCCCCCTCATTATTAAGCGTGGCAACTACTTCTCCACTCACCATCAGTTCCACGGTGGCAGAAGAAATCAGCTTATCGGCCGCATTTACAACTTCGTCGGGTAAAGCAGATTCCTGAAGGTAAACAATTGCTCCATTCTGGGGAGACAGCTGCCCCAGTAAGACGATCTTGTCTCCAGGATAATCGAACTGGTAGTCGACCCCGGTGACGCAGCCAGAAAGGAAAAGCGTGCCCATTATGACTACGGTAGTATTTATTATGTTTTTCATACTTACCATTTGATCGTATAGTTGATGGAGGGAATCAGATTAAACAGAGACAGTTTTTTTACGTCGTTTTGGTACTGCTGTACTTGACCTGAGCTATTCAGCTGTTCATCCGGATCCGAGTACACAAAAAAGGGATTAGGACGCCCGTAAAAGTTGTAAACACCTAAAGCAATGGTTCGTTCCCGAGACGAAGTCTTTTTCGTGTGTCGAAAAGACACGTCAAGCCGATGATAGTCTGGAACCTTCTCATTGAATCGGCCAATAAGTACCGGCTCTGCGCTGTTGAAAAATGGATCCTGATAGATCGCTAAGGGAAGGGTTTGACGATAACCTGTTTGATAAACAAAATTGGCTAAAATGTCCCAGTTCTCATTAAGCTTATAGCCACCCGTTAAGGAGATGTCATGTCGACGATCAAACTGGCGAAAAAAGTATTCGCCATTATTGATGCCATCGAATCTGGCTTTCGACCATGACAAGGTATAACTCGCCCAGCCGTAAAAAGAAGGCTTCTTGAATCGGTAAAAAAGTTCCGAACCATAAGCTATGCCGTTGCCGCCAGTGCCAGCGATCTCCTGCCAATCCGTGATACTGGATTGGTAAAAGTTAGTTCCAGGAAGGGGGTCTATCAAGTTTTCTGATTCCTTGTAGTAGGTTTCCACCGAAAGCCTTGACGAAGGAGTTACCTGGTAGCTTATTCCTACGGCAAATTGTCGGGAAACTTGTGGTAAAGCAGAAGACCTTGCAGAAACCCAAATATTACTGGGCACACCAATATAATTAGAGGTAAGCAAGTGAAGTGGCTGCGTCATCTTGTTATAGGCTAATTGTAGCCGAACTTTGTCGGAAAACATTAGCTCAGCGGACAACCTCGGTTCAAACTGATTAAAAGAGGCTTCGTCTGGCAAACGGTAGCTTGCGTATCGGAATCCGGCTTTAATCTCCAACCAATCCGTCAGGCTTACATCAGCACTGACAAAAGTTGCCAGATCTTCAGCTTTTTCCTCGGGGCTTTCCCCCACCGTAATGGTTGCTTCGCCGGAATCTGTCACTTGTGTATCCTTAGGTTTGGTGGTGCGGTCATTCAACTCAAAGCCAGCAGAAACCCGTGCCCACCTAGCGGGTTGATAAGACAGGCCCACTTTACCTACCACTTCTTGTACATAGGCCTGGTTGGTTACCCTACTTATTTCGACGCCGTTTGGCTCTTCGAACAGTTGTTGATCTACCCCGTAGTGGTAGCGATTGAAATTCAAATTTCCGTCGAGCATCAAATTATTAGACAGGTTATAAGCCATCCGAAGACTTGCCGTAGAATTACTCCAATTAATTACTGTTCGATAGGGTGTTTCAAGGAAATTATCTGCCTCAATCAATTGATCGGAAGCATGAAATGCTGAAGCGGAAATATTGAGTTTGTCGGAACGATAATTCAACTTCCCGTTGAGATCATAAAACAGATAATTCGTGTAGTTATCATCGCCTGCAGTCAGCAGATTAAGTAACGCCAGGTGTGCCGTACGCCCGCCAACGGCGAACGACAGTTTATCTTTGATCAGTGGCCCTTGCAGAGAAACCCGCGAGTTGATCAGCCCAAGCGACACCGTCTTTTTCAGTTCGGTTTTATCACCTTCTATACTGGTTATATCGATCACCGATGATAAGCGACCACCGTATCGGCTAGGAAAATAGTTCTTATATACTTGTAAATCCTTAACCAAGTCTGGGTTAAAGGGGGAAAGCAACCCAAAAAGGTGGTTAGCATTATACACTTTAGCTCCATCGAAAAGAATCAGGTTTTGGTCTGGGGTACCTCCACGAACATAAAGCCCCGCTGTACCCTCAGCTCCGTTGCTAATTCCCGGGGTGAGGACCAGAGCCTTCAGCGGGTCCTGCTCTCCCAATAAGGCAGGAATGGCGTTCAACTCTTTAATGGGAATATCAACTTTTCCCAGTTCTTGAAAAGGACTTTTGGCGATTACCGTAATTTCAGGTAAATCAGACTGACTGTTTAACGCAATTACTACTAAAGAATTGGTTACAGAAACAGTGGTGTCGACAGGCTCGTAACCAACGTACGAAATTTGAAGTCGCAACTTAGAACCAAGGCTAACACCAGGGATATTGAATCGACCAAACGGATCAGTGGTTGTACCATAAGTATAGTCAGGAGCAAGTATTGTCGCTCCCACAAGTGTTTCCTTGCTGCTTATATCCTGAATTACGCCGCTCAGAGATTGACCGTTAAGCCCATTAAAGACCAGTAGTAGGGTGAAGATCAGTAAATTTCTAATTTTAGCTTTCATAAATAGATACTACAACATATTCAGCCGGCAAGATCGGATTGATCTTACCGGCAAAATATGGTTATGCTTCAGAACAGCACCATACTTTATTATATGGTGAAAGGATTATTTAGAGATGCGGCAGCCTGGGTTAGTACCACCATCGAAAGATTCGTGGAATACGGAAGAGTTAGCCATTACCCACTCAGAAGGGAGATTCCCCGTCAGGTCAGTCGGCTCATCGTTTTGCACAGTGTGCTCCAGTATAGAGGTATTACTACGACTTCTATTAACTAAAACAGTGCTGGAGGCAGTGCCATTACCATTGAAAATCCGCATAGTGCCATTGCACCGAATCTGATCTTCACGGTTAGCACGCCAGAAAGGCGATTTCTTCTGATGCTTGATTTCGATCCATACATCTTTGAAAGGTACGCCACCAATAGTGAACACTTCAGAAAACCAACGTGGCTTAAGACGGTGCCGGCGGTTGTTATGACGGTACTCGTCATTACAAAGGCCTTCCAGGCCTTTCTCAACATTCGTACTGTAATTGTTGAAGCTGCTCACCATAACTCCGGAAACATCCTTGATGTCAGCGAAGTTAGTTACATTTTGCACGGGGGCAACATAATACTCATTGTAACCATACTGGTATACCTTTTTACCTACGGTGATAACACCATTTTGGTCAAGCAATTTACGCATAGTGTACGAATGAATAAGAGGCAGAATTTCTTCCTCCCCGGTCCCATCAGAACCTACGAATACAGGAAATTCAGCCGCGATCTGAGTAGTCGTAAGGTCACGTCCTTTAACGTCCATTTCGATCGTAATATCCTCTAAGGCCTGGTAATAGGCATCGTTGTAGGATATAAAATTAGGATGATTCAACTTGTTGATCTCTTCGAAATCAGGCAGCTGTGACATTTTAATGGCCTCCTGCAAATCCTTAACCGTTTTAAAGGTAAGGTGAGTAGGGGCCATAGAAGTGATGGAGTCTGCAGCAGGGTTCAAGCTGACCTCCTCTTTCTCGCAAGAACTGATAAATACAGCGAGAACTAACATTAATAGGAAAGATAAGTTTTTCATTTCTTTTTTTTAGAATAATAAAAATGTGGTGCTATAAATCTGAAGTAACATTTATAAATTCGGCACAATACAGTTTTAAAGCGCTTAAATTAGTATTCATCGAAAGTGACAAGTACTTCAAAACAAGAACACCTAAAGAACTATAACGCTGCCAAATAAATACCTACTCTGTTTAAAAGTCCGGTTTTCGGTACACCCCGGTCATTGGCCAATATGGACAACTATCCCCGCCTTATATCCGGTCGATAAAAACGCTGGCGAGTCAACTACATTTGCAGTCATTGGTATAAGTATTTATATAAAAAAGTGTGACATTCTCGCTCGATTTAAGTTAGCATTCGACAGAGCTATCAAGATCCGCAAAGAGATACCGTTGGAGTATGTTTTTTCAATAAAATAACGTGAGGTTTGAGTTTAACCAATAGAATGTCAGTTGATTAACTCCCCCTCCGCCCCAAAGGAGGAACCGTAGAGCGGACAAGTCCCCATTGGGGAGGGGTAGGGAGAGCAAATAGGCAGAAAGGCCAATGGTTACTTGTTTTTTATCCCAAACCTTACGTTAAAATAGAACACGAAGCGGTTCACCAAACCGACGCCGGAGAAGGTTCCCTTTGTGTCTCTGGGCAAAGAATTGAGTGCAGGTAAAGTAATCTGTCTGGCGAAACTGGCCGATCAGTAAATCCGAATCGGATCGTTTTTTTGGGCAAATGCAGCAGGTCTCCGGTAAATGTGGAGAAGGTTTGGGCGCGACCGCAGGTGCAAAGGGAAAGGACAAAAAGCAGAGAGGCATAGCTTCGGTACATATTGTTAATCAGGGTAGGTAAACTGGATAATAAGGTTACTTAATAAACTGCTATTTGCCTTAAAAATTGTTGACCAACTTCAAGGAGTACTTGGCATTCCTATCGTTAGGCTAACTTGCTTTCTGCCTTCTCAACATTGCCAATTTACAGTTCGCGGAGTACCGTAGTAATGACTCAAACCGCAAGAACACGAAGATTATATTGCTACTTCCTACCACCATTGCACCTGCGCCCCCGCCCTAAAAACCTGCAATTAGGATGAAACCCGGCTTAGGGTGTACACCCAAAGACCAACCCCTCGTATATTACGGCCGCTAAGCAACAAATTTCCAGCTTTCGCATTATACTACCTCAGCCTTAACTGCCCACCACCACAATAATTACGGGCATTCTTCTGTCTTTCTAATCATAAAATCAAGATCATGGTTTCTACGCTTTCTACAACGTCCAATACGGAACAATTGGAGATGATCCGGCAAAGTGCCCGTGATTTCGCTGAAACACGCATTCGGCCAGACTTTATGGATTGGGACGAAAATGAGCACTTCCCCCGGGAAGTTTTCACCGAGATGGGAGAATATGGTTTTCTAGGTGTCCTGGTCCCCGAAGAATATGGAGGCACGGGGCTCGGCTACGCTGAGTACATCACGATCATCGACGAGATCTCCCAGGTCTGTGGTTCCATTGGCCTGAGTGTTGCGGCGCACAATAGCCTCTGCACCAATCATATCCTCACCTTCGGAAGCGAAGCCCAGAAAGCGAAGTACTTGCCTAAGTTGGCGAGTGGAGAGCACATCGGTGCCTGGGGGTTGACGGAGCCAAACACCGGGTCTGATGCCGGGCGGATGCGGACGGTAGCCGAAAAACAGCCCGATGGCAGTTACATCCTGAACGGAGCAAAGAACTTCATCACCCACGGCATCAGCGGCGAAGTAGCCGTTGTCATTGTTCGTACGGGCGAACTGCTGGACAGCCACGGCATGACGGCCTTCATTGTTGAGCGGACGGACAAAGGCTTCCGCGGCGGCAAAAAAGAAAGCAAGCTGGGCATGCGCGCCAGCGAAACCGCTGAATTGATTTTCGAAGACTGCCACCTTCCTGCTAATCGCATCCTTGGCGAAGTCGGCGAAGGCTTTATCCAAAGCATGAAGATCCTCGATGGCGGCCGCATCAGCATCGCTGCACTCAGCCTTGGCATTGGCAGGGGAGCCTTCAACGCTGCCCTGAACTACAGTAAAGAGCGCGAGCAATTTGGTAAAGCCATCAGTAAATTCCAGGCCATTTCCTTCAAACTCGCCGATATGGCTACGGAGTTGGAAGCAGCCGAACTACTCGTCCGTGAAG
>JBGCFZ010000231.1:0-5537 GCA_045110355.1 Lewinella sp. | reverse complement strand
GCTCGGTCGTTTGGGATCAACCTGGGCGTTGAGTTTTAAACTGTTCAGCAGTCTTAAGACTGCCTACCAGTCATTGCACCTGCGTCCGCGCCAAAAAAGAATAACATTATGAAAAAATTAGCCTTTCTTTTCCCCCTTGTTCCTTTACTTCTTTTCACTACTTGCACACAAGACTTCGAGGCAATCAATACCAACGAGAACGCCCCGAGCGAAGTCCAACCCGAGCTGCTGCTGCGTCAAGTGATCTATGGCTATGGCAATGCGATGAGCTATGAAGGGTTTGTGGCGGGTAATTTATTGAGCCAGCATTTCTCAATGATTGATTTTAACCTCTTCGATCGTCATGCGCTGGCTTCGCCACAGGAAGGCGGTAACCCCTGGCCGATTCTTTACACTGCCCTGCGGGACAATGAAACCATTCTCGAACTAAGCCGGGAAAACTCCGCGCAGGCCGTCTACGAAGGCCCGGCACTGGTGCTGAAGGCTTACCTGACGATGACGCTTACGGATATGTTTGGCGATGTGCCGTACTTTGAAGCATTCCGTGGCCGTTCCTCGGGAGTGGTAACCCCGAAGTACGACGAGCAGGAAGAAATTTATATTGGCAACGACGGAATTCTGGAAATTTTAGAGCGCTCTACCCGGATCATGGACGATTACCAGGGAGCACAGCCACTGAATGGAGACATCCTCTTTAATGGCGATCTTGATGGCTGGATACGCTTCGCCAACAGCCTGCGCATTAAGGCGCTGATGCGTATTTCCGACCGGCGTGACCCTTCACAAAACCTGCTGGAAATCATGGCGGATTCGCGCATCATCACCACCAACACGGAGAACGCCACCTTTGACTTTGCTTCCGGCCCACCGAACAGTTTCCCCTTCGCAACGGCCCGTATTGGCATCTTTAACGTCTTCCTGATGAGCGAAACGGCGCAAGAAATTTATGCGGACTCCGGAGACCCACGGGTGGGCACTCACTATCGCCCAAGCGCAGCCAATAACGATTTTACGGGCATTATCAACGGTATTGACGCTGCCAGCGCGATTACGCCCGATAACTTCGCCCGTCCAGGGACCATCTGGCGTGAAAATACCGGAGATCACGACTTCAACTTCATGACCGCCTGGGAAACAGATTTCTTGCTGGCAGAGGCTGCGCTAAAAGGTTACCTGAACGGTAATGCTCGGGAATACTACGAAAGTGGTATCACCAAGGCCTTCGAATACTGGCTCACTGCTATGCCGGGTAACCACCTGACCCGTAGCTCCGCCGCCTGGGACGAGGCCAATGGCCTCGAACAAATCATCACCCAAAAATGGATCGCTTCCATAGGCAATGCCTACGAAGGTTGGGCGGAATGGCGGCGGACGGGCTTCCCGGTCCTGAAACCGGTACAGGCCAGCCTCAATGACGGTCTTTACCCCGTTCGAATGCCTTACCCAAATGATGAACAGGCATTAAACTTTGAGAACTACCAAATTGCAGCTGCAGCTACTAACGACAACTCGGTTAATGTGCGGGTTTGGTGGGACGTTGAGTAGGCAGGTTTGTCTTTTTGCATATAAACATACTTGTATGCAAAAGATGTAGGTACACCGGTTGAATAAAAGTATGTTTATATAAACTTAACCATCCCAAACCAATAAATTAAACGTTTCAATTATTGCTACAACTACCACACAATGGCTGCTCGTCATAGGCTCCAGCCTGCTACTCTTTGCGGTAGCTCCCTTGGTCAAGACGGCTACTGAATTCTTCGGTGGATCCCGACGAGATCGTGTTCCTTCCCTGGTAGCACTAACGAGCAGCTTGGTCATCAGTTGGCTGTTCGCTAAATCCATCACCAATGCGGCCAACCTTGGTCTGGCTTTTGGCTTGGTGGGGGGCGTGGCTTATGGTGCTTATTATCTTAGTTTTGGTGTTGCTGGCTGGGTGATTTACCGGATGAGGACGGTGGGTGGTTTTACGTCAATCCATCACTTTTTATCCAGCCGTTTTGGGAAAGGTGCCATGATGTTGTTTTCGCTATTGATCTGTTTCAGACTGTTCAATGAAGTTTGGTCAAACACCATGGTAATTGGCAGCTATTTCGGCGGTATGGGTGAACCGGCCTATTACGCGGCAATTGTGGTGTTCACCATGCTAACCCTGGCTTACAGCCTAAAGGGGGGGATGTCATCGAGCATCCTGACCGACGTGATTCAGATGGCTTTATTTGGGGTGTTGATAACGGTCATATTGCTCGCAATTTTGCCAAAGGTTGACTATGCGGTTGCTCCGATCATGTCTAGTGGACAATGGACGATGGCCGCTGGTGGTAACTTGTTGCTGGTGGCTGTTTTGCAGAGCTTTAGCTATCCATTTCACGATCCGGTGATGACGGATCGGGGCTTTCTTAGTGATCCAAAGACTACGCTAAAGGCCTTTTTGTGGGCGGTACCGATCGGTTTCATTTGTATCGTGCTATTCAGTATCGTCGGCATTTATGGCGGCATGGCTGGTGTTGAAGGGCAAGCTCCAGTGGAGGTGGCTAAGCTGCTGGGCGGACCCATTTTGCTGGTCATGAACTTCATCATGATTACCTCGGCGGCCAGTACATTGGATTCAACGTTTACCAGTTTTGCAAAGCTGGCGGTGATTGACTTAGGGGCGGGGCCGCAGGTGCAAGGAAAAGGTGATGAGCAGGGTCGGGAAGGCACTGGTTCTCCAGCATTCATGCTGGATACTTCACGGAATGATGAACTCTCCGATGGAGGCAACCAGAACACACTTACTCAAGTCTCCTACGGCCGCCTCGCCATGGTCCTAATCACGGTGTTAGGCACAATCCCCGTCTTTCTAGGACCTGAAATCCTGTCTGCGACCACAGTCTCTGGCGCCATGGTCGCCGGGCTGGCACCGGTATTTTGCTTGTGGTGGCTAAAGGCACCTCCCTTGAGTTTCTGGCTGTCGGTGGGCTTTGGTTTGCTGTGTGGCTTCGCGCTGGTCTTCGGCTGGTGGCCTGCTTCCTGGACGGTGTCTACGGGGAAATATGCTGATTTGCTGGGGGTGACGCTGGTTGAGGTGGTGGGATGTTTTGGGCTGTATTTGTTGCCGGTATTTTTTAAGAAAGATGCCGCTACGGTTTTACACATCCGATGAACTTTCCCACGGCTTTGCCAGTGGGAAAGATGCATCTGATGAGAAAACCTTGGTCTTCTCGTACTTTCGTGATTATGCAAGACACCTCCGCCCCTTTAACCTGGCAAGAATTCACCCGCGTCCAAATGCACGTAGGTACAGTCTTGAGCGCCGATCCCTTCCCTGAAGCCCGCAACCCAAGCTATAAACTCAGAATCGACTTCGGCCCGCTTGGTGAGCGGAAAACCTCCGCTCAGATCACTGATAAGTACCATGTCGAAGACCTGATTGGCCGGCAGGTGATCGCCGTACTGAATTTCCCGCCGAAGCAGATCGCGAATATGATGAGTGAGTGTTTGGTGCTGGGAGGCATGGAAGGAAAAGTTGTTACCTTACTGCGACCTGATTCTCCGGTAGCAAATGGAACACTGATCAGGTAATGAACTGCGATGATCATTAGATAGCTTTGTCGTTCTGTAAAAAGACCTCTCCCTTTCGGGGTGATCAAGCGCAGCCCCTTCACCCCTTCCTCTATTCCCCCCTTAACTATCTCCCATCATGCAAAGAAGAAAATTCATAGCCACAGCCGCAGCAGCACTGCCCCTAAGCCTGACTGCAACGTCCTCCTCAGCCTCACCGACTGCAGGACAACGACAGTTAATTGAACTGAGGACCTACGAAATGAAATTCGGCGGCAGCGGACAAGGCATGCTGATGTCCTACCTCAACGACGCCCTGGCGCCCGCACTGAATCGTCTCGGCTGTCCAGTGTTCCGGATCATGAAAGAACTTGGGAATGAGGAACCAGCCAAAATTTGGGTGATGATTGCTTACCCGGATGCTGCTACTTACGTTGCAGCGCAGGAGCTGTCGGCCGATGAGGCATACAATGCTGCAGCTAAAGCTTACCATGCCGTCCCTGCTGATAAGCCGGTATTCAGCCGTTATCAATCACAACTGCTACAAGCATTTACCGGAATGCCCGAAGTAGCCAACCCCGGCCCGGAGGCCGGCCTCTTCGAACTACGCACCTACGAAGGCTATAGCGAAGACGCAACCCGTCGAAAAATCAAGATGTTCAACGTCGAAGAACTTGATCTTTTCCACGAAACGGGCTTGCACCCGGTCTTTTTCGGAAACATGATCAGCGGCCCGTACCGTCCGGCCCTGGTGTACATGCTGCACTTCAAGGACATGGCGGAGCGCAATGCCAACTGGGGTAAATTCGGGCCACACCCAAAGTGGAAAGCCATGGTGGCCAAGGAAGAATACGCCAATTCCGTTTCTAACATCCGTAAGGCCTTTTTAGTGCCGGCCTAAGTACTGGTTTGGGAATCTGTTTACGACCAACTACCTTAGCCCCATGCCCGTCTCTTCTGCTAATGCTGTTGCTGCCGTATTCCGCTTTCTGCGATATAATTGGCTGTTCGTTGGGGGGACTCTGCTCATCCTAATGGTAAACATCGGTCTTATCGCCTCTTCCAACCAGGGCGATGCCCTGGTGGCCATCAATAAGCTGCGGACGGAAAACTGGGACGTTTTTTTCAAAGTAGGTACCCATTTTGCCGAACCCGTGGCTTACCTCGGTGTCATCATTATCGTGACGGCCTTCAGCTACCGACACGGCCTGTTTACGGTCGTGGCGGGCGCCTTAGCTGGCATCTTTTCGGGTGTTTTCAAAGCCATTTTTGCTCAGGCCCGGCCAATGCGCTGGTTTTTTGATAATTATGAAGAAATCTGGCATTCCCTGAACCTATTCGAAGAAAACTGGCGTAGTTGGGACCCCGATAGCAGTTTCCCCAGTGGACACGCTGCATCAGCCTTTGCCCTGTATGGTTTCCTGGCCTTCACCTCCCGAAAACGAAAGCTAGCCGTTAGCCTGCTGTGTTTTGGCCTTGCGGTAATGGTTGGTTTTAGTCGGATGTACCTGTTGTATCACTTTTTGCGCGACGTAACCGCCGGCGCATTGTTGGGGACCTTGATTGGAGCTTTCGTTTACTACCTCCAAAAAGCGGCTTATCCTCAGCATGCCTGGCTTGATCGGGGATGGCTTGATTTTTTCCGTAAGCGACCTGCGCCTTCCGGAGAAATCCTTCCGCCGGAATGAATCCTTGCTTTTTTAATCTTTCCTTTGCACCTGCGTCCGCGCCCATAAATGGTCTATTGGTGCTATTGGTCTATTAGTTCTTAACAAATAGCTCCAAAGAACAAATAGACCAATAGCACCAAAGAACCAACAGACCAATACTACTAAAGAACCAATATTCCAACGAACCAATCATAACCATGTATCCTACTATCGCCGTCCTCCGAGAAGAGAAAACACCCCCGGATAGCCGGGTTCCACTTACGCCAGAACAAGTTGCAGCGTTGCGGGGCCAGGGTATTGACATCGTTGTACAACCCAGTAATT
>JBGCFZ010000230.1:0-4488 GCA_045110355.1 Lewinella sp. | reverse complement strand
AAACCCAATACGGCCTTGGGGTTTAGCCGACGGTAACCACGCAAATCCAGCTTACTGAGTTGAAAAGCACTGGTTCCCCCCAGTACCGTCCCGTAAAAACCCTGGGTGAATTCAGCAAGTATTCCTTTCTGGGCATTGAGTACGTTGTCCCGATTGTCGTAGGAGGCCGCAAATTCCAGGCCTACGTTTTTGCTGCCCAGGCTGTCTTGCAAATTGGTGCCGGCGGGTAGTTCGTCAGTCTCTTCTACCAGGAAGTTATTGTAGTAGGTGTTGTACCGAAAGCCACCTCCGGTAAAGAGCTTGGGGGCAACTTGCCGCAGGAGCAGCGGCTCGATCAACAGCCGTTGGTAGGTGATGGCGCTACCATCTTCTTCCGTTGTTCCGTTGCCAACACCAAAGTAGTCTTGGGGGAAGTCGGTATAATCCAGGTTGCCTCTTAGCAACCATTTTTCCTCAGGGAAAAAAATGGTATAGCCGGACGTAAAGAAGACTTGATTTTTCAGGGTATAACTGATGCCGACCGGGATGTTGGAGGTGCGGGTGCCGGCCCCGGCTCCTTTGGGCTTAAACAGTAGGTTGGCACCAAAGCCAAGCCCCAGGCTGGTATTGGGCTCGAAGTAGGCAACGGGGGCGAGTACAACCCTGGTCTGGAAACCGTTGGAATCCAGCGGTGGCTTTCCCAGGTTGAATTCCATCAGGTCGGTGACCTTTTCAATTAGTCCTTGCGCCATGGTAGTCTGAATACTTATGAAAAAGCAGAATGCAGCAATGGCTATTCTTAGGTGCATGGATAATGATTGTTTTAATTGAAAAGGAAATACTTTACGCTTTGTAACTACGCCCTACTAACGATTGGAGTTTCGGAGACTAAGGATGTTCAGCGGGCGACATCTTCCTCCTCCAACCGTCTTTTGCTCCTGCGGCCCCGCCCCAAAAAGCAAGTGGCTGCCACACCAACGTGCGGCAGCCACTCACCAACTCAGTTATTCACTAACTCAGTCTTACACCAGGAACGGCGCAATTACCAACGACACAACGGCCATCAGCTTAAGCAGAATGTTGAGCGACGGGCCAGAAGTATCCTTAAACGGATCACCTACGGTGTCACCAACAACGGCCGCCTTGTGCGGCTCAGAACCTTTGTGGTAGATGGTGCCCTGTACGGAAGCACCTTCTTCGAACATCTTCTTGGCGTTGTCCCACGCACCACCGGCATTGGACTGGAAGATGGCCATCATCACACCAGCAGAGGTTACACCGGCGAGGAGACCACCGAGCATCTGTGCGCCCATCGCAGGGTCAGCACCAAAGAGTTGTGGCGCAAAACCAACAACTACGGGAGCAAGTACGGCGATCAGGCCGGGCATGACCATCTCGCGGATAGAAGCCTTGGTGGAGATCTCCACACACTTCTCGTAGTCCGCTTTACCGTCAGCAGCATTGAAGGTGGCAAGGTCAGCAGCGTTAAACTTGGACGTGTCATCACCTTCGCGACGCATTACCTCGAGGGCAGCTTTCAGCTCAGGAATTTCGTTGAACTGGCGACGAACTTCCTGGATCATGTCGTTCGCTGCGCGACCAACAGCCTCCATGGAGAAAGCAGAGAAAAGGAAAGGAAGCATAGCACCGAGGAAGAGACCAGCCGTCACGAAGGGGTTCGCAACGTCAATGCTCGTGATCTGTGCCGTCTGCATAAAGGCAGCGAAAAGAACCAGTGCTGTAAGTGCAGCAGAACCGATGGCGAAACCTTTACCGATGGCGGCAGTGGTGTTACCTACGGCGTCAAGCTTGTCAGTACGCTCGCGTACTTCCTTAGGCAGACCGGCCATTTCGGCGATACCACCAGCGTTATCACAAATAGGACCGTAAGCATCAATGGCCAACTGAATACCAGTGTTAGCCAGCATACCAACGGCAGCGATGCCGATGCCGTAAAGACCGGCGAAGTAGTAAGATCCAATGATGGCTGTACAGAGAATCACGATGGGGATAGCGGTAGAGCGCATACCAACGGCAAGGCCGGCGATGAGGTTGGTCGCGGCACCGGTCAGCGACTGGTCCACAATACCCTGCACCGGCTTGGTGCCCGTACCCGTGTAAAACTCGGTGATGTAACCAATACCTAAACCAGATAATAGTCCGAGAAGGATGGCGTAGAAAACACCCATATTGGTGTACACTGTTTCAACGCCATTGCTATTGACGGCGGTCCAGCTTTCTGGCATCATCGTCGTAACGGCGAAGAAGGTTGCGATGAGCATGATTACGCCGGCAAGGATTTCACCGAGGTTGAGGGCTTTCTGGGGGTCGCCACCTTCCTTCACGCGGACGAAGAACGTACCAATGATGGAGGCGAGGATACCGATACCGGCTACTACGAGCGGAAGCAGAACGCCGTTGAGGCCATTCATTGGGGTATCGTAAAAAGCAGGCATCGTCATGAAGGCTGCACCGATTACCATCGTACCGATGATGGAACCTACGTAAGACTCGAAAAGGTCAGCACCCATACCGGCTACGTCACCAACGTTGTCACCAACGTTATCGGCAATCGTCGCGGGGTTTAGTGGGTGATCTTCCGGAATACCAGCTTCAACCTTACCTACGAGGTCAGCACCAACGTCGGCAGCCTTCGTGTAAATACCGCCGCCAACACGGGCGAACAGGGCGATGGAAGAGGCACCAAAGGAGAAACCTGTGATGACCGTAATGACCTTCAGCATCGCAGCCTTGGCAACATCAGCAGAGGCCGCATCGGTGATCATAATATCATTAGCAAACTGTCCTTTAAAGAGCAGGAAGAGCGTGCCAAGGCCCAAGAGACCAAGACCAACAACACCAAGACCCATAACGGCACCACCGTCGAAAGCAACGCCAAGGGCTTTTCCGAGGCTGGTACGAGCAGCCTGGGTAGTACGAATATTGGCCTTAGTGGCTACGTTCATACCGATGAAACCAGCCAGTGCAGAACAGATGGCACCAAGCACGAAGGCGACGGCGATCATTATGCTAGAGGTAGTGGGATCTGCCGTAACGGCCAGGATGACAGCCACAACGGCTACGAAAATAGCGAGTACTTTGTACTCTGCCTTAAGGAAGGCCATTGCGCCGTCAGCAATATTTTTGCCGATACGTTGCATCAGTTCGTTACCTGGATCCAGCTTGGATACGCCAGCAGATTTGATGAACATAAAAACGAGTGCGAGCACGCCCAGAAGGGGAACTGCAATTAGAATAGTAGAAACCATAAATGTTAAGAGATTTACTTGTTGAAGAAGAAAGTTTCCAGTCTTCGATGACAAGCGATCAAGATGGCCGCAGGGGTAAGAGTAGCTCAAATGGGTGTGCTGTGCCCTACGCTTCAAAAGGTCGTTGACCCGAAATATTCCGCAAAAGTAACGTTTGTTGGGGTTTTGGTCAAATGGCGGCACCTTTTGGGTATTTAGAAAGCGTCTTTTTGGGCGCGGCCGCAGGTGCAAAGTGGGGGTTAAGGAGCAAGTAATCGCCAACGAAAACGAGGGGCTGCGCTCCGGGCCTGCCTTTGGGGGCACTGCTCTTGCTCTACGGATCCCAGAGGCGAACAAGCGCAGCGCAGTGAGTGGAACCTGCGGCAGCCACTCACTAATTCTTTAACTCATCAACTCACTTCCCGGTCACAATCTGCACCGCCGCCTTAGCCAACTTAGCCCGTTCCCGTGCCATGGCAACGGTATCTCCGAGTGCCGTCACGTGTCCCATCTTCCGGAAGGGGCGGGTTTCCGACTTTCCGTATAGGTGAGGGTACACTTCGGGAATGGCCAGCAGGTTTGCCCAGCCATCGTACACGGCCGGGCCGGTGTGTCCTTCGGCACCCAGCAGGTTAATCATCGCGCCGGGGCGGATGAGGTCCGTTGGGCCTAGGGGAAGGTCCATGATGGCCCGCAGGTGTTGTTCGTACTGGCTGGTCATGCACGCTTCGATGGTGTGGTGGCCGGAGTTGTGGGGGCGGGGAGCTACTTCGTTGACGAGGATCTCGCCATCTTTGGTCAGGAAGAGTTCAACAGCCAGCAGACCGACGATGTCCATCTTTTCGGCTACAGTGCGCGCCAGCGCGGCTGCAGCTGCGTCGGTATCCGAATCAATGGCTGCGGGGCAGATCAGGAATTCGACAAGGTTGGCCGTAGGATGAAACTCCATCTCGACGGTCGGGAAAACCCGCATTTCCCCCGAAGGATTTCGGGTAACGATGACGGCGAGTTCTTTGTCGATGTCAACCAATGACTCCACCACACTGGCCGCATTAAGGAGCTTTGCTTCCAGGTCTGCCGCATTACGGATAACGGCAACACCCTGACCATCATAGCCACCAGTTCGGGCCTTCTGCACAAAAGGCAGGGAGACTTTGCCAGACTCCACTGCTTCTTTAACCTCCTTTGCACCTGCGTACAGCGCAAAAGAAGACGTGGCTATATTATGGTCTGCATAAAATTGTTTCTGCAAGCCCTTGTC
>JBGCFZ010000229.1:0-15277 GCA_045110355.1 Lewinella sp. | reverse complement strand
TTAAAAACCTGGTTTATGAATGATTTACCATTTATGAAAACACGAACTGCGATGGTCGCTGAGCTTAAGGTTTCTAGAAAAACCTTATAAAGGATGCTGGACAGAGCAGGAATTGTATTGCCTGCAAGGCGGGTTTACCTTCCGTGACAAAAGATTATCTATGAGACATTTAGCTACCCTACCGGTGTCGGTCCTGATGATTATAAAAATGTGCCTTTGCCTAAAGAAAAAACATTCTGATAATTTGTTGGATATGACTGGCCTGTCGAAATTGAGTCGTTTTGAGTCGTTTTGAGTCGTTTTGAGGAAGCCAGGCTTTTCTGGACGCTAATTTGGTTACTGATAAAAGGCTCCATTACGCCTCTGAGTGATGGCCCTTGCCTGAGTAGGGAAATACCAGGCTTTGAAACCCTTTTTTATGAAGACTTTTATGCTTAGAGTTAGTGCCATCTTAGGGATGGTGATTTTTTGTATGATGCCTATGGCTAATGCGGCTGGGCCTAGTGGTGGTGGTGGCGATCTTGGTGGTGGTGGTGGATTTAGTGCAACTTGCTATTCTACATATAGTACTAATTGTACATGGGGAGGCTGCTTAAGTGCCCTAAGTTGTGACGGAGGAGGGGCATGTTCGAGAGTTGACATGAAGGATAAGTCTGATTCTTCGAATTGTTAATGTGTTGCAGTAATATAAAATGTTTTAACTGGAACATCGGTTCTTGACCAACTTTCTATAATAAGTAAAGTTTTATTATTTACTTTTAATAGAAAGTTGGTTTTTTGTGTACTGTGTCCTGAAATATACTTAGTGATATGAGCTTTAGTAGAATATTAACTGGTTTTGTACTATTGATCTGCATCTTAATTACTTCTTGTGACAATGAGTCAATAAAAGCAGAAGGTAGTGGAGGGAATATAGTGCTAATAGATAGCTTAAATGGGGTGCCAGTGAGCACTTCGAGTTTGATTTTAGCCCCTGATAAGATATTTATATTAAGAGATAAGTTAATTATTTTCGATAAAAAGACTGATAAAGTATTTAACGTATTTAATATTTATGAAAATTTAGAATTTGTAAATTCTTGGGGACTTATTGGTGAGGGGGCTGAGGATACGTTTGAATATATAGATAGGAATAGTATGAGTGTGTTTCATGGAGAGTTAGGTTTTTTAGCCTATCCTGAGTATCATTTTTATAATATTGATGACGCCGGTGTTTTTACGAAGAAGAATAGTTGTAACCTTATCTTCGTTAATGGTGATATAAATAGGATGGTACCTTTAGGTACTGATAAATTTATAATGCAACCGTTTCCCTTTTTAGGTATTGAAAGCCCTGAATTTGTTGTGCCAGAATGCGGACCGCTACCGCAAGTGGTGGATAGCATAGGTAGTTTTCCAAATGCGGATAAAATATCTTTTTCTAGCCTTGATGAAATACAGTATTTTTACTTAAAATCAGCCGCTGTTCATCCTGACAACGGTACTTTGATGGCGTTCTATAGGTACTTAGACAAGGTAGTGTTGTATTCAGAGGGAGGTCAGTTGTTATCAGAAAATAGTGTTTCGAACCGTAAAATGAATGAAGTTAGAGGCCCTGACCGAAGAGTTTATTTCATGGAGGCTTATTCAACGGGAAATTTTGTTTACGTGCTTTATTTGGATAAAACTGATTTTGAATTAGGTCAATCCTTCTCTAGTATAAATACGGAATTGCAAGTTTGGGACTGGGAAGGAGAGTTAGTTGCCAGGTTTACTCTTGATGGTCCGATATTTACTTTTGCAGTTGATCAAGAAAATAATACCGTTTATGGCCTTCAGTATAGTGAAGAGGAGCCAATTGTTCGATTCGATCTTCCTGACTTGCTGTATTGATCCGGTAAATTGTTCTTATAGGTCTGATTGGCTATAATGCAGAGGAAAGAGTCAATTAAATGCGCTCATCTTGAATAAGACTAAAGCTAATCCTCAAGAGTGTACTAGTCTAATAGAGAAGAGGTAAATGGCATTGTAATAAACTAAAACCATAGTACATGATGTCAGAAATTATTTATAGTTATCATAACTGTTTTTTTGTTTATGCGCTGGCTTTTTTGATGTTGCCTCATTGTGCTGATATTCAAAATGAAAGTGTGAATGACTCGTCGATTTTTTCTACTTCAATCCCTCATTACGATCTCCCTTCAAAGCCCCTCAGTGCTGTTGGCGATGTAACTGGGGTGGTTTCGGGAATTCGACGAATCCAACTGTCGCCAGATGTGGCTGAACGAATTGGGATCATATCTGAATTTATGGTAGTAGATGGTACTGACTTAATCTTGATTGATGATGTAGCTGGAAGTATCGTCAGATTGAATGCAGCCGGGAAAATTGTATGGCAAGTCTTGGCAAAAGATGATGATTACCGCTTCTTTACAAATATAGTAGAATGTACTTTTGATTCTTTTAGTAGAAGAATTATCGTTCATAATAGCGAAAAATCCTTCTTTTTTGATTTTGACGGTAATCCAATTGATGTAAAACAAAAACCAGGTTTTGATTATCACCAACTATTCTATGCATCTAGTAGTGATCAGTTATTCTCTGCGCAGGGATATCGTAATGATCACATAATATCATCATCTAAACAACTGTTTTGGTTTAAGGACAGTATTCTTCAGGAGGTGCTGATAAATTCAGTGCCATATGCTCCTGAATTCGCTTTTTATGGAGGTTTGCCAGAATTCACGAGATTAAATGATGAAACATATTATCATGCAACGCTTCATGATACTTTCTTTAAAGTAAATCTGCCTAGTGTGCTACCTGCTTTTACGTTGGATGTTCCGACACGGCCTACAATTGAAGAGATTATGCGTAATGAGAGTATTGATAGAAAATTCCGTTTTATGACTGAGAATGGAATACCTATTCTGATAAGCGTTGTACCTGATGTAAATAACATATTTATATCCTATAAATATAATAGGAGGAACTATTTTTCCGTATTGGACCGGAAAACAAAAAAGTGGATTGTTGGTAGTGAAATGATTAGGTATGAGAATACTTATTTATTCGCTCCGGTTCTCTACCATGACAACTACTTTTTACGAGAAATGCCGGACTACCGTGTTGCGCACCTCGCAAAACTAGCGGAAGGAACGGACCCCGACTCAGAATGGAAGGAAGAACTAGCCCGTCTGGACGAAGCGTACGACGAGAGAGGGGGGAAGACGATTTATCTTATTAGACTTTAAATTGCTGGAAATTGTTAGTAAATTTAGTTTATGGTATCAATGCGCAAGACCTCAAAAACTACTGAATACGTTGGTCTATGCCTCGTTTTTTTATTGATGCTGCTTGTTAGTTGTTATGCCTCAGAAAAACCTTCAGGGACTGGTCAAATCGCAACGCTACCCAAGTTTCAACTTCTCCCAGGTGACAAGAATGAGGTTGCTGACGTTACTAATCTTATCAATGACGTTCTAACGATAAAGCTTTCCCCAGAAGTGGCCAATGAGGTTGGTGTAATCTTTCACTTTGCTGTAGTTGATTCTGGCCATGTCATTTTGGTTGACGAGATATCTGGAAAAATAAACCGTGTCAATAAAGAAGGACAGATTGTTTGGCAAATTGAGGCAAGAGGAGATGATTTTCGTTATCATAACGGCATTGAGGAATTCACTTATGATAAGTATCATAGACAGCTTATTGTCTATGACGAAACGCAAGTGTTCAAGTACGATCTAGACGGAAAACCGCTTGTAGTAGAACCGAGTGCAGGGTTCGATTTTCATCAAATGATTTATGCATCTTCCAATGATGTTATTCATTCGATTCAAGGCTTTCAAAATATAGGTCTAGCTGAATCTCCGAAGCAACTTGTTTGGATTGAAAACAATAATTTGAAAAAACTCTTTGTAGAAGGACTTCCTCGAACCGCCTCATCTAGTTTGATCGGAGGTTACCCGGAGTTTAATTTGTTGAATGATTATTTGCATTATCATGCTACGTTTAGAGATACATTCTACCGAATAGACTTGCCAGATGTGTACCCCGCATTTACGTTTAGTTTTGATGTTCCAGTTACTACAGATGACGTGATGGAGATGGATAAAGTGAGAAGAAAAATAAAATACGTGTATCAAGAAAGAATTCCAAAAGTATATAGCCTTGCCGCAGATGCAGACAAAGTCGTTTTGTCATATCAAAAGGGAGCTATTGTTTTCTTTGCTTTTTTTAATAGGCAAAAGGAAAAATGGTTAATAAATAATCATATCTTACGTTTTGAACAATTGAGTTTTGAGGCTCCTCTTCTTTATCAGGATGGCTACTTCCTCCGGATGATACCTCAATATCAAACTGATCACTATGCTCAGCTTCCTGAACAGACGACGGATATTCCTCAAGATTGGAAGAAGGAATTGGAAGAACTTGATGATGAGTATGATGAATTAGGTAGCAAAACACTTTATTTGATAAAGGTTTGACTCGTCAGAATAGTAAATGATCGCTTCTACGAGCTTTGCCCCTCACCAAAGCCACATGCCATGCGCCATACTCCGGAAGCCATCCATCAATTCTTAGCCGAGCAGTAACTTAGCGGCCAAAGCGTTGCCGACTTCTGCGAAGAGTACGACCTGAAGGTGCCGACTTTTTATTCCTGGAAAAGGAAATACGATACGCCGGCGGAGGAAGCCCCGTCGGGCTTTTGCAAGATAACGCCAAAGCGGGAGGTAATGAAACGAGGCCTGCGCTTGCCCAGTAGTTGTAAGTTAGTGGCGAGGCATAAATATAAATTAACAATAAATATGTATAAATTATCATTGATAATGACAGCCCTTTGCCTGGTTTTTGCCTGTAATTCGGATACTGTTAAAGATTTTGAGATTGTAGAAGGACTTGTGCTAGAGTCGCCTCCGCCGTATAATCAACAATATGGAATTACATCAAGTCTTGTTGGTGGCGAAGGAGATGTTGAAAGCATAGTCGGATATAATAGTGCTCAACATTCCTTAGATGTGTTTAGCGTAAAAGAGCGGAAAAAGAATTCAATAAGTTTTGAAAGGGAAGGCCCTGAAGTTGTTGATGAAATTAGATTTATACAGTATGTTTCAAAGGACTCAATATTTATAGCTTCTAGAAATGTATTATTGATCGTAAATTCCCATGGCGACGTTGTGTATAGGTATTCGATAAAGCTAAACTGGGGTAAAGATTCGAAAGCGGTATTGCCTGAATTTTATCAACCATATTTCGTGGGAGATGGAGGAGTGCAAGCTTTTTTCAATAAGGAAGATGGCGAATTTTATTTTAAACTGAACTACCATAAATATCCTAGGTTTGTTTCAAAGGAAAGTTATCAAGAAGACGTTGTATTGTTTGCTTCACTAAACCTTGTAAGCAAAGATGTAAAGGCCTTGGGTATTCGTTATCCTGAGAAAATGAGGAATACGATGTACGGGGGGTTGTCTAAAATCCACTGCGAAATGGATGATGGAGTAATTTATTATGGGTTTCAAGGGTTTCCAGAAATATACAGATTTGAATTGAGTACAGGAGAAACTAAAATGTTTGGCGAATTTAGCAAGTCAAATGAACCTGCGGTCTATTTGGCAGGCGATGATCTACTTGAACACTTGCTTAAATACACTCACTACTTAGATATTAGAATTAACAAACATAAAGGGGTGATTTACCGGTTCATAAATGTTCCGAACGATAAAGGAAGGCATGATCTTGTTTTGCAAGAATACTCATTGACTGATTATCGGTTGGTTTCGGAAGGCTTTTTCCCTAAGTGGCGTTCTTTGTTCGGTGTCATGATGGCAAAAAAAGGAATGTATGTCCCCATTATGGATGGGGAAGAGGATGAACTTGCTTACGCTTTTATTAAATAATCTTGTCTAATAGGGTAGGATCCTACCTTTAAATAACACAGTATCTTTTGTGAAGGGGTCTTAACTCCCAGATATTACGAAGCGAAAGTGGCCTGATAAGAGAGCGTTATGCAGGAAGCTTACAATCTTAAATATTTGGCAAAATATCGCCAAAATAATTTATTCTGCACTATGTTTGGATGAAACACGCCAAAATGATCATAGGTCGTAAACTCGAAATTAAAGCACTGAATGCTGCCATGTCTAGCGACAAAGCCCAAATGATCGACGTTATTGGTCCTAATAGAGGCAGGAAGAACTAGCCTGCCTGGACGCAGCGTATGATGAAAGAGGTGGTAAGACGATTTTTTTTGCTCAAACTATAAACCTCATTTTCTAAACGCTAACTTAACGGCAGATAAAACTGTCATCTCATCCTAACCAACCTCCTAAACCGCCCCGTAGCCCTGCTCCTAACCACCCTGGCGCTAATTATCCTCGGCCTGCTGGCCGCAGGCCAGTTACCCGTGTCCCTCCTCCCCGAGGTAGGCATCCCCCGCGTGAGTGTACAGGTGAGCTACCCGAATGCGGCTGCACGGACGGTAGAAGATGCTGTCATCAGCCCGCTGCGGAATACGCTCTTGCAGGTCAACCGACTCAGCGGCATCCGCTCCCGGGCTCGGGAGGAGTCGGCGGTGCTGTACCTGGATTTTCCCTTCGGCACTGACCCGGACCTGGCCTTCATCGAAGTCAACGAAAAGATCGACCAGGCCATGAACCAGTTGCCCAGGGAGGTGGCGCGGCCGCGGGTGCTGGCTACGGATGTTAGTGATATTCCGGTGGTGCAGCTTAGTGTTACGCTTTCCCTCTCCCCCGGCCCCTCTCCTCGGGAGAGGGGAGACGGCTCAGACATGACAGCGGTCACACCGCCTACTTCCGAAAGTAGAGGGGAGGGAACTGTTGAAAACGCTTCGCGTTTTTCGACTAAGCAATCAAGCATCAACAATGAGACCGGAGGCAACATCCAGAACGCGCAGCGTTCAAAAAAAGCCCCTCCCCCGTGGGGAGGGGTTGGGGAGGGGGTTCTATCCCTAAGCGACCTAGCCAGAAACGTCCTCCGCCGTCGCCTCGAACAACTCCCCGAAGTAGCCTTCGCCGACCTCAGCGGCCAGCGGGAACCCCAGATCGTCGTCCGGCCCAACACCAGCGCCCTGCGGGCGCTAGGCCTAACCGAAGCTGACCTGGCCAACCTCCTCAGTAGCGCTAACGTCGAACTCGGCGGCCTGCTGCTGGCCGACGGCCATTACCAGTATAACGTCCGCTTCACCGGAGACCTCCGTACAGCGGAAGATCTGGAAAACCTTTACCTCCAGGTCGGCAATCCCCGCCAGGGAGGTATTACAAGAACACTGCCGCTGTCCGATCTCGCAACGGTTTCTTATGAGGCTACGCCCGCGCGTGGGCTGTTCTTCCACGATGGGCAACCCGGCGTCGTTTTTACGCTGCGTAAGCGCGCCGACGCGCGCTTGTTCGATCTCCGAGAAAACCTCCAGGTCCTCCTCGCTGACTTGAAGCAAGATTACCCGGACCTCCACTTCAACCTCAACAACGATCAAACCAGCATTCTCCGCGCCAGTATCGATAACCTGAGCGGTGGCTTGCTCTACGGTGCAGGTTTTGCCATCCTGGTGCTCTTCGCTTTCTTCCGCGAATGGCGGCGGCCCTTGCTGATCGGATTGGCTGTGCCCATTGCGCTGTTGATTGCGGTGTTGGGCTTTTACCTGGCTGGCCTGTCCGTCAACGTGATCTCACTGGCTGGCCTCATCCTTGGGCTGGGCTTGATGATTGATAACTCGATCATTGTGCTGGACAATATTGCCAGCTATAAAACCCCCTCCCCAACCTTGCCCCAGGGAGGAGGGGCTTCGGAAAACGCTGCGCGTTTTTCCAATGACGGTAAATCGCCAATCGAGAATCGCCAATCGAGAATCATAAATCCTGCCTCCCCCTCCCCAACCCCTCCCCACGGGGGAGAGGCTCCGGAAAACGCTGCGCGTTTTGAAAATGAGGGTCAATCAGCAATCAATAATCCGGAGGCCACAATTAACAATCATCAATCACCAATCAACAATCAAATCGTGGCGGCAGCCACCAACGAAGTCATCCGCCCCCTGATCTCCAGCGCGATGACAACGATCGCCGTATTCCTGCCGCTGGTCTTACTGAGCGGAATCGCCGGCGCATTATTCCGTGATCAGGCAATTGCCGTAACGCTGGCCCTGGCAGCATCGTTATTGGTGGCTTATTTTTTGCTGCCAATGTTGTCGGTGTTGTTGACTAAAAAAAACTCCCCAACCCCTCCCCACGGAGGAGAGAAACTTGAAAACGCGAAGCGTTTTGATGATCAATCGCCAATCAAATATCGCCAATCGCCAATCGCCTATCTTTTATTGCTGCTCCCGTGGCTGGCTTTGGGCTACTTCGTGTTGCAAAGCCTGCCTACCCGCGGCTTCCCGGAGCTGTCCCGCACGGACTTTGAACTCAAGATTGACTGGAACGAGGCTTTGCCCTTAACCTCCCACAGCACCCGCGTCCGCGCCCTGAAAAAGGACTGGCGAGATAATTTTGGTGGGCAGGCAACGGCCTTCGTGGGAGAAAATCAGTTTCTGCTCTCTGAAGAAAACCAGGCGGTTACCGCATCAGAACTACAGTTCTTTCTGGAAGCGGTACCCGGCTCCGGCTTTGCCGAAGATTGGCTGGCGGCGCTACGTAGTCGCTATCCCGAAGCGACATTTACTTTTCAGCCCATCGCCAATCTTTTTGACCGTATTTTCCTTAACGATGACCCTTATCTGGAGGTTCGCCTGCGCGCTTCCGGAAACCGCGAAACGCCCGATTGGCAAGCCGTTCAGCCACTGCTTGATGATCTGCGTACAGCTGGATACGAACCTTCACCGCCAGCCCGAAGCGAGGCAGTTTCGCTGCGCATTAATTATCCCCAATTAAGCGTCAGTCGGGTCAGTCCCGAGCGACTGCGGGCCCGGCTGCTCACCCTGTTTAGCGAAAACGAGGTGACCAGCCTGCGCGCCAACGATCGGGCGCTGCCGGTGCTGCTGGCTGGTGCGGAGGGGCTGTCAACACAGGAGCTGCTCAGTGCAACGGTGACCAATCAGGACGGTAACGAGATCCCGCTACGGTACCTGATCACCACCGAACGGCGGCCCGATTACCGCGTCCTGACGTCCGATGGTGCTGGCGAATACCTCTCCCTCACCTTTCCGGGAGAGCCAGCTGCGACTGCTGTTGCGGCCATCGAAAAAATTGTGGCCCAGCATGCAGATTTTACGGGCCAATTGGCGGGGCGCTTCCTTACGGACCAGTCGCGGATTGGGGAATTAGGCGGTGTGCTGGGCGTCAGTTTATTGCTGTTGTACCTCATTTTAGCGGCACAGTTTGAAGGGCTGAAGCTGCCACTTGTTGTCTTGCTGGTGGTCCCCGTTAGCCTGGTAGGCTCCTTGCTGGCACTGTGGGCCACGGGGGGAAGTTTGAACCTGCTGAGCCTGATTGGTATGGTGGTGACGGGAGGGATCGTGGTCAATGATGCCATCATTAAGGTAGATATGATTGAGCGGGGGCGAAAATCTGGTATGCCACTTCATGCGGCGATTAAAGAGGCGAGCCGACGACGCTTGCGCGCCATCGTGATGACCTCACTTACGACTATTCTGGCCCTCGCGCCGGTGCTGTTCACCAGTGGTCTTGGTGCCGAACTGCAACAACCGCTGGCCATCACGGTCATTGGTGGTTTGGTGGTGGGCACGCTGGGGAGCCTTTATGTGGTGCCTTTGCTGTATCGGCTTTTTTCGAAGCGAGAGGATGTAACCACTAAGGCACTAAGGCACTAAGTTGCTACATTAAGGAGAAGGGAAGTAAGGATAAGGATGCTGTCTTGACGCCATTCGCTCGTGCCACTGAACTGCCAAACTATTGAAGTATAAGACTAATCAAGGCGCGGCCGCAGGTGCAAAATAAAGGTAAAAAGGAGCAAGGAGGATGAAGGCGTTGTCGCAGGTCCGTCCCTCGTTTTCGTTGGACAAAAGAACCGTCTCGCCCTCCTTAATAAGGGTTTTCCCACGAACACTCCCCGTATTTATCCGTGATTTTTTCCCCAGACCTAATACATTTCTTCCATCCCCCTATCTTTAGCATCCCACCACACCACCCATAAGATGTTAAGAGAGACAAGAGAAAAACAGATAGGGGAAGCCGCAAAGGAAACGGATATTCTATTTCATAAGGACGCCACCGTCCGCTGGATATTCCTTTACCAGGGAATCTGGCAGTTTGTGTTTATGGGGATCTTTGTGGTGGGGATGGCCTACCTTTTTTTTAAGAGTAAACCTTCGGTGCCAACGCCCTTTGTTGGTTCAATGATCGATTTGCTCGACCTCAAGTCTCGCTGGGTAATTCCCGATTTATTGGAGACGGGCTACACGTTTTTTGTGCTGAGTGCCTTATTCATTCTGGCGCTTACTTACCTGCTGTACCAGCTGTTCTACAGTGCTGTCTTATCCGAAATCAAGGAGGAGGTGATCGTAGATATAGCATTCGAGGATAAAAAGGCTAAGGGGAAAAAGTCAAAGGAAGGGGTATTACTGGAAGTGAAATCCAAGGAAGCAAAACCCAAGAAGGAGGGCAAGTCCGATGATAAGGTGGAACTTCGTTTTACCCGCTTTTTTGAGTTGCAAAAAGTTGGCCTATTGGCCATCCCCGTCAATTTACAAAAGAACATTTGGCGCAGACTTTTCTGGTACGGCACCTTTCTGCTCTTCGCCATCATGCTGGTGAGTAATACGATCTTGTTTACCTACTTCTTTCGCTTGCTTCGTAATCCGGAGATGGACCTTTCCAGTGGCTTTTTCTCGACTATCTACCTGGTAGCGATCATCAGTCGGCTCCTCTGTTTGTTCCTTAGTGTAAGTACACTGTTGCAGTTCATTTACCACGATTTTGCCGCCAGGGTGGGGAAGTTTATGTCGAACTTTTTACCCTACTTCTATCCGACGATCATTTCTGTCGGGATCATCACCTTCGTCTTCTCGAAGTTGGCACAGTTTGATGCATTCTTCATCGAGTTGGTCCAGAGTCCGGGGAACCTGCTGCTCTTTTCTTTATTCCTGTTCCCGGTTTCATTGGTGGTCATTTGGTTTGGGCCAACGTACTCTTTTGTCACTGATCAGAAATTTGCGCACCGGGCTGATAGTTGGAACGTGGCGGAGACGCACTTAGCGGGGAAAACCACTACGGTTAGCCGACTAGGGATTTTCGGTTGGCTGTTCCTCCACGAACGGTTGTATGGTGTAAAACCTGCAAACGTTGAGCCGTTGCCGCCGCCAAAATATTATCTCCCGCTACAGAATGCTAAAATCCCCCCTCCCACCACCACTTTTTTTAGTACGGGCCGATTGCTCGGGGTCGTTTATTTGTTCAGCCTGATCTCCATCTGTACGGGTATTTACCTGGGCAATAACTCTGCGTTGGCGTCCTACAGTACTTTTGTTCCGTTGGTTACTTTGGGCTTAGTACTTTCTTATTGGGTTTACATCCAGAAGTCATTTTCCCGGGCCAGGCATCCCGATAATTTATCTGACCGGATCGTAGGCGAGAAGAAACCCGACGATGCCAGGTACTGGCCCTGGTGGTATAACCTAAGGGACCGTGAAGCGCAAAAGGCCAAGGACACAAAAATTTATTACGTAGACCGGAAATGGACGTTCTGGCTGGGCTTGGTGTCAGTGGGTTTCAGTTTACTTTTCTTCTTACTCACCTTGTGGAAAAGCATTGCCGGAGCACCGTGGGAAGTCACCTTCGGATATTTCCTTTGTTTCCTGTTGGTGAGCATCTTCTCGTATGTCTGGTTAGTGATGTACGGTGGGTTCTATGACAGTTTTACCTTCGATGCCCAACTGCTCAAATCCGCTAAAGGCGAGCAATATGTTGATGATGAAGCCTGCGTTGTTGAAGACGGTAAAGTGGGCTGGTGGGATCGTAGTCTGGACTTTCTGGGCTATTCCAGCACCCAGGCGATGCTGGTCTTCCTATGGCTAGTCGCCGGAGGTTTCTTATTCTTCTTCGTCTACGGGATGTTCTCGGGCAAGTTCTTGTCCAGTTCCTTTTTGCAAAACCTAAACCCGCTAAACATCTACCTGCTGTTGATCAACGGGTTCATTGCCCTATTGCTGATCATCGGAAGGTTTTTATTGTTACGCGACCTCAGCATACAACACGAGTTTTACAGTGATAAGAATAATAAAGGCAAGAAATACGACACCATCAGCGTAATGAATTTCTTCCGTGGGGTAGCGGTCGTTGGTCTTGTACTGGCGCTGGCTTACTACGGCAATAGCTACCATGAAGTGTCCTATCGGGCAGAGATGAAGAAGGATGGTAAAATGAGCCTTGTCGATTACACGGCAAACTTCCTGGACCGATTGGAGGCGAAGCCCGGAGACCGGGAGCCCATCCTCCTCGTCGCCGCCGACGGCGGCGGCCTAAAAGCCTGTTACTGGACCATGCTCCAACTCTACCAACTGGATTCGATGGGGCTGTTTGACGACAACGTCTACCTGCTCAGCGGTGCCAGTGGCGGCAATATGGGCCTGTCAATGTATACCTACCTGAAAGCGCAGCAAAAACCGCTGCCGGAGATCCGAGCCGCCATCCAGGAAATTGGTACCACCAACTTCCTGAGTGGAGACTTTACCGGCCTCATCGCCCGCTTCCCCATCAACTTCGTACCCAACCTGCCGGGCTGGGGCGCCAGAGACCTGGAAGACCGGGCCGAAGCCATGGCCCGTGCCTATTTCAATATCGTGGGGGGTAAAACCGGGCCATACGCCTACGATGAAATCCGTGGCCAGTCGTACGCCCACCTCTGGCAGAAGATTAACTACGACCTGCCGTTGTTCATCAGTAACACCACCCGTGCCGAAGACGGGATGCGTGGCATCATCCACCCCTTGTCTAATACCGACCTCGCACCGGGGATGGTGGACCTGACGGCCCGTGGCGATGAGGCCATCTCTTTCCCCGATGCGGCCTTCCTGGCCAACCGCTTCCCAATCATGAGTCCGGCCGGCCGGATTGAAGGGCGCGGCCACTTCGTTGATGCAGGCAACTCCGACAACTCGGGCATCAGTACCATCATGCACGTCCTGAATTACCTCAAGGCAAACGCCGCCGAACCCAGTCAGCCGCGTGACACCGTATACCAACGCTTCTTTGACGACCACCCCGTCATCATGATCGGCGTCCGGAACGACATCGCGCGCTTCGTCCGGGATCAGTTTCTGGACCAAAAGGATGCGCTGAACCGAAATTTCTACCGCTCTGAGCTAAGCGCCAACTCCAACGCCGCCATCAATTCCGGCGTTACCGGCGTCCCGAACTCCTGGGACGATTACCTGCGCAGCGACGTACCGAAGAAACTCGGCCTGGTGGATGAGTACCACGTCATCGACCTGCCCTTCCGCCTCGACGAAACGAGCGTTCACCTCGCCCTGGGCGGAGAGCTCAATGATCGGGGCATCAGCCGAAAAGTCACTGCTATTAACCTTAAAGTAGATGCTACCCTCGGCTGCGTGGAGGGGGAAGGCTGCTTCGCCGTGGCACCGCCATTGGGCCGGCTGATGGCCCGCCCTTCGGTGGAGTATATGCGGTTGATGGTGCGGTATCCGGATAATTGGAAGGTGTTTGAGGGGTTGGGGGTGAAATAATCCGAATCGCAGATTACACAGATTAACGCAGATAATAGCCTGTAGTGGCGGGGCTTGCCCCGCCACTACAGACAGGTTGAATCCGCCGTTCGCAAAACGAACGAATAAAGGGCTTTTAGCGTGCCGATACCGTAGGGGCAAGCCCCGTCCGTACGGGATAAGTCAGAACATTTCAGAAATGATCCACCAGTTCCTGCAATCAGCAAATTCATGAGCTACAGGAGGCAGTTAGCCCGAACCTTTCTCCTTTTACCATTCCCTTGCACCTGCGGCCGCGCCCAAAAATGTAAAAACCATTGAAAGAGATAGATGGTTCCTACCTCTGAACGAAGTGAGCACTTACTCGCGGCAGCAACTCACCAACTCACGCATTCTCGAACTCACCCCTTCTCCAACTCACTTGGAGAATAATCCCGATTCAACCAGGGTAACAACAATAAAGCCGCTGCCCCGATCAACACATTACACCCAATGTTGATGGTGAAAAAACCGATGTTGGCCCAGCTGAAAGCGTTCAGTGAAGAGATGCCATAAAGCTGCAATGCCTCTCCGGTCAGGAAATGGTAGGTGCCCATGCCGCCCGGACTCGGGATCACGATGCCCCATCCGCCAGCCGTGAAGGTGACCAATGCGGCCTCCAGGCTCAGGGCTGCGGTAGGGGAGAAGGCCAGGATGATGAAGTAGGTCATCAGGATGTACATGGCCCAAATATTGACACTGTGGACGAGGAACATCGGTGTGTTCTTTACCCGAAAAGCAGTTTGCATACCTTCTCCAAGACCTTTTAATACGCCAATTACTTTTTGCCCAATGGCGCTGTTCATGATGCGTGCCCGTTGCCACCAGCCCAGCCCTAACACTACGACTCCGGCCACGACTCCAATAATTGCCATGGTTTGTAGAGTGTCTAGTTTGTCGCCAAGATCAACTAACTCCAGCGCTTTATTCCAAAGCTTTTCTCTACCCAGCAATAAGGCTATTCCGGTGATGAGGAGGAGCATGATCACGTCAATTGTCCTACCAGTTACGATGGTGCCGACAACCCGGTCCAGGCTGATCTTCTCGTAACGCGACATGGTGGCGGCCCTGACTACTTCCCCAATGCGGGGAAATCCCAGGTTGGCAAAATAGGCCAGATTGATCGTCAGAAAGGCGTTGATGAGGCGCGGGGTATGCCCCAGGGTCCGGAGCATCATGTTCCAGCGAATGGCCCGGCTGAGATTACTGATCGAAAAGGCCACCAGGGTCATCAGCAGCCAGAAAGGGCTGGCGCTTTTGAAGTCGGCCACCAGCTTGTCCAATAGGCTACATTCGTCGTCCGGCGTACCGTCCAGCTGGCACTGCTCGAGAAACGCGGCCTGCTGGCTGTTGTAAAGCAGGTAGAGAATGCCGAAACCTACGCCGATGAAGACGATGAATTTCAGGGCGTTGGCGAGGTTCTTATTCATGGGGCAAATTTAGGTAAAGAGTCATGGAGTCAGGGAGTCTAGTGGGTGAGTTCATAATTGTCTGGCCGTTTAGTCCGCAGGATTTTCGTGCCGTGGCAAGGCGCTGAAACCGGATTTTAGCCATAGCTAAATGAGGATTTCAGCAACGAAGTCACGGTGCTAAAAGGCAAGGAATAACGGTCAAGTAATTGTGAATTCA
>JBGCFZ010000228.1:0-3000 GCA_045110355.1 Lewinella sp. | reverse complement strand
AGGGAAGCAGCTATTTCGACAGCACCCGCTCGTTCGCTATGATTCGCGGCGGACACGTCGACGTGGCCATCATGGGCGGCCTCCAGGTCGACGAAGCCGCTAACCTGGCCAACTGGGCCGTGCCGGGCAAGCCCCTGCTGGGTGTTGGTGGGGCCATGGACCTGGCCTCCGGCGCCAAACGCCTCATCATCACCCTTCAGCACACGGATCGCAAAGGAAACTCCAAGATC
This sequence comes from Lewinella sp., assembly GCA_045110355.1. Lineage (GTDB taxonomy): Bacteria > Bacteroidota > Bacteroidia > Chitinophagales > Saprospiraceae > Neolewinella. Next base: position 2,770 of record JBGCFZ010000228.1, on the reverse strand, counting down.
GTTCCAGTCTGCACCCTACCCTTCACGGCAATGGGTGCGGTAGATATGGTGATCACCAATCTGGCAGTCTTTCGTTACATCGACGGTCAACTGACACTAGTCGAGTTGATGCCCGGCGCGTCGCTGGAAGAGGTAAGGGAGAAAACGGATGCGGATTTCCGTGAAATGCTTTAGGGACGCTTTCCCACCACCTTGCTCCTTTGTTCCTTACCCTGCACCTGCGGCCGCGCCACCGCTTCATAATGACGATTTTCGGGGCGCGCACGCAGGTGCAATGATAGGGACTAATAAGCGCTTAATCGGATATGACCGCAAAGCATAAAAAGCGCTACAATTTCTTTAAGTACTCGGACAAAATTAATTGCACCACCCTGCTCGGCATCTTTTGAGCCTGAATTTCGCATTAATTCTGTCCGAGTACTTACCTCAAAAAAACTTAACATGAAACACGCCAATTTACAAAGCAACCTCCCCGTATCCGCCCTCGTCGAAGCAACCATTAAAACGGGACAAGGCCACCTCTCCGATACAGGTGCCCTCATTATCAATACTGGCAAGTACACCGGTAGATCACCTAAGGACCGGTTTATCGTAGAAGACGATGTAACCAGGAGTACGGTCGACTGGGGGGAGATAAACATCCCTATTGCAGCAGCGCAATATGATAAGCTGGAGAAGAAAGTGCTGGCCTACGCTGCTGAGCGAGAAACCGTTTATTACCGCGACGCCTACGCCTGCGCCAGCCAGAAGTACCGCATCAATATTGGGGTGTACACGGAACACCCCTGGCAGAGCATGTTCGTCCACAACATGTTCCTGCGCCCCGATGGCAAAGACCATCAGAACCTTTTGACGGACGAATGGACCATCTACGCCTTCCCCGGCTGCCTGGCAGACCCCGGCAAGGACGGCACCCGCCAGGAGAATTTTTCCATCATTAACTTCACCAAACAAACCATCATTATTGGTGGGACGGCCTACACCGGGGAGATCAAAAAGGGCATTTTTTCGGTGCTGAACTACGTGCTCCCCACGCGGCGAAACGTGCTCAGTATGCACTGCTCTGCTAACGTAGGCGCCAAGGGAGACACTGCCCTGTTTTTCGGACTTTCCGGCACGGGGAAGACGACCCTGTCTAACGACCCCGAACGGCGGCTCATCGGCGACGACGAGCACGGTTGGAGCCAATCTAATGTCTTCAACTTCGAGGGCGGTTGCTACGCTAAGGTCATCGACCTCAGTGAATCCAAGGAACCACAGATTTACAAGGCCATTCGCTATGGGGCTATGCTGGAAAACATCGATCTGAAGGCCGATGGGCATACGCCTGATTACGCAGGCAGCAGTATCACCCAGAATACTCGGGTGAGTTACCCGATCCAGCATATCGACAACATCATGTATAACTCGCGCGGAGATTTGCCGCGCCACATCTTCTTCCTTACCTGCGACGCCTTCGGGGTACTGCCTCCCATCAGCCGCCTGACGCCCGAACAGGCTATGTACCACTTCATCAGTGGGTACACCGCTAAAATTGCGGGGACGGAAACGGGGATTACCGAGCCACTCGCCACCTTCTCGGCCTGTTTCGGATCGCCCTTCATCCCCCTCCACCCTACTGTCTATGGTGATATGCTGGGCAAAAAGCTACGCGAAAGCGAGGCCGCAGGCAGTCCCATCAGCGTCTGGCTGGTCAATACGGGTTGGACCGGCGGTGCCTACGGAACGGGCTCCCGCATCGAGCTTTCTTACACGCGTGCGCTGATCCGTTCTGCTCTGACCGGAGCACTAGACGGCGTAGAATACCACACGGAGTCTTTTTTCGGGCTTAAGCTTCCGCTTGCCTGCCCCGACGTCCCCAACGCTTTACTCGTCCCCAGAAACACCTGGAGAAATGAAGGGGATTACGATGAGACAGCGAAAAAACTAGTCGCTTTATTCAACGACAACTTTTCGATCTTCTCCGAAAAATCCAGTCCGGAAGTTCTCGCAGCAGGGCCGGTAAGCGTCTAAATTCGGGCGAATTTATTGCTTTTTTATCCGTTACACTGCACCTGCGGCCGCGCCCAAAATCCACCAGCGTCTTTGCACATCTGGCAAAAGTGTTAATTTCAGCCAGCGTTAAACCTAGCATGTGCGAATGTTCAATTTAGAAAACAGTAAGAAGATAAAAGTCTCAAAAGGGCAAATTCTCTTGGCTCAGGGGGACATTGCGACCTTCGGCTACAAGGTGGAAAGCGGCTGCCTGAAGAGTTACGTTATTGACAAAGCAGGGAAAGAGCACATCCTACAGTTTGCGCCGGAGGGCTGGGTAATTTCTGACCTTGACAGTGCTTCAAACTCAAAGCCGACGGTTGTTTTTATTGATGCGATTGAAAATAGTGAGGTGTCTCTTATCGCATTTGCTGATTTTGGGAACTTCCACCAGCTGGAGAAAGGTCTTTTAGCGGAAATGAGCACCAAGCTCCGGAACAACTTAGTGGCGACCAACCGGCGAGTCATTGGGTTGCTTAGTGCTACTGCTGAGGAGCGGTACATTGAGTTTACGCAGACTTACCCTACGTTGGTACAACGCATTCCGCTGAAGCTGATCGCCTCTTATATTGGTATCACGCCTGAGTACCTCAGTGAGCTGCGACGTAAGCTTGCAAAAAAAAGAAGGCCCTAAAACCATTTCTTAAGGTACCTTAATTTTGGTCTGACTTACTGCCCGCACCTTTGTGTCATCGTTAATCAATACAACTTTGACATAATGGAAAACATGAAATTT
>JBGCFZ010000227.1:0-9410 GCA_045110355.1 Lewinella sp. | reverse complement strand
CTTGGCGCACCTATCCTGGGCTTCTACTTCTGGGCCAACAACCAGTTCATGGTGCAGCGGGTTCTTGGCGCCAAAGACCTTAACCACGGCCGCTGGGGAGCCCTCTTTGCGGGTTTACTGAAACTACCAGTGCTCTTCATCATGGTCCTTCCCGGCACCGCTGCCATCATTTATATGCAGCAGCAGGGCGGTCTGCCCGACGGCTTCAATATCGCCGACATTAATTATCAGCTGCCAGAAGGTGGCTTTTGTCAGAACTTGGCTGATTGTCCGAACGCCACCTATCCCGTACTCCTTTTCCAGATGCTGCCCAACGGTATTCTCGGATTGGTACTGGCTGGTTTGCTGGCAGCCATGATGTCTTCTGTTTCCGCCACCTTCAACTCTGCGTCCACCCTCATAACGATGGACTTCGCAGCCAAAATCAAGCCTGATCTGACCAGTAAGCAATTAGTCCGTATTGGCCAGATTTCCACGCTGGTTTTAGTGATACTCGCTTGTTTGTGGGCACCTCAGATCGAACGTTTCAGCTCCCTTTGGGAATACCTACAGCTAGTTCTCAGCTTCATTGCACCACCAGTGGCAGCCGCCTTCATTCTTGGCCTATTTTGGAAACGAGCCACCGGTACTGGGGCATTTACCAGCCTTATGGTGGGAGCAGCCATCAGTGTCCTCTTCCTGGTATTGGACTTTAAAGGTGTAGAAAACTGGTTTACTGAGATGCACTTCCTGCACCGTACCTTCTACCTGTTCCTGTTCTGTGGTCTCGTAAACTATATAGTTAGCCTTTACACTACTCCACCAACGGAAGAACAAGTGGCCAATTACACCTGGAGCAGAAGCATCATCGAAGCCGACACCGCTCAACTGGTTGGGTTACCGTGGTACCTCAACTACCGCTATCAGTCCGTAATTCTGCTGATTCTTACGTTCTTGCTGGTCGGGTGGTTCTGGTAGAAAGGCTGCGCCTTTGGTAGATTGATAGATGTGATAGATTCGTAGATTGATAGCGCTGCCGCAAGGGAGTGCTCGCTACGCCCTTGCGGCAGCGCTATTAATCTATAACATCTATCAATCTCAGGCATTGCCGTGCGATAGCACTATCAATCTACCAAGGCCAAAGGCCGTCTACCAATCTATCAATCTACAAAAGGCGCGGCCGCAGGTGCAAGAAAGAGGTTTGAGAAGCAAGGAAAACAACGTACCTTTGCTTTGCAACAAAGCTAAGTCTTCATGCATGCACAAAACGTAGCTCTTATACTCGTTGATCTCCAGGTTGACTTCATGCCTTCGGGCATGCTTCCCGTAGCGGAGGGAGACCAGGTAGTTCCTTTGGCGAATGCCCTTATGCCTGCCTACCATACCGTAGTGGCCACACAAGACTGGCATCCGGCAAATCACGGCAGCTTTGCCGCCAACCACCCCTGGCGGAAGCCAGGGCAGGTAATTGAATTACATGGTTTACAACAGATATTATGGCCCATTCACTGTGTCCAGGAGACCTGGGGCGCCGAATTCGTCGCTAACCTGGACACCGACAACATCACGAAAGTGTTCCAAAAGGGAACAGATCCTACCGTCGATAGCTACAGTGGCTTCTACGATAACGGCCGCCGTAAAAGCACCGGCATGGCAGAGTGGTTAAAAGAACAAGGGATCGATGAGGTACAGGTACTCGGGCTGGCCACTGATTTCTGCGTAAAATTCACTGTACTGGATGCCCTTCAGGAGGGGTTTAAGACTTCGCTGATCAGAGCAGCCACTCGTGGTGTAGAGATGGAAGCCGGAGACGTGGAACGGGCGGTGGAAGAGATGCTGACTGCGGGGGCGGAAATTTTAGTCTAGGATGGATCTATGCCAATCACGAAGTGGTTTGGGCACAGCTCAATACTCATGGATGCTCTTTTTACCTGGAGAAGCATAGCCGTGCTCATGAATATACTCCGCTCATTACTTTTGAGCAAGTAGTCCTACGCCTGCCTGAAACAACCCTCAGTTGTTCTGGCTTGTCATTGCTTAACTACCCGTGCTAAGTACGTTTTTTCGCCAACACCTATTTTCAGCAGATACATCCCCATCGGCACCTCCGAAATGTTGATGCTTCGGCCGGGTTGCTCCTCAGTTGACAGCAAGCGCCCCATACCGTCGAATAGCTGCACCCGATCTGCCTCTACGCCAGAAAAGTATATTTCACCGCTGGAAGGGTTGGGGAAAGCCTTGATGGTGATCAACGCTTCACCCGTCACGGCGTTCGGGATAAAACCGTACACGCGAACGTGGCCAGCCTCTTCTCCGTTTCCACTATTTACAGAAGAACCAATCGCAAGGCGGGTACCGTCAGCAGACAGCGAGACTGTCCTGCCTGATTGATCATTGGCTGTCTCGCCGTCGATGTCTGTGCCACGCTGAGCCCAGGCCGCGCCATCCCAACGGTAAACCCGTACGTGACCCGATTTATCTCCATTTCCATTATTATCGGTGGCACCGACCGCCAAATGGCTACCGTCGGCGGATAGGGAAACAGATTCCCCTGATCGGTCACCTGGTGCCTCGCCATCAATATCGTTACCCAGCTGCACCCAGTTCCCACTATCCCAGTCGTAGACCCGTACGTGGCCGGAATGATCTCCGTTACCATCATTTGGGGGCGCGCCAATCGCCAGTCGGGCGCCATCGGCTGATAGAGAAACGGACCAACCTGTTTGATCGCCCGGAGCCTCGCCGTCCAGGTCCGCACCTAATCGCACCCAGCCGAAACCGTCCCAATCGTATATCCTGACCTTACCGGAGTTACCTCCATTTCCATTACTAAAACGGGCCCCGATCGCTACACGGTTACCATCTGCGGAAAGCGAGACGGAACTACCTGCTTGCTCACCTCGTTCCCCGTCTATATCTACTCCAAGTTGGACCCATTCCGCATCATCCCAGCCGTAAACCCGAACATGACCAGCATTCATACCGTTACCGGCATTTTGCCTGGAACCGACCGCCAAACGGTTGCCGTTTGCAGAAAGGGAAATTGATATGCCTGATTGATCACCTTCTGCTTCACCGTTGATATCTGCACCCAGCTGGGCCCACCTAGCACCGTCCCAGCTGTAGACCCTTACATGTCCGGTATTTATTCCGTTGTCAGCATTCGAGATAGCACTTATTGCCAGGCGGCTACCGTCGGCAGACATGGAGACCGAATATCCCGACCCGTCATTCTCTGATGCTCCTTCTATATCTTCCCCTTGTTGGATCCACCCCGAACCATCCCAGGCGTACACCCGCACATGGCCTACACCAACCTCGCTTCCATTATTTCCGGGGGCACCAATCGCCATATGATTACCCTCAGAGGACAAAGAAACTGAGAAGCCTGATCGGTCGCCGGAGGCCTCGCCGTCTATGTCTACTCCCAGCTGTACCTGGGAGAAACCTGGGGTACAGTTTGCCATGATGAAGAAGAGACAAAGGAGTGAGAAGCGGTTTTTGATAGCTTTCGGAAATGATAACGGCAGTACGAAATAGGTATTCATTGTTCTGGAACTTTGAACCGTAAAACTACTACTCAAATAATTCAAAAGGAACACCCTACCTTAGCCCCCACCTCAACCAGCCCTCAAATGCAAAGCCGTTTTAAGCCCTTTTTCCTTTTCCTTGGTAGGTCCCTAGCCTCCTTTTCCTGGCTCTTCATAACCCTCCTCTGCACCTGCGTCCCCGCCCAAATACTGGCCCAAACGGTAGATACCCTGACCGAATATACCGCCCCCTCTGCTACCATCCGTGCCTACGGAAATTCACCTGAAACAGGTAGTGCAGCCCCGGTGGAACTACTCCGAAAGGAAGAACTGATTCGCTACGACAAATCCTCCCTGCTCAGCGGCCTCAACCGCGTACCCGGCGTGCGGTTCGAAGAACGGGCTACCGCCAGCTACCGCATCGCCATTCGCGGCGCCAGCCTGCGCGCGCCCTTTGGTGTGCGCAATACCCAGGTGTATTGGAACGGTATCCCCTACGGTGATCCGGGCGGCGACGTCCCCCTCAATTTCCTCGACGCCGTCAATATTGACCGGGTCCAGATCATCAAAGGTCCCTCTGGCGGATTCTACGGCCCGGGAACGGCCGGCACCCTACTGCTGAACACAGAAAGCATCCACCAGGAAGGGCTCTTCCAGCCAAAGACGCATTACGCCAATGCTTCGGTCACCGCCGGTTCTTTCGGCTTCCTGCGGGCCGATGCAACCATACAGCGCACCAAAGAAAACCAAACCTGGAACCAATTCCGCATTGGCTATCAACGTACCGACGGCTATCGGGACCACAGTGCCATGGACCGGTTGACCCTTCAGTACACTTCGACCTTACGCAATAAGCAAAACGGTGCCAAAACCGCACTACATGCCCTTTACACCAAGCTCGATTACGAGCTTCCCGGGGGGCTTAACCCCGATCAGTACGCCGAAAATCCACGCCAGGCCAGGCCAGGAAGTGCTGACAAAAATGCCTCCATCCATTACCACAATGTTTTGCTTGGGCTGACGGATGATAGGGCACTGGGGAAGTGGCGACTGCAATCTGCCCTCTACACCACCGGTTTCTACTTCGATCATCCCTTCAACTTCGACTACAAACGGGAAGCTAACCTGGGCACCGGCGGCCGTTTTGCCCTCCGTCGCTTACTGCGAGACGATCTGGCCCTGGCCCTGGGCGTAGAATCCCGCCTGCAATACCGCAACGGACAAAATTTTACCAACCCCGACGGGAGCCGGCCGGGTGATCTGAACTTCAGTGACGAGATTTACAGCCGGCAGGGGCTGGCCTTCGGCCAGCTCACCTACACCCCCGGTGCCTGGGATTTCCACCTCGGCCTCAGCAGCAGCCAGCTCGATTATTCGGTTGATCGTACTTTCTCAGCAGAAGGTTCCACCGGCAAGACAGACTTTACGGCCAATCGTCCAATATCCTTGCGCCTTGCTGCCGGTCGCACATTCGATTTCGGCTACCTGTACCTGAGCAGGACGGATGGTTTCAGCCCCCCTACCCTCGATGAGTTCCGGACCAACGAGGGTAGCCTCAACGTCAACCTTGATCCTGAAATCGGGACCAACTACGAAGTTGGATTCAGCACCAACGTGGCCGGAAAGTTCTTCCCGTCTGTCAACATTTTCCACTTTGCCCTCGACGAAGCCATCACCAGTTTCAGCGACGAGCGGGGTACCCAATTGTTTCGAAATGCCGGAAAAACCCGACAGCAAGGCGTAGAGATTTCAGCAACCTGGAACGCGATTAGTTCGACCGAAAAGGCCATGGGCCTAAGCCTTTTCACCAGCTATACCTACTACAACTTCACCTACCAGAACCTGGAACGTGGTGGTACTGATTTTTCCGGGCAAAACATCCCGGGTGCGGCACCGCATACCTTCAATTTCGAGATTGGGCTTTACCTGAAAAACGGGCTTAGCCTCAACGTGTTCCACAACTACACGGACGCCATCCCGCTGAACGATACAAATGATGTATTCGCGGATTCGTTTCACCTGCTTCGTGCGAAACTGAGTTATCCCCTCAAGTCTTTCACAGTATTCATCACCGGTTCCAATTTACTGGACCAGCGGATGAGTTTTGGGAATGACCTTAATCCACAATTCGGGCGGCGATATTTCCAACCGGCACCGGGGCGGAATTGGCAGGTGGGGGTTAGTTGGACTGCGCCGCCGAAGAGATAACCCCTAATGCGAATGCTCCATTTCTCCGACCATTCCCTGCGCCTGCACGAAATAGGCGCCTTTGGTAACGATCTCCATACCCTGTGGTAGCGGGTCGATCATCCGGACGGCAGTGAGTCCGTTTTCGGTAGCACCGGGGTGAACCATGAGTTTTTCAAATTCGATCTCAGTGGATGATGGTGCGGGCAGGGCTGCAAAAACGTAGGCCATTTTACCCTCCGTCACGATGGCGGCTTCGGGCAAAGCCGAAACCGTTTGGTCGTTGAGCCAGATTTTAGCCTCGGCAAAAAGCTCCCGGATGAAATGTGGTTGTTTCCCCTTGAGGTGAGCATGCACTCTTACGGTCTTATTCTGTGTATTAAATTCCTTCCCAATGACGTGGATTTCGGCCTCGTACTCCTGAGTACCCAGGGCTGGAATGTGATAGGTAACGCGTTGATCTTCCTCCAGTCGTGCGATGTCCCGCTCAAAGACATCCAGTTCAAGATGAAGGTGTGCCTCGTCAATGATCTCCATCAATTCTGTGCTTGGATCAACGTACATTCCGTCGTGCACCGAAATCTTGGAAATATAGCCGCTACGTGGGGCCGAAAGGGTGATTCTTTCTACAATATTATCAGGCGTAAGCTCGGCAGTATTGATACCTAGGTAGGCCAGTTTTTGTCCACGTCCTTTAAGGGTAGCCATTTTTCCATTCAGCTGGGCTCTAAGTTGTTGTACGTTTTTCAGGATGCCGGCATCAGCTTTGAGGAGCGTTTCTTGTCGCTCCAATTCTTGCCTCAGGAAAGTTAACTCAGCAGAGATTTCCAGGTAAGCCTGTTGCTCATCGATGAATTCAGCATTCTCCAAGTAGGCCAGCCGTGCGCCCTTTTTCACGTAGTCCCCTTCCACGTAGTTTCTGCTGTTTCGGATAAATCCTTTGGCCCTGGCACTAACAGTAACGTAGGCGTTAGGGGGCAGCCCCAGGGTTCCGGTGGCACTCAGGTAGTCGTTAATTTTAAGGTTGGAAAAGGCTCCAAACTGAATGTCCATCGTAGCCATTTGCTCCTTGGTCAGGTGAATCACACCATCTTCGTGGTGGTCGTCATCATGTCCGGAGTCATCAGTTTCCATGGTGGAATCATCTTTCATTTCAGTGTCCTTTTTTTGGGCGGGGCCGCAGGTACAAAGGAGGAGGATAAGGAGCAGGGAGGTAAAGCTTTTCATTTACTTCTTTTTTTAAGGATGGTGGGGTAAGCATCAGACTAAATACCGGTTTGGGCAGCCTGATTACTCGGTAAGGAAGAAGTGAAGGTTGGCAACGGCCAGGTTGTGGTTAAGTAGGAGCGAGTATTGAGCTAACCTTGTAGCATATAGCTGTTTGATGGCTTCCTGATACTCCAGATGGGTAGCTTCGCCCGCCTGGTAACGCAGGCGGGTAAGTGCAGCAATGCGTTGGTCCGTGGCCATTAATCGGAGTAGTTGCTGCCGTTGAACCGAAAAGCGATTAATCGCTGCCTCTGTTTCAGCATAGCGTTGTTTTGTTTCCAGGACGGTCAGCGCTTCGTTGGTTCGGCTGATCTCTGTAGCGACTTCAAGGGCCTGGATACGTCGCTTTTGCGAGCCCTTAAAAAGTGGTAAACTGACCCCCGCCTCCAAACCATGTAAAAAGCCATCATCAAAGTAATTTTGTGCAGCATAGCCCAGCCGGAAACCTGGTTTTAGCGCGGCCTTTGCCTGGTTGATCTCTGCCGACTTCAAGGCAGTTTCCTTTGCCGCCATTTGCACAGTAATTGCGTTGAGTGGTACCTGCCGGGGAGACCTACTCCTTGCGAAGGAGAGGGTATCGGAATGACTAACAAAAGTTTCCGATCCGGTAAGCAGGGTCAGCTGACTGGCCAAAGCATTTTGCTGGCTACGGTTGAAAGCTGCTTCGAAATCAGTTTCCTGAACCAACCGGCCAGCAACGTTTACTTCCACCAGTCCACCAGCGCCGGTATCCGCCCGAAGGCGGGCGATTCGGGCAAACTCCGTAGCATCAATTGCATAAGCCTGATAAAGCTGCGTTAAAGAGTTGTGGTATTGCATCTGGTAAATAAGCTGAGTCGCCTCTCTACGAATGCCTGCAGCCGTCAGTTTTTCGGCTAGCTGCCCGGTTTCTACCACAATATCTTGTCGTACGTTTCCAGCCCGGACGATGCCCGGATGATCGAATTGCTGAACGATACTCAATTGGTTGACCTGCTGCCCGTTGGCACGGAAAAGGGCATCACCCCGGTAACTCAGGCTGGTAGGGCCAGGGGTGTAGGGAAGGTTTTGGAGCTGCTTGTTTTGTTCGGTGGTTGCCCTGGCCGCGCGCAGCGCGGGGTGGTACTGCAAGGCTGCCTGCACTGCTTCTTCCAAACCAATTTCCTGCACCTGCGTCCGCGCCACCTGTGGAAAAAGTAGGAAGGGAAAAAGTAGGAATGGAGCAAGTTGCTGTAGCTTAGGACGCGACCCTTGCTCCAGCCAGGAGTAAAGAATGGGCAAAACGATCAGCGTCAGAAAGGTGGCCGTCAGCAAACCGCCGATCACGACGGTCGCCAGTGGACGCTGAACCTCGGCGCCACCTGAATTGGAGAGTGCCATGGGCAAAAAGCCAAGAGAGGCCACCGCCGCGGTCATAATAACCGGACGAAGGCGTACCCGCGTACCTTCCAGGATGCGCTGTTTTACGTCGGCCATACCTTCCTCCTTGAGCTGATTGAAGTAGCCGATCAGAACAATTCCATTGAGCACCGCAACCCCAAACAAAGCGATGAATCCGATGCCCGCAGAGATACTGAAGGGCATACCCCTCAACTCCAGGGCAAAAATGCCCCCAATGGCAGAGAGTGGGATAGCAACAAAAATCAGGGCTGCTTGCGAAAAGCTGCCAAAGGTAAAATAGAGCAAAATGAAGATGAGTAAAAGTGCTACGGGGACAGCTACGGCCAGCCGCGCGGAGGCGGCCTGCAAGTTTTCAAACTGCCCACCGTAGGTGAAGTAATAGCCGGCAGGAAGGGCGACTTTTTCATCGAGTTCAGCCCTTATCCGCTCCACCAACGTCTGGACGTCGGTATCCCCTACGTTGACGCTGATGATGGTATGTCGGTTGGTATTGTCGCGGTTGATCTGCATAGGCGCATCAATAAGTTCCACCGTAGCTACGGCCGAAAGAGGTACCTGTGCACCACCGGCAATGGGTAGGTACAATGTGCTTACGTCCGCCAGGTCGTTGCGGTAGTTTTCCGCCAGGCGAACGGTGAGATCAAAGCGGCGATCACCTTCGTAAATGGTGCCGGCCGGCTGGCCGGCAAATGCCGTCCGGATGACGCGGTTAACGTCCCTGACCCGCAAACCATACTGCGCCAGTTTAGCATAATTATAATCGACGAGTAACTGGGGCATCCCGTCGGTCTGCTCCACCTTTACCGTTCCTACTCCCGGCACCTGATCAATGATTGCCTGGGCTTGTTGAGCGCTTTCGGTCAATTGGTTCAGGTCGTCACCATAGAGTTTTATGGCAATATCTGCCCGGGACCCCGTCATCAATTCATTAAATCTCATCTGAATTGGCTGAGAGTATTCGCTGGCCACTCCGGGGATTTGAGCCATAGTTTTTTCCATCGCTTCGTGCATATCAACCCGATTCGTGGCAGAAACCCACTCAGATTTCGGCTTCATGACTACAAT
>JBGCFZ010000226.1:0-37421 GCA_045110355.1 Lewinella sp. | reverse complement strand
TTTTGTGCTGGTGAATTTTATTGGCTGGCAAGGCGGTAAAACCGGAGTTTAGCCGTAGCTAAATGAGGATTTTACCAACGCAGCCAGCCGATAAAAGACGCCGCAGAAAAGGCAATGAAACTTAAATTACACTGTACTAGTGGTCGCCGACCGAATTGGAAGCGACCGCCAGTACAAGGCAACTAAAATTGTTTTCTAGAGTTCAGCGCCTCCCGTCCAAAGGTTGAACATTGTGTTACGGGCGCTTCGAGCTGACACCTTCCCCGAATAATTATCTGGGCGCGGTCGCAGGTGCAGGAGGAATGGATAAAAGAGCAGAAAGTGCGCTTCCTGAATGATGCGCCTTCATCAGCTAGAACCACGGGCCAAACCTTCCCACCTTTTTCTTGTACTCGGCATAGTCAGGGTAATGGGCCGAAAGTTGCTGTTCTTCGTAATCAGACTTGAAGTAAAACAGCACTACTAGTGCAAGGCTGACCACCATCCGATAGCCGGAACCGGTATAAAGCGCATAGCCAAAGGCCGCAAGCAGCAGGCTAGTATAAATTGGGTGCCTCGAAATGGCGTACAAGTGATCAGTTATCAATTCCCCTTCCTCAACTGGTGTAGGAAACGGAGAGAAGGCTTTCCAAAGCAGGGTAAAAGCGGCAAAGCCTGCCAGCACTGCAGCGACGGCTAAAAGCAAGCCCAAGTTGCCTATCGTATCTGACCGGCGGAAGGTTAACCAGGTTGGCTCCCAAACATAAGCTAAGAACAATAGAAATTGGAACCCGACGAATAGATAGTCTTTAGTCGTTTTGCGCGCCATGGTCTTAAGCATTTAATTTATTGACTTCTGCCATCCCTGCCTCAATAAACTCCTCCAGGCTAAGCGCACTATTATCCAGCACAACAGCATCCTCCGCCCGTCGTAGGGGGCTATCTTCCCGACTAGAGTCGATGTGATCTCGTTGGAGTAGGTTGGCCGCGACTTCCTCGCGGGTAGTGTCGACGCCCTTGGCGTTCATTTCGGCCAAGCGACGGTCGGTGCGTACATCAATGCTTGCCGTGACAAAAAGCTTCAGGTCGGCATCAGGGAAGACTACAGTGCCGATGTCTCGGCCATCCATCACGATGCCACCAGATTTGCCCATTTCCCGCTGCTGGGGGACCACCCAGCGGCGAACGGCGGAAACCGCCGCTACCGGAGATACATAGCCCGACACTGCCGGCTCCCGAATCTCCGCCTCAACGTCTTCGCCGTTGAGCAAGGCATGGTTGGAGCCCGGGACAAAGTCCACCCGTAAACCTTTCAATGCACCTGCGACCGCGCCCCCGTTATCAATGTCCACATTCTCCCGTAAAAAATATAAGGTTACCATCCGGTACATTGCACCTGTATCTATGAAGCGGTAACCGAGCTGCCGGGCCATTGCCTTGGCCAGGGTTGATTTCCCGCAGGCACTGTAGCCATCGATGGCGATTATATAAGACATGTTGGAAGTATTGGTGTTAGTTGGTCTGGTGAGCGGTCACATCTACTTTACACAACGAAGCCGATGATTTTTACATCACCGGCTTCGTGGAGGAGGTTTTCTATGTTTTAGTATTCATCCTCATTGAAGAGGAAGTCATCCTTACGAGGATAATCCGGCCAGACATCATCGATGATCTCGTAGGTTTCCCCTTCATCTTCCATTGCCTGGAGGTTTTCGATCACTTCCAGCGGGGAGCCAGAGCGGACCGCATAATCGATCAGTTCGTCCCGGGTGGCGGGCCAGGGGGCATCCTCAAGGTGGGAAGCGAGTTCTAGAGTCCAATACATACTAACGCGTGGTTTTTTGTTGCTATTTAAAGAAGCCGTGAAACGGGCAATTTGTTTTCCCGTTACTGAGCCACAAATGTAACAATTGGACGCAAACCAGCGAAAGGAAGTCACGAAATAGACATAATCACCTATAAATCAGCTATTTGTAAGTCCCGATGATTTGAAATTTTTTATTTTCATAACCCGGAGGAATCTGACCAATCCGGCTGGAATTTTTCGGGCCGGTAGGATCACAGAATACATATCGTTGCCCGTCATAAGAAAACCCGTCCCCTTTAATCTCGTTTGTTCCTACCGCGATGGTGAGATGATCATCATAGGCAACCACCGCCATCGGCATATTCAGCAGGTCACGAACGAGGGCAAAAAAGAGCGCGGAGCGGTCTTCGCAGTCAGAAAAACTGTACCCGAAAAGCTCTTCCGGCACCATTGGCTTGGAGTGGCCGAAGTACTCATTATCTTCTTTATAATTGAAAGCTGAGCGGGTAAAACTCACGAGCAACTCGATACGTTGCTGCTCATCCAACGGCTCCAGGTAACGGCGGAGTTGAGGCAAAAGGCTCTTGCGCAACGTTGGTGAAAGCGGCGTCTCGAGGTAGCAGTATTCGTGAATGAAGGGATAATCGGCCATGATGTCTACCATCGTCCGATCAAAGGTAATGTCCATGTTCTGCTGAACGCCGTGGTAATTGAAGCGCATCGCCTTTGTTTCGGGCTGGACGCCAAGTGCGGGCCATTTGCGTAATTGGAAGCCAAAAGACCGGCCGTGCGGATTGGGCCGTTCATCAACAATGAAGAGTCTTTGCCGACCATTGCACGCTCCATCAAGGCAACTCAAATTAGCGTAGGGCCGGCCACCGCTTTGGATGATGGGCACTTCGAAGAGATCTTCCTTAGTATAAACATTGACGAAAACCTGGTTTCCTCTGAAGGTAAGCCGGGCATCAAACCCCGCATCAATCAGTAAGCCGAACAGGGTGATTTCTCTGGCGTTCCGATCTCGGTCTCCGTAGACGACCTGCAGGCTGGTACGTGCCAGTTTATAGAACAGGAAATCATTCAGTTCATACCGTTGTTTAGCCTCTAATAAGCTATTGAGCAATACACGGCGGGGCTTTCGAATCAGTTGTCGGTACGAATTCCGAATACTGGCATTGGTCAACGGCCCGGGATCGGGGATGACCATAGCAGGATCGTAGACCACGTCAACTGGCTGCGCGTAAAACGGCAGCTCGAATCTATGATAGTTAGCGGGGTCACCAAGGCGGGGAGCGCTGGAGCCCGCCAACAGCAGCAAAAAAATGGCTGCAAAGGCGAGGGAAGCAAAAATAGTTTTCATTCGTCAACTGAGGTGTGAAAGTTCTGAGGGGAAGCGGCTGGGTTGACGTTCCGGAAAATGTGTGGTCAATATACGTTGAGCAAAGAAGAAAAGTATGCTAATTTGACTTATAGTAAGAGTTTAACCTTTGCAATGACGACAAATGACAAAATATTATTGGGACCACCTTGCCAATATCACTTGATGATACGGGCTTGGTAATTTTTTCCACCCTGGTCTCGCACCCTCAAAACGTACCACCCTGCTGGCAAGTCCCCCAATCCCGAAATAGCTCCTCTTTGTTCCTGCAAAGAAGCTTTCACCATTCGGCCCGCTACATCGAACATTTGATAAGTATAAAGAAGATTTATTTCCAGGGGGGTGATTTCATCAATGAACGGAACGGGATAAACTCCCAGCGGAGAAACGGTTACCTGCCGGGTGGCAGTTCCCCCATCCTGGAGAATTTCAAATTGGGTGCATACCGGTTCTACTTCAAAGTCATAATTTGTTCGGAAGATGCATCCGGACGGGCAATCGCCCGACCCGGCGGAGTAACGAACGCGCCACCCGTCGGGTACGACGGGAATCATTTCAATGTTGTCACCGTCGCCAAATGCTGCATCTGGTTCAGCAAAATTGAGCTCAGGCATCACCGCCTTAAAAGCTTCAGCCAGCGCCGGGGTATTTAGTGGCTGGCTACTGGTAATTTTGACCCGGTGGGAGTTCAAAATAAAAAAGTCGTCGTAGTCCGTCACTTCAAGACCATGGCTGGCCAGCATACTGTCCAGCACAGGATTAGCAGAAGGATTACCTGCACGTAAGTTGACCATCCAATTTAGACTGGTATCGGCAAACAAACGCAGGGATCTTGTGGACATCAAAGGGAATGGTTGAATCCTCAGTAGATCAATCACAGTATCCCGTTCGGGTGAATCCTCAAGCTGGTGAACGGCAAAAAGTGCGGACAAATACTGTGTTCGCCTGGAGGAATCAAATTCAATCGGGCTGTCTGCCGCCGTTTGACCAGCCACCATTTCATTTAGGAGGATCTGCGTGGCCTGCGCGTCAAGTTC
Source organism: Lewinella sp. (assembly GCA_045110355.1). GTDB lineage: Bacteria > Bacteroidota > Bacteroidia > Chitinophagales > Saprospiraceae > Neolewinella. Next base: position 33,220 of record JBGCFZ010000226.1, on the reverse strand, counting down.
GTTGTATAAGCTATCCGAGATGGTGCAATCTGGCTGAGCCATTAATACTCCACCGATAAATAGCAGCAGTAAAGAAGATAGGATTTTCATAATAAGCGGGAGTAATAGGGTGAGTTTATACACACAAGATAACTTCCAGCTTAAAACTTTTACTTAACGCGACGATTTTGCGCATAACTATTTGCACACAGGTATCTCCTGAAACCGTCGGACGAAGTAAGCGAGGCGATCTTTTATCCACACGCAAGTATTTGGAGCCGCATTATTACCCAATACCTCAATAGACTAATACCCCAATAGACCAACCTACCCCTCCAAAGCCTCCGAAGCAGCTTCCCACTTCTCCATAACCACTTCTAACTCGGCTTGTTTGGCCTTCAGCTCAGCGGTCGTCTTATCCACCTTCGCGGTGTCGTTGTAGAAATTCGGGTCAGACATCGTCAGGTGAATTTTCTCAATATCCTTTTCCAGCCGTTCGATCTTGCGTTCGGCATTACCGATGTCTTTTTCCAACCGACGCTTTTCTTCGTGGCTAAGATTAGAGACCTTCTTGGGTGCTGGCTGGGCTTTACCATTCAACTTTGCAGCGGGGACATCATCAGCTTTGGATTTCTCTAGCTCCACCGCCCGCATGTTGTCAATCTTACGTTTTTCCAGGTAGAAGTTGATGTCGCCCAGATGCTCGTAGAGCTTGTGGTCCCGGAACTCAATGGTACGTTCGGTCAGCCCGGCCAGGAATTCCCGGTCGTGACTTACTACGATTAGTGTACCATCGTAATTCAGTACCGCCTGCTTGAGCATGTCCTTACTCGCCATATCAAGGTGGTTCGTAGGTTCGTCAAGCACCAGCAGGGAGAAGGGGCGTAGCAGCATACAGGCCAGGGCAAGGCGGGCGCGTTCGCCACCGGAGAGGACGGAGACCTTCTTGTCTACGTCTTCTCCACTAAATAAGAAGGAGCCGAGCATGGCCCGCAGCTTTGTCCGCATCTCGGGCGGACTGGCCTCCTCCATCGTTTCCAGCAGGGTCATTTTGCCGTTGAGTTCCTCCGCCTGATTCTGGGCGTAGTAGCCCACGGTAACGTTATGACCGAGCTCGACATCCCCGCCGGTGGCGGGAATCTCATCAATTAGTATCTTAGCCAGCGTTGTCTTACCCTGGCCGTTCTGGCCAACGAAAGAGACGCGGTCTCCCTTATCGATTTTAAGGTCTACGCCTCGTAGCACATTGAGGTCGCCATAGCTCTTAGTGATGTTCTTTGCCGTGAGTGTGATGGCTCCGGAGCGGGGGGCTTTGGGGAAACGGAGGTTCATCACCGCATTATTGGTCACATCAAGTTCGATGCGTTCCACTTTATCCAGCTGCTTCTGCATACTCTGGGCCATCTTGGTCTTGGTGGCCTTGGCCATAAAGCGGGTGATGGTCCTTTCCTTTTCAGCGATGACCTTCTGCTGGTTTTCATAGGCAGCCTCCGCCTTTTCACGGCGTTCGGCCTGCAGCTCAACGTACTTGGAATAGTTGGCTTTGTAGTCGTAAATCTTACCCAACTCCACCTCCAGGGTGCGAGTGGTGACGTTGTCCAGGAACTGCTTATCGTGACTGATCGTAATAACTGCACCGGAGTAAGTAGAGAGCCAGTTCTCGAGCCAGATGATGGATTCAATATCGAGGTGGTTCGTCGGCTCATCAAGCAGGAGGTAATCCGGGCGCATCAGCAACATCTTGGCCAATTCGATACGCATTTGCCAACCGCCGGAAAACTCCGTTGTTTGGCGGTTAAAGTCTTTTTGCTCGAAGCCGAGGCCTTTCAGGAATTTCTCTGCTTCGGCCTCCATGGTAATACCGCCAACGAGTGCGAAGCGCTCCGTCAGCGACGTAAACTCCTCCAACATGTTGGCGTAGGAGTCAGACGTATAATCGGTCCTCGTTTCCATCTCTTTGTTCAGCTCTTCCAGCCGTTCTTCCATCGCCTGGATGTGCGCAAAGGCGGTCAGGGTTTCCTCCATCACGGTACGGCCACTTGGCAGTTCCATTTCCTGGTGCAGGAACCCGAGGGTGCTGCCGGTGGGACGTACGACGGTACCTTCGTCGCACCCCTGGTCTCCCGCAATAATCTTCAACAAGGTAGACTTGCCGGCACCATTACGGCCCACCAAGCCGACCTTATCCCTCGACATGATGACGAAGGAAATGTAGTTGAACAGCACCCGATCTCCGTACTGCTGATAAATGCCGGTTGCGCTAAGCATAGTCTGGTGGACTTTTAGTCTCAGGGGCTGAAAAATAATTCCCTCCCCCCTAATGTTTCTTTGGGGGCGCAAAGGTAGTTATTTAGTTAGGGAGTCAAGGAGTAAGGCAGTCAAATAGTCAAGGAGTAAGTGCTGGAATGGGAGAAGGGGCTGCCGCGGTTACCGACTACTGCCCTACGGGCTATCACCATGGACAAAAAGTACAGGACCAACGGTAATAATTACAGCGACGATTTACTCCCGTGTTAAATTATTCGTTATCTGCAGGGCGGGGCCGCAGGTGCAATGCCAAAGTTAAAGAGCAAGAAAAGAGCCGTTGACAACCAATAAAAGGTTCAGGTCATGACCATCTGACTCGAAGACTCTCTGACTGCTTGACTCCATGATTACTTGACTCCCTAACTAATTTCCTACCTTCCCGTCCATGTCAGAAAACGCCCTCCTCCTTTTCATAAAAAACCCGATTCCCGGTAAGACGAAGACTCGCCTAGCTGCCGACGTAGGCAACGAGATGGCCCTAAAGATGTACCACATTCTTTGCGACTGGACGCGGGAGCAAGCCCAAGGACTCAGCAACACCGACCGGTACCTGTACTATTCAAACGAGATCACCGAACCGGATGCCTGGCCAACAGTAGCCTTCCACAAACGGCTTCAGCACCCTGGCGACCTGGGGGAACGCATCGCCGAAGGGTTTCAGGCCGCTTTTGCCGCCGGGCACCGGCGGGTGGTGATTATTGGCAGCGATTGCCCGGGCATTGACACCGATTTCTTGCGGGCGGCTTTCGCCGCCCTGGAAAACGACGACGTCGTCATCGGCCCCGCCCTGGATGGCGGCTACACCCTGCTGGGCATGCGTTCCTTTACTCCTTCGCTGTTTACTGACGTGGCCTGGAGTACCGACGAAGTACTACCTACCACACTAGCACGAGCCACCGAAGCTGGTAAAACTGTGTACCAGTTACCCGCCCTTTCTGACGTAGATTACCTGGAAGATTGGTTGGGGTATGGTTGGGCTATGCCGGAGTAGGGTTTCAGGTTTCAGTGGAGGCTGTTTGCTCATTTAACTGTTCCATTGCACCTGCGCCCGCGCCCTTATTTAGGTTGACTGTGTAAGTAGAATGACGGACAGATCGTGCTACCACACGCCTACGGTCGTTGGGCTAGTTTCCCTAGAATCCAATAATGGACAAGTTTACAGCTTTCAGTGCTGAATGCTGATTCGTGATCACTAAAGTCTGAACCCGGACCGCTAAAACCTGCATACTGACTTTTACCCCGTAGTAACCGGAAGCCCCATCCCCTGCAGTGCCCGACGGCTGGCAATTTGCTCAGCACTCTTCTTGTTGAAGTCTTCGCCTACGGCAAGGCGGCTACCATCTACCAGCACGGCCACCCGGAAACGGTCTCGCTTATCTTGCTTGAAGCGACGGAGGATTTCGTAATCCACCTTCTGTCCTTTCTTCTGGCAATGCTCCAAAAGCTGGCTTTTATAGTTGTCGTCGTAGGTTTCAAGGCCTTCCACGTCAACGTAGTTACGCAGCATTTTCCGGAGTACGAACCGGGTGGTGAGTTTGTACCCTTGTTCAACGTACACCGCACCCACCAATGCTTCAACGGCATTTCCGAGCATTGACTTGGCGATTCTGGTATTGTTGAACGTTGAGAGAATCTCGTCAAGCCCCATATTGTAGCCAATATCGTTGAGGCTCTTACGCTTCACGATTTTGGACCGCATTTTAGTAAGGAAGCCTTCGTTTTCTGAAGGGTATTTCTTGTAGAGGTATTCAGCTACGATAGTACCCAAAACGGCATCGCCAAGGTATTCCAGGCGTTCATTACTCTGGCCTCCGTAGGGCGAAACTTTTCCATCATTACTGCTTTTATGGTGGAAAGCAAGCTTGAAAAGTTTTAGATAAGCGGGCGTAAAGCCGAGCAGACGGCGCAACCGGCGGACAAAATCCTTTTCCGGAGACAAATAATAATTATAAAATCGTCTGATCGCTTTGATCACGGTTACCTATGGATTAAAACGCTTAAAAATGGTAGCGGAGTTATGACCACCAAAGCCAAAAGTATTGCTCAGGGCGATATTAACCGTCTTTTCTACCGATTTATTAAACGTTAGGTTCAATTTAGGGTCAATATTTGGGTCATCTGTAAAATGATTGATGGTCGGAGGAACAAAGTTGTGCTGTATTGCAAGTATGCAAGCAACCGATTCAATTGCGGCGGCGGCACCTAATAAGTGACCGGTCATCGACTTGGTAGAACTGATGTTTAGGCCATACACATCATCACCAAAGGCAAGTTGTATGGCGTTCAACTCTGCGGTATCCCCCAGTGGTGTGGAGGTACCATGGGTATTTATGTAGTCAACGTCAGCGGGGCTAAGGTTGGCGTACTTCAGCGCATTGATCATGGCCATCTTCGCGCCTGCGCCCTCGGGGTGCGGCGCAGAGATGTGGTAGGCATCGGAACTGGCGGCATAGCCAGCAATTTCAGCCAGGATGGTAGCACCGCGAGCCTGAGCGTGCTCCAGGCTTTCCAGAACAATGGCGCCCGCTCCTTCTCCGAGCACGAACCCGTCGCGATCAGCGTCGTAAGGGCGGCTGGCGGTAGCCATGTCATCATTTCGGGTACTGAGGGCTTTCATGGAATTGAATCCGCCAATGCCCACTTTGGTTACTACAGCTTCAGAGCCCCCGGTTACCATCATATCGGCACGGCCGAGCCGGATATCATCCGCAGCGGCAGCCAGCGCGTGGCCGCCAGAGGCACAGGCGGAAACGGTAGCGTAGCTTGGTCCGCGCAGGTTGAATTCCATGCTGACGTAACCTGCCCCCATGTTGGCGATCATTCGGGGGATCATGAAGGGGTTGTACCTGGGGGTACCGTTGCCGCCTTCAAAAATTTCGATTTGTTCTTCGAGGGAGCGCAGGCCACCGATACCGCTGGCCCAGATACACCCGGCGCGGTCAGGATCGACGGAGACCTGTTGTTTACCTTCCTCGTCTTTAGTCAACAGTCCGGCCATTTCCAACGCTTCGTAGGCGGTGTAAAGAGCCATAACTGTATAACGGTCTTGCCGGCGGATAGCTCGTGGGTTGAGCTTGTCAGCCGGATCCCAGTCTTTTACCTCACAGGCGAACTGTGTTTTGAATAATTCCGGATCGAACTGAGTGATTGGGGCGGCGCCACTGCGGCCAGCTTTTAGTCCTTCAAGGTATTCCGGAACGCTGTTCCCGATGGCGGTCAGGGCTCCGATTCCGGTAACGACAACACGATTCATGGGTTTGCTTTTTATGTGTGGCGCTGGGCGCCAGAAGATACATCCCAGGTAAAGGGCTAGTTAGTCCTACCGGGGCTACATACTAAAACCGCCGCCCGTGGCTCGCAAAGCGAGCGCGTCGGGCGGCGGATAAGAAAGGGAACGGGAACAATTATTTCTCCACGCTGCTTTCAAGATAAGTAACAGCATGGCCGACAGTTTGGATATTCTCCGCCTGCTCGTCTGGAATACTGATATCGAATTCTTTTTCGAATTCCATGATCAATTCGACAGTGTCGAGACTGTCTGCTCCCAGATCGTTTTGGAAACTGGCCTCTTTCGTGACTTCAGCTTCGTCTACGCCGAGCTTGTCGACAATGATTTGTTTTACTTTTTCCTCAATGCTAGCCATAACTTATTGGCGTTTAATGAACAATTGCGGCGCAAAGAAAGCCCGAATGGGCAACTTAGGCAAATTCAGATCACAGCTGTAATCCAAAACCGCGGTGCAAACTTACAACAAGATTAATAAGTAATTTGTGGACCAGCCCCCATATTAATCTTTACTTTTTCTCTGCCCCCCCCTTTTTAGCACTCTGGCAGCAGCTTCGCCCAACCTGAAATTATTGTCGTTTGGCTAGGTTTTATGCCACTTTCACCCCTTTATCTGTCGACAAATAACCCCCTCTACAGAAAATGAGCAGATTTTTGGTAGATTGCTGATTATCTTTGATATTCTTTATTTTTAGTCATCGCCGATTGGATCAGAACACTACGCCCAATTTATGAAAGCGCATTTATTTTGTTTCGCGCTCTGTCTTGTCGGGGGGATTTTACTCGCACAGACTGGTTCGACTCCCAAAAACGACCTGGAATTACGCCGCATCACCGGAGCGCCTTACTGGCCATCTACAACCAAAATGCTTTGTGATCCCACCAATAATTCACTCTCTTTCGTCAGTTGCGATGGGGAAACACCTATCAATGGAGACAATAATCCTGAAGATGGCGCCTTCATGGAATGGCTAGCGACTGGCAGCAGCTTGTACTACACCAGAATTTACAGCGGAGCCGATACTTTTGAAGTATTCAGAACGGACTTCACCGACCGTACGGTCTTCTCTCCAAATGAGCCTGACGGCGTCTCTTATGCTAATTCTTTGGCCATAGGTAACAACATCCAAAACGATTGTATACCAGAAGGAATTTACACCGTACAGGTGTGGAGTGTCCAAGACAATGATGGCGATTTGCGCCCCGACCTAGATTTTAACGGAGCCGTCATCGGCTGCTTCGTGGAGTGCTCTTTCGAGTTTCGCCCCTCTTGTGCCAACAGTAATCTTTCGTTTTTCACCGTAGATGCCCGTAACATCGGTTGTAATGGAAGTGGTGCCTCCGTGCGCCTCTTTGATTTCCGTACCGAAAACATGTACTGCATCGACAATGACGGAGGAGGTACCACGATCACCTGGACCGGACCGAATTCATTCTCCGCCACTGGCCCCGAGATTACCAATCTTACCGCTGGCATTTACAGCGCCGAGATCATGGATTATTATGGTTGCACAGCTTACTGGGACGTAAATATTGTAGAACTCGACAACGTCTCCTTCTCTTGTGCAGTCCGTGGCATACCGACTACCATCAATGGTACGGATGGTTCCATCACCATTGATGTCATCTCCGGACTTGGAGATTATCACCTTTACTGGACCGGGCCTACGGTGGACTCTTTGCTCAATATTGGAAACGGAGAAGTAATCATTCCAAATCTCCCGGCCGGCGACTATGTTTTCACGCTTGTTGATCTTGAAAGCACTTGTACGGAAGATTGCCAGGTAACCATTGCGGCCCCCGATTGTGACGACTTAAGTGTTGCCATCGTCGACCAACAAAACAGTGATTGTGACGGAGGGCTTAACGGCAGAATAGAGATCACCTTTGCTGGCAGTTTTAACCCGGTCCTGTCTTGGAACGGGCCTGGGGTAGATGGTTCAGCCCTTACGGCATTGGAAAATTTAGGGCCGGGAACCTATACCTACACGGTTACCGATAGCCGAAACTGTTCTGAAACTGGCAGCATCATGCTGATCTCCGCTCCTTCTTACACCTTCAATTGTGGAGGTGTTGATGAGACATTGCCCTTCCTGGATGATGGTATGATTGGGTTAAGCCTCACGGGCGAAGGCAGCCCACCCTTTTCGTTGAGCTACGTCGCCGTAGATCAGGCAGGGGACACTCTGCCGCCCGTCAATAACCTTATCATTACCGACGGGGACACCATCCGCAATCTCCCGGCAGGAGCTTACTTCCTCGAAGTCGTTGACCAGACTGGTTGTACCCGTACCTGTGTTGCCACCATCGGAGAGGCCAATTGCAATATTTTCCCTAACTGTACGCCTCAGAATCCCGCATCTGTCAACGGTAACGGAAGCGTAACCCTGAATTTTGATAGTGGCCCTGATTGGTTCATCACCCTGAGTGGCCCGAAGGATACTACTTTTGTCAGCTCAGTTCCAGATGTCTTTCTGGATGATTTGCCACAGGGGGATTACGTGGTAAGTGTCTATAATACTGAGGGTTGTACGGGTAGCTGTACGTTTTCCATCATCCCACCTCCTTGTACACTGGCCTATACTTCATCCTTCAGTCAATCACGTTGTTTTGACGCCGACGATGGTCGTATAGCTATTGACATCAATGGAGCGGGGGCTGGATTAGTCGTTGATTGGAACGTAGACGCTTATGATGGACTTTGGGTCGTGAATGATTTACCACCTGGCACTTATATCATCAACATTTCGGACCTGACGCAGTGTCCGCTTGAGCCTGACACGATCATACTGACCGAACCGGCCTTACTGACGGTTAACCTTAGTCTGGTTGATCCTATTCTCTGCTTTGGAGACAGCACTGGTAGCTTACTGGCAACCGCCGTCGGGGGAACCGGCGACATCACCTATGACTGGTCGGTAGATTCCTTGCCAAATACTGCACCCGTTGGCGGCCTCATCAATGGTGGCTATTCTGTAGTGGTAACCGATGCAAACGGGTGCCAGGCTACTGACAACATAGTCATTACACAACCACCTTTACTTTCGATGAATTGCAGTGCCACTGCGGAAACTATTGCCGGCATTATGGACGGCACAGTATCAGTCGGGAACGCAGGTGCATCAAACGTTGTAATGCTGAGTGGGGATCTCGGCAATTTTTCTCTGAGTCCAAATTCGGATACTACTTTCACCAACCTGGGCCCTGGAACCTATGATCTGGTCATCACTGACCAAAACGGATGTACGACGGAATGTTCCGCCATTGTTAACCCTGGCCCATGCCAGATCGGTTTGATGACAACGACCATTCAGCCTGACTGCGACAACCCTTTGGGTTCAGCAACCGCCATCCCGACTAACCCCTTCGGTGCCGTCACCTACCAATGGAGCAATGGGGATACCCTGGCAGTATCAGACAGTTTGCGAGCAGGCGTCTACCGGGTGACCATTGTTGACGCCTCCGGATGCGAAGCGACCGGACGCGTAATAATTTCACCCTTTACCGATATTCCTGGCCTCACCACCTCTGGTATTTCTGGTGTATGTGATGAGGGCTGTACCAACCTCCAATTGGGCCTCTCGGGCACCCCACCCTTTGCCATTAATTACGCCTTTAGCAGACCAGGTGAACCTGAGCAGATCCGAACGATTAATCGTTCGACCTCAGGACAGGAGACCATTTGCCCAATTGACCTCGGGCTAACCTCCCTTCAGGACGTCACCCTCAGATTGCTTGACATTACCGATGGCAACGGTTGTTTGCGGCCCGTTGATCGCAGCTTACCAGTCACGGTATTCCCTCCGGCCATTGGCCGGTTAGACACCATGTTATGTGAAGGGCAACGCATCAACATTTTCGGTGAAGTATTTGATGAGAATAGACTAATGGGACAAACAGTTCTTCCGTTTCCCTCCGTTAATGGCTGTGACAGCACCCTGCTCATCAACGTTCAATACTTTGCACCTGCGTTCAGCGCCCTTGACACTACCCTTTGCATTGGCACTCAATTAAATTTCTTCGGCCAAACATTTAACAACAACCGCCGCTCCGGAAGCGTCGTTGTACCAACGCCTTCAGCCAATGGTTGTGACAGCACGGTGATGGTGACCGTTGACTTTTTTGCGCCCTCTGTCGGTACGCTTGACACAACGCTCTGTATTGGCCAACGCCTGAATTACTTTGGTCAAATCTTCCACTCCAATCGGACCACCGGACAAGTGGTTGTGCCAATGCCCTCAGTGGACGGATGTGATAGCACAGTAACGGTTAACGTGGACTTCTTCCCGGAAGCCATGGGAATACTGGACACTACCATCTGTAATTATACCCGCCTTAATTATTATGGACAGTACTTCGACATTAACCGTCCGAGCGGCATGATCCGTCTCCCCATTCCTTCTGCCTCCGGTTGCGACAGTACCGTAATGGTTAGCATTGATTTCCATCCCGAAGTGATTGGCATGCTAGACACTGCCATTTGTGAAGGGGCTACCCTTATGTATGGAGATGTGCTCTTCGATGGTGCGGCAAATAACGTTCTTACCCAACTCGACCTACCTGATCGTTACGGTTGTGACAGCCTGGTTTTCGTAAGCGTAAGCACCATCCCCATTCCTGAAGTTGTGATTTCAGGAGACGGGATCATCTGCCCGGGAGGGGAGCTCGAAATCAACCTGACTTATGATGGTCCGGGGATTGCTACAGTCATCCTAAGTTCGAATACCACGGAGCGAATAACGTTGGTTTCGGGAACGACGACCATCAACCGATTGGTTCCCGTTGGTTTCGAAGTAACCATAATTGACGTAACGGGTGGAGGGCCTTGCCCGGCAACCAGTTCGGGCAGCATCACCGTCAGAGAAACGGACCTGGCGGTAAATATCAATGTCCTGAGCGGAGATGGCGTTTTTGCCGTAAGCTGCGCTGATGGTTCAGACGGAGAGGTACTTGCCATTCCTAGTGGTGGCGTTCCTCCTTATACTTTCCAGTGGAACAACGGTGGAGAAAATGCAGAATTACGTAACCTGCCGGCCGGAAATTATAATGTTCAGGTAACCAGTTCACGAGGTTGCCGAGCCGAAGCCAGGATTGGGCTAACTGCCCCCGAGATTCTGGTCTCCGTGCTTTCAGAAGTAGAGGCCAATTGCCGGGATACCTTACCCTCCATCATCTTAAGGGACGTACAAGGCGGTGTAAGTCCTTACCTCTTCCGCGTGGGTAATGAAAGCGGATTCAGGCCAATAAATAACTTGCCGGACACCTTGCTGCTGCCCTATGGACGATCCTTATTAGAGATTGAGGACGTGAATGGTTGCCTGTTATCTGAATCTTTCACTTTCGGCCCACCGCCACTTGCCGAAGTATTTGCTACGCCGTCGCGCGCCATAATTTCTCAGGGAGACAGTACCAACATCAGGATACTGACTAATCTTGACGTAGCAGGTTTCCGGGTAAGCCCATGGCCTGACTCCATGATTTTCAACGACAACTTTTTCGTTGGCCCGACGGAGAACACCACCTACCAAATTTCTGCGACGGATGAATTCGGTTGCTTTGCTTCCACGATGGTGGAAGTGATCATCGATGATTTCGTCCCCGTTTTCGTACCGAATGTCTTCACCCCCAACGAAGATGGCGTCAATGATCTTTTCCGTCTCTACGCCCGGCCCAGTACGGTACTGAATTTCTCTAATTTCTCCATCTTCAATCGTTGGGGAGCCATGGTATACTACCTCGAGGATGAAGTAAGTCCTTCGGATACTTCCTGGGGCTGGAATGGCTTAGCACCAAATGGGAAGATCAACGAGCAAGACGTTTATATTTACAAGGTAAAAGTGCAATTACTTGATGGTCGGACGGTAGAATTAGCGGGGGATGTAATACTCTTGAGATAGTATTTCAAGCTTATCGCCAACTAAAAAAGTCTTAAACTCAACTTCTTTCCCTTAAACAAATACAAAAAATCAACACATTAAACACCAGTTGCGCCCTGTTTTATCGTTAAACACGCACCGATATTCATTTAGAGCATAGAGACATGATTAAGTACATATTCACCAGCCTGCTTTTATTAAGCTCCCTTAGCCTGGCCGCTGCCGATTCGCCGGAGGTCCTTCTCGAACAAGTGATGACATCATCCGTCGTAGACCAGGCCGACTACATCAAACGCTATAAGAAAATAGCTATGCGGGAGATGGAACGCAGTGGTGTGCCAGCCAGTATTAAACTTGCACAGGGTCTCCTGGAAAGTGATTCAGGCAAAAGCAGACTTGCCCGCAGTGCCAATAATCATTTTGGCATCAAGTGTGGCAGTCAGTGGAACGGAGATAAATACTTTAAAGAGGATGACGACTATAACGAGCAGGGGCGCCTGATCAAAAGTTGTTTCAGACAATACCGGAACGCCGAAGCCAGCTTCGTTGCACATTCCGAATTCTTGCGCGATCCGGCAAAATCTTTTCGCTATGGCTTCCTCTTCAGGCTTGACCCCAACGACTATAAAGCCTGGGCAGAAGGCCTGCGCCGTTCGGGATATGCGACTAACCCGAACTATCCCAAACTGCTCATTTCTCTGATTGAGCGGTACAACCTCAATCAGTACGATCAATCAAGCGTAGTTGTTGAAACACCCGAGGTCGTCCTGGAGCCCATCGAAGAATTACAACGTGGTATTCTACGGACCAACGACGTCAGCTACTTCGTCAACGATGCTCCCATCAGTGTACAAGAAATCGCTCGACAGGTCGACGTTAGCGTAAGCCGCCTACTGGACTACAACGAAGGCTTACGCCAGGAAAACCAGAATGTACAATCTGGTGATCGGGTTTACCTCCAGAAAAAACGCAACGCTTACCGTGGCTACGAGCAGTACCACGTGGTGGAAGAAGGTGAGAACCTTTACGACATCGCTCAACGCTATGCTCTAAAACTGGACAAACTTGCCAAACGGAACCGCTTACGTGAGAACAGTGATCCTGCCACGGGCGAGCGCATAAAATTACGAGGAGGAAGGGTTAAAGAACTCGTTCGTATGGAAGGTGAGCGTGATCCCAATGCTCCGGTGGACAATGTCCCCACGGATGATAATGGCCGGATTATCATCGATGACCCAGTAGACACGACCACCAACCCTGGCACGCCAACCCCCGGCACGAATATTCCTCCAACGACGACCCCACGGCCAACAACTCCTCCGACAACTACCCCGTCTCCGGTGCCCCCGGTTGTGTTACCACCAGCCGTAACGAATCCTCCCAGCCAGCCAAATACTCCTCCGACAAACACTGCGGAACAATTCCACAGTGTGTCTGCAGGTGAAACGCTTTATGCCATCAGTCGGCGTTATGGCCTGACGGTAGATGCCCTCAAGCAGTTGAATAGCCTTACTGGAAATACGATTTCTATCGGTCAGCGTCTTCGGATTCGATAATCTGATGGTTCAGCCATTGGGATGATACAGCATCAGAAGAATACACCCTTTTGCTCGTACATCAGGTACTCCGGAATATAGGAACGGTTGTGTCATCGTTGGTCGCTGATTCAATCGTCCTTCAAACTTTTGCTGGTCTAAGCCTGGCAAAAGTTTGTCTGAAGGCTACAGCACGACTTACCTTAGCCCTACAACAAATCATCTTTCGTGCGGCTAAAGCTCTTTCTACTTTTATTACTGACGCTTGTATTTGGACAAGACCAACTCATCGCTCAGGACCTCGAACAAGAGGGAGAATACGGTGTCGATTGGGGAGGCTACCTTTTTGGCATCAAGGGCGGACCTAGTTTGGGCAATCAGGATTGGTCCGGGTTAGAAACCGAGTTACTATTAGCTTACCATGGCGCACTGTACTACGAAACCATTCCGGCCCAGGGACGCTTCAGTTTTTTCGGCCAGTTGGGGTACCACATCCGTGGCAGTAAAATTAGCCGGAGGCGCGGGTTTACTTTTGGTGGCAATCAGGTGACGTTACCAGCAGATGATTTTAGATTCCAGAACATTTCACTTGGGATCGGTGCCAAATCTGTCTTTAGCTATACCAGGCTTGCGGATATTTATTACGTCCTCGGCCTAAGGGTTGATTACAATCTGGATACCAACCTGGACAAGTACGACCAACTCTCCGGCTCCTTTGGTAACGCCTTCCGGCTGAACTACCCTTTCGAAAGCCCGGACTTCATCAATGAAGTGACTTACGGAGCCATTTTTGGTGGTGGCGCATTGATACCTATTTCCAATAACGTGAGTGGCTTTGTAGAACTTACCGTAAATCCTGATTTCAACTTCCAGTATAATCAACCGCCAATTGAAAACGTGATTGATCCTTTTGGAGGTGCACCACGAACGATCAGTGCCCGACAAATCAGAAACGTTACCATTGAAATCAGCTTTGGTCTGCGCTTCATGCGTAAGTGGGAATATGTCGATTAAGCGGCGACTCAGCATCCTCGGCGAAGGGTTATCCGGCCTGCTCTATCCTCGCCTCTGCCTCAATTGCCGGCAAACGGTTGCCCGTGGTCAGCCCACTCAACTTTGCGTTCCCTGCCAAAGTGAACTTGCGCTGACGGAACACTGGCTCCTCCCAGAAAATGAGCTGACCGATCGGCTAACGGGCCGCTTGCCGCTTACCTTCGGGGCCGCCTTACTCTCCTTCAACACCGGTACTGTATGCCAGCAATTGATCCATGCACTGAAGTACCATCATCGGCCAGATATTGGCGTTGAACTAGGTCAGCGGCTGGGAACGTTGCTGCAAGAACATCCGGCACTTAAAGATTTAGACGGGTTGGTTCCAGTCCCCATACATCCCGATCGACGCCACCAACGGGGCTACAATCAGGCGGAAGAAATTGGCAGGGGCATTTCCCGGACACTCGGCAAACCCATGTATCCAAATGCTTTACGCAGAAGCAGTTTCAAAGGCTCTCAAACGAAAAAAAGTCGTTTCGAACGGGTGGAAAACACCCGGGAATCTTTCGTTATTGGCACTGGAAATTTCACGAACAAACATCTCTTGCTAATTGATGACGTACTGACTACCGGTGCTACGCTCGACTTCTGCGGCAATGTGCTGTTGGAGCACCATCCGGGTTTACGACTTGGGATTGCGACGTTGGCGATCGCGGCGGGATGAGTGGGTTGTTGTTGCACTGGGTCTTCGCGTCTAAATTGTCGTTCATCTGCCCCAGCTTACAACTTTTTAAAAAGTTGGAAAAGATTCATCCTATAGTCCTGAAACCCGCATGAATGCTCAGGTCCAACTTTTTAAAAAGTTGGAAAAGAACTACTCCCAAACCACCATCCCCGCAAAATCCGTTTTGAAATTCAACGATCTTCCCTACCTTTGCGCATGGAAACGAACTATCCCCCCAAGTTTGCCGAACAGGGCCTCACTTTTGATGATGTCCTCCTACTCCCCGCCTATAGTGAAGTACTTCCCCGCGAAGTCAATCTTTCCAGCCAACTCACGCGCGGGCTTCGGCTCAATGCCCCCATTGTTTCTGCAGCGATGGATACCGTAACTGATGGCAGACTAGCCATCGCCATCGCCCGCCAGGGCGGCATCGGTATTGTTCATAAAAACATGACCATCGCACAACAGGCCGAACAGGTCCGCATGGTCAAACGCTCAGAGTCTGGCATGATCGTTGACCCCGTTACGCTCCAGGCGGATGCTTCTGTGGCCGACGCTAAAGCCCTGATGAAGCGCCACCGCATCGGCGGAATTCCTATCGTGAACGATAATTATCACCTGATCGGAATCCTGACCAACCGGGATTTACGCTTTGAAAAAGATCCACAGCGTCGCATCAGCGAAATCATGACGACCGAAAACCTGGTCACCGCTCCCGTAGGAACAACATTGGATCAGGCAAAAGATATCCTCCAGCGCCATAAGATCGAAAAACTACCCGTAGTAAGCAAAAGCGGTCTTCTGGAAGGGCTCATTACCTACAAGGACATCATGAAGGTAAAGGACTATCCCAATGCCTGCAAAGACAGCTTTGGCCGCCTCGTTGTGGGTGGCGCCATCGGCGTCACGGCAGACATGCTGGAACGGGTACAGGCCCTCGTTAACGTCAACGTTGATGCCATTACGGTCGACACCGCCCACGGCCACAGCCGAGGTGTATTGGACGCCGTTACCCGAGTGAAGGATGCCTTCCCGGAGCTACAGGTCATTGGAGGCAACGTAGCCACCGGAGCCGCAGCAAAAGCACTCGCTGATGCTGGCGTCGATGGCGTAAAAGTTGGTGTAGGGCCAGGCTCCATCTGTACAACCAGAATTGTTGCTGGCGTTGGCGTTCCTCAGTTGAGCGCCATCCACAACGCAGCCGAAGCACTTAAAGGCACCGGTATTCCTATCGTCGGAGACGGTGGGATTCGTTATTCCGGAGACATCGTAAAGGCTTTGGCAGCGGGCGCATCGACCATCATGGCCGGCAGCCTGTTTGCGGGAGTAGACGAAAGCCCGGGAGAAACAATTCTGTTTGATGGCCGTAAGTTCAAGGTCTATCGTGGCATGGGATCACTCGGTGCCATGAACAAGGGAAGTAAAGACCGGTATTTTCAGGACGTAGAAGACGACGTCAAGAAACTGGTACCGGAAGGTATCGAAGGACGGATACCCTACAAAGGCAGTCTGGCCGAAGTGATGACTCAATACCTCGGTGGCCTCCGTGCCGGTATGGGCTACTGCGGTGCCCACACCATCGATGACCTCCAAAAGGCACAGTTCGTACGCATCACCGGAGCCGGCATGATGGAAAGCCACCCACACAACATAACGATTACTAAGGAAGCGCCGAATTACTCCCGGAGGTAGCCTGAAAATCAAGAAGTCAGATAGTCACCCAGTCAGGGAGTCCTCCTTTATCGTTGTGCTGACTCTTTGACTTCTTGACTAAATAGGCGCGGACGCAGGTGCAAAAAGAGGTTTTGGAGCAAAGTGTGCTCCTCCGAACGCCGTCGTTAATTTCCCTCAACCCGGTACCTTACCGATAAACTTTTACCATCGATGTCAACCTCCCTCCTAGTCGTCAGTGATTACCGGGACAGCCTCAACGCCGTCCGACCTGAGGGCCGTTGGTTCACCGGCCTGGTCCGCGATTATGGGTACTCCGTAACGGTAATGACCCGCCGGGATGGCGCTAATTATATCGACGAACTGGAAGCTGGAGGCGTACGGGTCATCGACTGGCATCCGGAGTCAAAGTTCGGAGCAGCCGACCGCGATGGCATCCGGGCCGAACTAAATACCAATCACTACGACCTGCTTCACCTCTTCAACAACAAAAGTATTGTTGCGGGCATTCGTGCGGCCAAAGGCTGGCCAGGTAAAGTATTGACCTACCGGGGCTACACTGGCAACATCCATTGGTGGGATCCCGGTGCCTATTTTCAGCACCTCAACCGGCGGGTTGATGGCATCATCTGCGTCAGCCAGGCCGTAAAGGACAGTTTTGACCGCCTACCATTCTTCGATAAAAGTAAAACCCTGGTGGCCGGAAAAGGGCATGACCCTGAATGGTACGCAGGTATTACCCCCATCAATCTCGAAGAGGAGTTTGACATCCCCCCGGAACGAATCACCATCATCATCGTAGCCAATGCCCGCCGGATGAAGGGAATGGACTATCTAGGCACTGCCATCCGCCGGCTCCCGCCGGAGTTAAACCTACATTTCCTCTTCGTTGGTCGCGGCCTGGAAACCCCCGAGCTTGAGTCTGACCTTGCCGACAGCTATTACGGGCATCAATACACTTTTGCGGGGTTCCGTACCGACGTGCTCCGAATCCTTTCAGCCGCTGACGTAAGCCTCCTCCCCAGCGTCAAAGGCGAAGGGCTAAGCAAAGTCTTATTGGAAAGTATGTTCCTCGGTCGGCCAACCATTATGACCGACATCGGAGGTAACAAGGGGCTGGGCATCAACAACGAAACCGCCCTGATCATTCCAGCCAGAGACGACGAACCACTCACCGAGGCCATGACCCGGATTGCCGAAGACGAAGCCCTCCGACAACGACTCGGTCCTGCCGGGAAAGCCTACATTACGGAGCACTATCAGGCAGATCGGACGGTACGGGAATTGCACGAAGCGTATTCAATAGTTGGTAGTCGGTAGTTGGTAGTGTATAGTGCTGCCGCAAGGGGGTGCTCGCTAGTGCTCGTGCATACCTACGGCTTAGTGGGGAGAGCATTACGATAAACGAATCTTAGTGTAGCCCTTAATGCCTGAGTGCCTTAATGGTTCTTCCAACGAACGAGCGAAGCGAGCAAAAAACAGCGGCTGCCCTATTCACTATCTACTACCCACCATTAACTACCGAACCTGGCCCTGGCCCATAACTAACCACTTGTAGCTGGTCAGCGCAGCCAGGCCCATCGGTCCACGGGCGTGGAGTTTTTGCGTACTGATGCCAATCTCCGCGCCCAGTTCAAACTGCCCACCGTCGGTAAAGGCCGTACTGGCGTTGGCGTAAACTACCGCAGCGTCTACTTCTTTGAGGTACCGTTGAATATTCTCGGGATTGTTGCTGACAATAGTTTCACTGTGCCGGCTGCCGTAGCGTTCCACGTGGGCAATGGCCTCACTGATGTCACTGACGCATTTGATGGACATCTTCATACTCAGGAATTCGGTGCCAAAGCTTTCTTCCGTAGCTTCAAGCAATTCCCCCGGATAAAGACCAACGGTAACCGCAAAAGCATCCGGATCAGCATATACCACACAGTTGTGATCCTTTCCTAAATCATAGATCAAATCGTGGAGGTCACCAAGATGATCGGTGTGCACCAGCAGGCAATCCAATGCGTTACAGACGCTGACCCGCCGGCTCTTGGCGTTGGTAATGATTGCTTTAGCCCATTCCAGGTTAGCGTCGGCATCGACGTAGGTATGGCAAATACCGGCCCCCGTTTCAATAACCGGCACGGATGAGTTAGCCCGAACAAAATCGATCAACCCCTGGCTCCCCCTTGGAATAATAACATCCACCAGTCCATCAGCCTTAAGGATGGGAGGAAGCGCTT
Organism: Lewinella sp.; assembly: GCA_045110355.1. Taxonomy (GTDB): domain Bacteria; phylum Bacteroidota; class Bacteroidia; order Chitinophagales; family Saprospiraceae; genus Neolewinella. The sequence continues at coordinate 14,621 of JBGCFZ010000226.1, read as the reverse complement.
CGCGTTCGGCCGGAGCGAGGTAGCAGGCGGGCGGAAGGCCGGTAGCTGCAAGTGCCTCGTCGATTAGCTGCTTGATGGCCCGATTGCTTTCGCTGGCGTCCCGGCTTCCCTTCAACACCGACGCATTGCCAGCCTTGAGGTTAAGCGCAAAAACATCGAACGTCACGTTAGGCCGGGATTCAAAGACAATCCCGACTACGCCAATTGGTACACTCACCCGGCTTAGCTCCAATCCATTAGCCAGGGTACTGGCCTCGTACACAACACCAAGGGGAGAAGGCAAAGCCGCGACCCGTCGCAAATCTTCCGCAATGGCCCGCAACCGGTCTTCATTCAGCAACAAGCGATCGTATTTCGGGTTTTCCGGATCCATCCGGGCCAGATCAAGCGCGTTGGCAGCCAGGATGGGAACCATGTTTGCTTCCGTCAAGGCTGCCAGTTTCAGCAAGCAATTATTTAAGCCTGATGGCGGAACCCGATTGAGTCCGGCAGCTGCAATACGCAGGCTGGCGAGTTCGGAAAGAATTTGGGAGGAGACGTCTGTTGTGGTCATTGGGGTAAAGCATTCCTGTGGAAAGGGACAACAAAGTTAGCGGTCTGATCGGTGCAGACAAGATCAGGTCTTTGTCGTTTTACGGTTTATAGGAGATCAATGTTTCAGGCTGCTACTCAGCTAATTGTCCTCACAGAGGTCATCGCAGTGGGAGGCACAGAGGTTCCACAGAGTTACCATCATTGGAGTAGTGAAGGAATAACGAACGAAGTGAGTAGAGCCGTGCGGAGCCTATAAATCTACCAAGCGCAGCGCGTCTATAAGGCCGAAGGCCGTATATAAGAAAAGGAGCAAAGCGATTTTTCGTCTACCTTAAGCGCTCCGCGCTTAAGCTCCGTACTGACGATGCAAAAGTCGCAGCGTTTTAAGCTTTTTTCCCTTATCGTCGTAGATAGAGATGAGGTACAGACCATCGGGCAGCCCTTCAACGTCGTAACCATCCTTTCCCGAAGGACGATCAAATTTCTTCAGGCGATTACCGAGGGTATTGGAGACTTCGATACGACCGATCTTAGTTCCGGGAGGAGTCTCCACGAAAAAGCGGCTTTCCCGCGTAGGGTTGGGGTAAACCCGGACTGATTTAGGCGCTGGCCGACTATCTCCTCCGGCAACATTCGAACTACCTGGGGTTGTTTCGGTGCCAGACCGTTGAATAATTTCGGAAGTAATAACTGCTTTGCCAAGAGTTTTACCAGGGTCATTCAGGTCAGAAAACCGGACCTCTACCCTTCCGTCTCCAACAATGCCAAATGGCTGAAGCACTACCTGAAACGTGGCCGACGCACCGGGGGGCAAATTGATTGGCGGATTATTGGTGTTGTTAGCTTTTGAAAGTACGTAGGGCGTATTTCGGCTACGGCTCGTGAATGTTCCGTATTTCCACTCGGAGGGCTTACCAATAACGACCTGCTTACGGACCAATCTAATAGCTCTTGGCGAATCATTGGTCACCGTAATGGTAGTGAGGTCCTGGTATTCATCATCCAAATCATCTACAACTACGTCTTTCACTACCGTGGCTGGCTCTACGCGTAAAGCATTACGCTGCGCGTAACTGCAAATACTGAGGGCCATAAATAGTAAGAGTAGATGTAATTTCATAGTTAAGCTTCTGGGAAGGCCGTTATAATCATAACCGTAGAACGAAGGTAAGGTTAACAAAGATGGCACAATAATATGAGGTATGGGGAAAAAATATCACGACATATGGTAAAATTTAACCTTTGAGGACCTTAAAACATGAGTCCTTCCCGAATTTCTGGTAACTTTTACCACGGAATAATACGATGTTAAGGCACATCAACGGTTAGGCTTACTGTCTAACGACAACCCATCGGCATCAAGTCTGGCATGGGGAGTTTATCCCAAAAGACACGAAAAATACCAAAGGCACAAAAGGCACAAAAAATGGTGAAATAGCTCATCATTTCGGTGTTCTTTCGTGCTTTTCGTTATTTCTGTGTTGAATAATAACGGGGAGATTGTCAGCGCATAAATAATTTCGGGATGACTCCTATTATTAAAATTTTCAACATTCTACCCTGACCGAAACTTCTCATGGGCGTATTCAGGTTTTGACATCACCTTATGATCTTCACCAATGCTTAAGTGAACCTCCATAAAAACCCGACAACCTTTTTTACCTTTGCCGCCTATGAAAGTGTCCCTTAACTGGCTGCGCCAGTATCTAGCCATCGATATCGATCCTACCGCCATTGGCGAAGTGCTGACCGGCACCGGTCTGGAGGTAGAAGGCATGGAAAAAGTAGAATCCGTTCCTGGCGGCCTAGCCGGTGTAGTCGTAGGCCACGTACTCGAATGTGGCAAGCACCCCGGTGCCGACCGCTTGTCTTTAACAAAAGTTGATACTGGTGCCGGTGAGCCCGTCTCTATTGTCTGTGGTGCCCCTAATGTGGCAGCAGGTCAGCACGTGGTGGTGGCGACCGTTGGCGCCATGCTACATCCCTTAGTTGGAGATCCCTTCAAAATCAAAAAAGGTAAAATCCGGGGAGAAGTTTCTGCCGGAATGCTTTGTGCAGAAGATGAGCTCGGACTTGGTGAAAGCCATGATGGCATCATCGTACTCGACAAACCTTATAAGCCCGGCACCCCCGCAGCGGAGGTTTTCGAACTCGAAGAAGATTACGTCTACGACATAGGCCTTACCCCCAACCGTTCCGATGCCACCAACCACCTTGGGGTGGCCTTTGACCTGGCGGCAGCCCTCAACGTCAATTATGATAAAAGTGTCGCCGTACAGCGGCCAGATGTCGGTGCTTTCAAAGCTGGCAGTAATGCACCAATAAAAGTTACCGTACAAGACACTGGCCATGCGCCACGTTACGCAGGTCTTACCATCGAGAACCTGACCGTGGCCCCAAGCCCTGAGTGGCTGCGCACTCGGCTGCAAGCCATCGGTGTTCGGCCCATCAATAATGTGGTGGACGTTACCAACTTCGTTTTGCACGAACTTGGCCAGCCGCTCCACGCCTTTGACCTGGACAAAATTAGTGGCGGAGAAATCGTCGTTGAAAAGCTACCAGAAGGCACCAAATTCCTCAGCCTCGATGAGGTAGAGCGCTCCCTCAGCGCCGACGACCTGATGATCTGTGATGCCAATCATCAGCCGATGTGTATCGCAGGTGTATTCGGTGGGGCAAGCAGCGGAGTAACCGATGGTACCACAAAGATTTTCCTCGAAGCCGCACATTTCGAAGCCGGCACTACCCGACGCAGCAGTATGCGCCACACGCTGCGCACTGATGCCGCTCGGGTATTCGAGAAAGGCAGTGACCCGAACATCACCGTTTATGCCCTCAAACGGGCTGCACTTTTACTGGAAGAACTGGCCGGTGGTGTAGTGACCAGTGAGTTGCTGGACATATATCCCAACCCCGTTAAGCCGCTGGAAATCCGGGTTCGTGACCAACGGGTGGTGGACGTGATTGGTGCCGATTTGGCGCGGCCGCAGGTGCAAAACATCTTGGAAAGCATGGGCATGAACATCGTTAGTAACGATGACGACGGTTTCGTCGTAGCCGTCCCTACCAACAAATCAGAAGTAGTCCGGGAGATTGACGTCATTGAAGAAATTCTCCGCATCTACGGTTTCGACAACGTGCCCATTCCGCAGATGATCACTACGGCCATGATCGTAGCACCGAACCCGGACCCCAACTACATCCGTGAACTGACTGGCGACCTGCTGGCTACCAACGGATTCTATGAAATGATGGCCTTGTCCCTCGACGAAAGCCGTTTCTACGGCGACGTGGAGGAAGGTAAGCAGATGGAAGGTTTGGTGTACATCAACAATACCTCCAACGTTCACCTCAACGTCATGCGCCCGGGCATGCTGCAAAGTGCCCTCGGCACCGTGGCCCACAACCTGAACCGCCAGCAGAATGACCTGCGCCTCTTCGAATTCGGCCGTAGTTACCATCTCGACGGAGAGAAGTACAAAGAAGTTAACCACCTCACGCTCACCATGACAGGACAGCGGCAGGATGAAACCTGGCACCCTACCCCGAAGGGGAAGAACGAAGTCGGTTTCTACACCCTTAAGGCAGCCGTCGAGTTGGTATTCCAACGGCTTGGCATTAACGGCTACCGAACGGACGAGGCTCCGGCCGACGAATTCAGCTACGGCCTACGGTACCACAAAGGGCCGATGGTATTAGCGGACTTTGGTCAGGTCCTTCCCCTGCACCTGCGTGCGCGCCAAATAAAAGCCGACGTCTTCTACGCTGATATTAACTGGGACAACGTGCTGAAGGTCTTACCCAAGAAGCCCGTACAGGTTTCCACGCCGGGTAAATACCCCTCGGTCCGTCGTGACCTGGCACTTATTCTCGACAAGAAGGTCAGCTTCGCCGACGTTGAGCGTCTTGCCCGGAAAGCGGAGAAAAAACTCCTTACGGACATCAACCTGTTCGACGTTTACGAAAACGAAGAACAACTCGGTGCGGGCAAAAAGAGCTACGCCGTCAGCTTCCAGTTGGAAAGTAATGAGCAAACACTCAAAGATAAACAGGTAGACAAAGTCATGTCTTCCATCGAAGGTAGCCTCAGCAAGCAATTGGGAGCCGAAGTGCGCCGTTAACCATCAGGTTACAAGTTACAGGTTGCAGGTTGCAGGTTATTCGTTGCAGGTTATTCCCCTGATCGTATTAACTTGCATCCCGTTAACCTGCATCTTGCAACCTGTAACCTGCAACTTAAATAAATGGAACCTCTAGCACTACTAGATGGTCTGGAAATAAAACTCCGGCAATTGAACGCCTCCGCTGACCGCCAACGGGCGGACTATGAGCGCGTGCTTGCCGAAAATCAACAACTCAAGCAAGTGCTCGATCGCCAAACCGGCATCGTGAACTCGCTGAAGGATAAATTAGAACGCAGTCAGCCCGCCGCTGAACCTGAAACGGATAAATCGGAAGCACCTAATAGTGCTACCGCCATCAGTAAACAACAGCGGGAGACCATTGAGTTTTGCCTCCAGGAGGTAGACCGGTGCCTGGACTGGCTGCAACGGAATTAGCACTATGGCAGAATCCGCCCAGGATATTAACCCCATCATCGTGGTCATCGCCGGCCGTCCTTACCCACTGCGCATCTCCGCTCGGGAAGAAGAAGGCTTGCGTGCACTCGTCCAGGAAATCAACGAACGATTCAATGATTTCCAGGTCAAGTACTCCGATCGCGACAAGCAGGATTGCCTGGTGATGACGCTGCTGACTTATGCTGATGAACTCCGCAGTGCCCGTAAAATGGCTGACACCAGCCTGGAGGGAGAGCTCGCCCACCGCTTACAAGCGTTAAATACGCTGGTGGACGGCATGCTCTGAAGATATGCGAGATACAATTCTTGATATTTGATAGGCAATTTAGGGTACGCCGCTGATTTATCCTCGACTGTTGATTGTTTGTAGCGCCGATGTTATCGGCATATTATTCGTGCTTCGGTAATTACTGAAGGCACCATTTCTTTCATCTACTCAATCACTACCAAAATGGAATATATTTTAGGGTTTGTCGGATTGGTACTGGGCGTTATCGTCACGTACTTCGTCGGAGCAGGCCAGCGTAAGAAATTACAAGAAGGCAATACCAAGCAAGACCAAAGTTATAAGCTGGAAGCCGAAAAAGTTATTGCCGAGGCTAAGCTAAAAGCAGAGAAAACCGTATCGGAAGCCAAATTAAAGGCAGAGAAATCCTTTGCTGAATTCAAGGAAAAGCAAGAAGCCTTCAAGAAAGAAAAGATCAAGGAGAGCCGGGAAAAATTCCAACGCTTTAAGGAGGAGTTTAAGCAAGAAAAAGCGGACGAACTGGTTGAACTGAAAGAAAAGCGGGAAGCGCTGAAAGAAGAGGCCACTGCGATGAAAGAAGAGCGGTCTGGGTTCAATTCAGAACGTGCGGAGATTGCCCGCGAGCAAAAAGCCCTGGTGCAAGAGGAACAAAAGCTTAACGAGCGGACAAAGCTACTTGATCAGGAACTGGCCTTAGCTAAGCAGAAGCAGGAAGAACTGGACACTCAGCATGACCGCTTCACCAACGAACTGGAAAAAATTGCTGGTCTCAGCCAGGCGGACGCCAAGACCCGATTGCTGGAAGACGTGAAAAATAAAACCGCTAACGAGGCCCTCAACCTCAAGCGGGAACTCCTGGAAGAAGCCCGGGAAGAAGCTGCTAAGGATGCCAGGAAAATTGTCATCAACACCATCCAACGGATGTGTGCCGAAATGACCATTGAAAATACCGTCTCCGTATTTGCACTCGACAACGACAACGTTAAGGGCCAGATCATCGGTCGGGAAGGCCGGAACATCCGGGCCATCGAAGCGGCAACCGGTGCTGAACTCGTGGTAGACGATACACCGGAAACGATCATCATCTCCAGCTTTGATCCGATTCGCCGGGAGATTGCCCGCCTTTCTTTGAAGCGTCTGGTCACCGACGGTCGTATCCACCCAGCCCGCGTGGAAGAAGTGGTGAATAAGACCCGTAAGGAGTTGACGCAGCAGATCATGGAAATCGGTAAGAAGACCGTGGTAGAACTTGATATTCACGGTTTGCCCAATGAGTTGATTCGCTACGTTGGCCGTATGCGCTTCCGCAGCAGCTACGGTCAGAACCTGCTGAAGCACTCCGTAGAGACTGCTCACCTTTGTGCCACCATGGCAGCAGAGATGGGCCTCAACAAAAAGCAGATCAAGCTGGCTAAACGCGCCGGACTGCTGCACGACATCGGTAAAGTAGCCGAAGAAGACAGCGAACTGAGTCACGCCCTTTACGGCATGGCCTTGTGTGAAAAGTTGAAGGAAGATGCCATTGTGGTGAACGCCGTAGGTGCGCACCACGACGAGATTGAGATGAACAACATCATCTCCTGCATCGTGCAAGCTTGTGATGCCATCAGCGGCGCCCGGCCGGGTGCCCGGCGGGAAGTCCTCGACGGATACATCAACCGGATCAAAGAGCTGGAAGAGATTGCCAAGAAGAACCCTGGCGTAGAATCCGCTTTTGCCATGCAGGCAGGTCGGGAACTCCGCGTGATGGTGGAAGCCGACAAGGTATCCGATCAGCATGCCAATGAACTCAGTTTCAAGATTAGCCAGGAGATTCAGGAATCTATGCAGTACCCTGGCCAGATCAAGGTGATGGTGATTCGGGAGACCCGGGCGGTTAATTTCGCGCGCTAAATAGACGCTCGCTGCGCGAGCTCATAGGCGTTCGCTTCGCTCATTTACTAGACGCGCTTCGCGCTTGTAGATTGATAAGCTACCGCACGTACCAGCTCGCTTCGCTCGTGAGTACGACGAAATAAATGCTATGACAAACGGCCGTCAGCTTTGGTGCTGGCGGCCGTTTCGTTGTTTGGTCGAAGCTGTTCCTGGAACGATTGAAATAGCAGGACCACTACAAAGTAGGGATGAGGGACACGGCCTATTCAACTCGCCTTGCATCCTGCGTACCCGCCAAAAAAAGAATGGGGAAAACGGACCGAGTCCATTTTCCCCATTTTCGTAAACAGCCTGTAAAACAAAACTACTAGTGAGAATAAAGTGAGGCTGTAGAATCTTTCATCATCAAAACTGTGGTTAGAACGGCAAGGGGGATAAGAACGCTGCTTTGAGGTGAAAAAAAGTTTTAGGGCGCGTAACATTGGACTTTAGTCCAACAAAAAAGACAAGTGGACTAAAGTCCAACGAAAACAACAAATGGACTAAAGTCCATTGCTACGCGTGGCTCGCGAACGCTATTCGTAATAAAGCCGCATACATCTTCCTTGCCGCTTCAATCTCTTCAACGTAGATGTATTCATCAGCCGTATGGCTTCGGGCACTATCGCCCGGGCCGAGCTTCAGGGTCGGAAAGGGCATCAATGCCTGATCGCTTAGGGTGGGGGAGCCGTAGGTTTTCGCCTCTGGCCGGACCTGCAGTCCGGCACGAACCAGTGGATGCGTAAGTGGAATTCCACTGGATTGCAGCCGCAGGCTGCGCGCCTTTAGTTCGGCAGTGGCGCAAACTGCCTGTAATTCCGCCACCGCTTCTTCATTACGGTAAGCCTCATTAACCCGCAGGTCAATCAGGAACGTAGCCCGATCAGGCACCACATTGTGCTGGGTCCCGGAATTCAGTACCGTGACATTTGCACTCGTCGGCCCCAGTAACTCGCTGGCCCGGGTAAATACGTGGCTGCGAATGGCCTGAATATCGTCAAGCGCCAGGTACAACGCATTTACGCCTTCTTTGCGGGCAGCATGCCCGCTTACGCCCTGGCATTCCCCGTCAATGACGACCAGGCCGCGCTCGGCCACGGCCAGGTCCAGTAAGGTCGGCTCGCCAACAATGCCAGCATCAATGTGGCCAAGTAAGGGTAAAAGCGCAGCAATACCGTTGGGACCCGAGATTTCTTCTTCAGCCGTTGCCGCAAGTATTAGGTTACAACCGAGGCCAGAGTCGTTCTCCAGTTCAACGAAAGTGGAGATCAGGGAGACCAGCGCACCGCCCGCATCATTACTTCCTAAGCCATAGAGCTTACCGTCAATTACTCCCGCATCATGTGGGTCTCGGGTATAACCGGCAGCTGGCTTAACGGTATCATGATGAGAATTCAGCAGGATTACCGGTTGGCCCTCCTGCCAGTTCCGGCTGCGGAGCCAGACGTTGTTTAGGTGGCGGTTGGGAGAAAGACCACGCTCCCGGAAGAATGTTTCGATCAGGTCAGCTGTATGCTTTTCCTGGCGAGAAAGGGAGGGGGTAGAGATTAGGGATTTTAGAAGATCCAGGTACATAGAGGCAAAGGTAGTTCGCCTTGTTAATACAACTATTGCTTCTCTTTATGAAAGTACCTAGGATTCCTTGATTTTTGCTGCCCCCGCACAATTGGCAACAACCGAAAATCTTTCCTGTCAGTGAAGAACTCCATCATTTTTTTTGCTTCCGGGTTGACGTGAAAAACGGTTGGAACACTATATCCCTCCGCCGCATCAATAATCGCCAAAGGGGCTACAAAGATGTCCTCTGTCCATTCCTCGGGAGCTTCTATATCACGCAATCTCTCCGCCACTTCTTCTGCCAGTTTACGAAATCGCTCGGTGTAGACCTTTGAGTTTTCTTGATTGAAGACGATGTGCGTAAGCAGTTGAAGATTACCATCTGCTTCATTCACTTTGATGAGAAAGAGTCCTCCGCTTGGATATTTTTCGGGATAAAGAAGAAGCTTAGTACTGTGAAGAAAACTTGTATGCACTGCTCTAGCGACATCGCTAGGATTCTTCTCTTTAAAAAAGCCTTGGGCATGAGCGCTGCTTAGTGCGCACATCAAGATGGCGAGTACGAGTAATGACTTCAGGAGACTTGTTCTTTTTACTAGCATGGCTTCCAGTTGTATGTTCTGGTATCACCAGTAACGGTTGAACAGTTTGCCGCACTGTTAGTTAAGCCAATACTATTTCGGTCACTTTCCGGTAAATCTCGGAAAGCCTGTGTACTTTGAAGACCGACCCAGCTTAAGTCCCATGCTGCTTGTGGTAAAAGGTTTGGGTTATAATCCAACAATGCCAATCGTATTTCATTAGTATATCTTTCAGCAATTATAACGTGGTGGGCATAATTAGTGAAACCATCGTTAGGGCTACCATAAGCAATTGAAGGATACCCAGGAAACCTAGCATTAAATTCTTCATAGCTCAAATTATCTGCATTAAAATTGATGTATGCATGAATAAGTTCGTGTAACAATGTGGAGTAAATTTCGTCTTTTGTACAATTCAAAAAGTCAGGATTCAGCTTAATTGTCCCTCCCATGTATATTCCTGGCAGACTAGTTTCTCGTGTAGTAACTGCGTGATCTCCTGAACCAATAAGACCTGGGTCAACCGCAATGTTAAGTTCGATTGTCTCAGTTGCATTAAATATGTTATTCAGAATTTCACCTAAGGTTCCGCCTAACTGCGACTGAAAATCGCTTACTGCACCATGACCGCATGGATAAACGCTAGGGTCGATATTGTTGTTTACATTATCTGGTTTGTTAAGCAATAAAGAGAGTAGAATATTCAATTCTTCTTCTTCATCATCGGTATCATCTTCTGGACAACCTTTACCATCCTCCTTGCAAGGATCTCGAGTAGGGTTCCCTGATGTAGTGGTTGTCCCACCATTTCCTCCTCCGCCCAAATTAGGTACTCCTCCTAATCCACCGGTACAACCAACAAAGACTGTTTCAATGTCTGTGTTAGTACAAGTAATGTATCGTACAACTCCTCCTGCACTAATCACCCAACATTCTTCAATATAATGGGTTTCCCACTGACAGTCTCTTAGTTGTATACTATTGTCAGGATGTAAGGCATACAGATCATGATGGCTGCTTTCAAACAATGCCTCCTCAATGCCCATAAATGTTGAAATCAGCGCCTCTATAGATAACTGAGTGAGTCGATTAGTTTCAGAATTTCTTAGGACTTTATTTTCCAACGGAAATTTAGTGACTTGATGACGAGGGATAAATTTCAACCTGATTTCATCTTCAGCTTCATTTTTTGTAGCGACTAAAAGAGCATCTATCCTATCAGAATCCTTTCCTATGAAAGGGACGTAAGTCTGTTGAAAGGCATCATTCTCTCCATTTATTCCTTGTGACAGGTTCCATGCAGGGTAGCCAATTTTTTCAAAAATTTGAATAAAATGGCTTTCACTACTCCATTGGTTTTTAAACACCTTCCTAATTTGACTTATTGGTATTAGGTCGGGTTCTAATGCCAGGCTTCCAACAATATTTGGGTTAGAAGATGAAATGCAGTCAACGGTTAAACAATAGATGCCTTCTTGTATTTGAAGAGAGTCCTTTTTCTCACAACCAATCATTAAAAAAATGAGAGAGAGAGAGAGAGAGAGAGAGAGTTTAATAATCGCATACTAATAGTTTGATTTAGGTAATTTAATACTCCTACATCAAGAGACAACAATCTCTTTATTGAGACTCAAATATACTAACCTCAATAGTAAAACAGTAGACTTAATAATTAAAACTTAATTATTGCTTGTAATTAGCCTTCATTTACAATGTCCTCTGAAATACCCATTTCAATTTAAATCGTACCCGATTAAACGTTAAATGTGTTTACTGCATTTCCTCCCGAGGCTCCACATAGTAAACAATGTAAACATCCCGCTTGCCCAGCCCGTCCTTTCGGTCACTGGCCAGGAAGCCGGTGAAGGTGTCGCCGGCTAACCGGAAATGGGTATCGTCTCCGGCTGAATTAAGGGGCATACCGGCGTTTTCGGGGATGGTAAACTGGTTGTCCATACCGACCACCCGGAAGGTCCGGACGACATCAAAGCCACCTACACTATGCTCCGGGTCATTGGTACTGAAGTAAATGGTCCGACCGTCGCGCGCGATGAAGGGGCAGATCTCGTCGTAGGGGCCGTTGACGTTGGGGCCCAGGTTAACGGGTGGGCCGAAGCGCCCGCCGGGCAGGCGGGCCATCCGGTACAGGTCCTGGCCGCCATAGCCTCCCGGCCGACTGCTGGCGAAGTACACCCCATCGGCAGCTCCGAAGAAAGGCGTCATGTCTCCCTGCCGGCTGGAGATCGGCACACCGGCGTCAAGCGTCACCAGTTCGTTATTACCGTTTGCCCGGAAGGTATCCACCAGATACCGGCCTTCCGTGGCTGAATTGCCCCGGTAGTAGAATAGTTTCTGTCCGTCCGGGCTGATGTCCACCAGGCTTTCCTGTGCGGTGGTATTGATGAAAGGGTTCAGCGACGTAGGTGTCCCCCAGCCCGAAGCAGCATTCGTGCTTACCACAATATCACTCTGCACCCTTCCGGTAGCAATTTCGGGACGCACCAAACTGAAGTACAATCGGCCAGACCCAAGTGGACTGGGCACTGGCCCAAATTCATCGTTCTCCGTATTCACGCGGGGGCCCATGTTCTCCGCCACCATCTCATCCGTCACGAAGCCAGCACGGATGCCGTTATCTACGTTACGCAATAGGTTGACCACGGTTCTACGTTCCGGCCCGGCAGAATTAAGGCTTCGTAGGTAGCGCTTGTATTCCGTTGCTGCCCTGGTAAACTGGTGCTGGGTATGGTAGATCCTGCCCAAGTAAAACCAGATCAACGGGAAATTATCTTTCTCTCGTTCTGCCAGCGCCAGCAGACCAGCTTCGGCCGCCAGCAGGTCATTGGCATGAAACTGACTTACACTCAGTAAAAGAGCCGCTTCTGCGTCTCCTTCAATGCCCTTGATGGTTTGCAGGGTTCGGATGGCACCGGTGTAGTCTCCGGTGGTGAACTCGCGGTTGGCGCGGTCTAGTTTGTCTTTGCGTTGGGCGGATAAGAGGAGGGGAAGAAAGAGGAAAAGGAGGAAGGGAGGAAGCCATTTTTTCATTCGCCAAGTTTTTCTAGTAGTTGCCGTTTCAATTTCTCAGACAGCCAAAAACCATGTACTTCAAGCTTATCCAACAGGGTCTTACCTGAAATAATCACCCCCAATTCTTTTGCTTTAATGACAATTCCAAGTAGTCCAACAATTTTAAGACCCATGGCCTTTGCGACTAAGCGGCCTTTGCGCTCATCAATCACTAAACGGCATCCCGGATTCTTTAATGCTAAGGCAATAGCACTCGCCTCTCCAGCATCCAATTGCAGCTGAAGGTGTTTAAAATCTGAAGGCTCGTAATCTGAAGATACACCAATCCAGTCCGGCAACTCTGTGAGAATTTCTTTCCTGACAACATCCGTAATCAGGACTTCTCGGTAGAGTTCTTTAAGAATATGTAGCTCTCCTATATCTGCAAGGGCAATCAAAGGGCTAGCGTCACAGACTATTAAGAAATCACGCATTATCCAGATCTTCTAGAACATCGTCCATGTCATATTGAAAAACGGAGACCCCATATTTTCCCAAAAGTTCAATAAAAGCGCTTTTAGAAAGGCCTACCATTTCTGCACCCTGCCCAGAGGTAATCATCCCCCTTTCGAACAGTTTAGCTGCCAAATGCATGCTCAATTCAAATTGAGAAAGCATCAGGCCATCCGGAACATTAATTTGTACACCCATAGTAAATCAATTGGTGATCTTAAATTAAACGGCACTTGTCTAGCTAAAGTTGCTTCTCCCTTCTACACGTCCGTCCGCCCCTTATCAAAAGCTTCCAGGTAATCCCCTACCCTACGCAGGAAACTACCGCCCAGCATTCCGTCGACCACCCGGTGATCGTAGCTGAGGGACATAAACATCATTTGGCGAATGGCGATCAGGTCACCGTACTCCGTTTCCACCACGGCGGGCTTTTTACGGATGGCACCGACGGCCAGAATGGCCACCTGTGGCTGGTTGATGATGGGGGTACCCATCACGTTGCCGAAGGTGCCGACGTTGGTCAGCGTAAAGGTGCCTCCCTGAATGTCTTCCGGTTTCAGCTTGTTCCCACGGGCGCGGTTGGCGAGGTCGTTTACGGACTTGGCCAGGCCGGTGAGGTTAAGTTGGTCGGCATTCTTAATGACGGGGACGATGAGTGCACCAGTTGGCAGGGCAGCAGCCATGCCGATGTTGATGTTCGCCTTTTTGATGATGTTGTTGCCGTCGACGGACACATTGATCATCGGAAAATCCCGGATGGCCTTCGCCACGGCTTCGATAAAGATCGGCGTGAAGGTGATCTTCTGACCGTACTGTTGCTGGAAGCGGACTTTCGCTTCGTTGCGCCATTCAACGATGTCCGTTACGTCCACCTCAATGAAGCTGGTTACGTGCGGGCTGGTTTGCTTCGACATCACCATGTGGTCAGCAATGAGCTTGCGCATTCGGCCCATTTCGATGATCTCGTCTTGCCCGGACGCGGTCGTGGCGGGTGTAGCGGGGCTCGTCGGAGCCGTAGGGCGGCCATTATTAGTAGCGGCTCCCTTCCCCGTAACGAAACTGTTGTCCCGCCGTTTCAGGTAGGCCAGCATATCCGATTTATTGACCCGGCCGTTCTTTCCCGAACCAGGGATCTGGTCCAGTTCGGCCTGGCTGATGTGCTCCGCCTTGGCCATCGTCCGTACAAGCGGAGAGTAAAAACGCTCAGCGGAAGAGGTGACTCCCTGACTCCCTGACTCCCTGACTCCCTGACTAGCAAGAGGCGCGGCCGCGGGTGCAGGCGGGGGTGTGGGAGCGGCAGGCGTTGGAGCGGCGGCTGGTGCATCACTGACGGCGGCACCGGTAGCGGGGCTGTCTTCTACCGAGGCGCCAGCCTCGGTTTCGATGAGGGCAATGACTTCACCGACGGCCACCGTAGCGTCTACGTCGAACAAAATCTTACTGATCGTTCCGTCTACTGGGGATGGCACTTCACTGTCGACTTTATCGGTAGCGATCTCCAGGATCGTATCATCGACTTCCACGGTATCACCCACCTGCTTCACCCAGTTAAGGATGGTTGCTTCGATGATACTCTCGCCCATTTTGGGCATGATGAGCTCTACTTGAGCCATGTGTTTTTGGTTTTTGTCTTGGTTCTGGTTGGTTAGACCTGATTTGGTTGGGTAGGACGAAATTACGGTTTTT
>JBGCFZ010000225.1:0-24884 GCA_045110355.1 Lewinella sp. | reverse complement strand
TGAAAATCAGCCTTCTCTGCGGGCGAGCTGAAGGCTAGTTTTGGGAGAGAGTGTGACATGGTGTTGGTGGAGTATTGTACATCTTTTGGTAAATGTAAAGGACGTCAGCAAAAGTTGCGTTTTAGGGCGGGGCCGCAGGTGCAAAGTAAGGGGGTAAAGGAGCAAGGGCTAAAGGCCGCAGAACCCGAACGCAGCGAGCTGAGACATGCGGTAGCCAATCACTAAGCAACAATCACCAATCACCAATCAAGAATCACCTACCTTAGCCCCATGTCCCTATTCCCCAACATCGACCTGATTGGCCAGCCCGACTACGCCGACGCGCTGCGGCAGCTGTCGCCCAATGCCGTAGCCGGCGTGGATACGTTGGTTGTTTACGATACCGACCTGGCGTTCCTCTCTCGTGTACTCAACGCTGCGGGGTATGACGACCCGGCGCTGCAACTGCAAATGCTTGCCTGGTCTTCGGATCAGGGGGGCATCGATCTGGCGGGCCTGGTCCGTCACCTGAAAATTAAAAAAGTGATGCTGTTCGGCCAGCAGCTCAAGGGCCTGGGACTCCACTTTAATGTGGCCGATTACTTCCCTGTGGAAGTAGCTGGATGCACTTATCTGGTCTGCCCATCCGTAGCGGACATTGCTACGGCAAAAGCTAATGGCGACAACGGGCCTGCCGGTGCCCTTTGGCGCGCGGTGAAGGCTAATTTTATGAAACCGGAATAAAATACTTATTGGAAAACCGATGAACCCAACCCCGAAACTGGTCTTTGCTACCAACAATGCCCACAAGATCGCCGAAATCAAAGCACAGCTCGGTGAGGCCTACGATTTTCAGAGCCTGGCGGCTATTGGCTGCTACGAGGAGATTCCGGAAACCACTCCAACACTTGCGGGTAACGCCGCCCAGAAAGCCCGCTTCGTAAAGGACAACTATGGTTATGATTGTTTCAGCGAAGACACCGGCCTGGAGGTGGACGCACTCAACGGCGCTCCGGGAGTCATCACGGCCCATTACGCTGGCCCCGCGCGGAGCGCGGCGGATAACAACGCCAAGATATTTGCCGAACTAGCCGGCAAAGTAGATCGCTCCGCCCGGTTCCGGACCTTCATCTGCCTGATCATGAACGGAGAAGAACACCTGTTCGAAGGCTGTTGCGAAGGCCGGATCAGCGAAGCTGCCAGTGGGACAGCAGGCTTTGGTTATGATCCGATCTTCATCCCTGCTGAAGGGGATGGCAGAACGTTTGCCGAAATGAATGGTGCCGAAAAGCGGCAATACAGCCATCGTGCCCGGGCAATGGCTAAACTAAGTGACTTCTTACGGGAAAATGCTGCCAGCTGATGAGAACACTGATTCCCCTGCTGCTGCTGGCCGTTATGGGCTATGTTGGTTGGTATTACTGGGAGCAGTATACGGATAAGCCCCTTAAGGCCAACCTTATTGCTATGGCGGTGACTGACCTTAACCGGGTAATCATTTCGGACGGCGTTACTGAAGATTTTGCACTCGTCCGAATTGAAGAGACACACGAATGGGCCGTCAAACGGGAAGTACGGGAATTATACGACCAGACGGAGAATGTGCATAAGTTACTGGCTCGGTTGGCTGGTTTGCGGACGGACTCCATCATGCGTAAATTCCCCGATGAAGGGTTTACCACACTGGTATTGGAGAGCGATGATGGGGAGGAGACCATTGACCTTTTCTTTTCTGAAATAGGAAAACACCTCGCCAGAAGAGGGGGGACCGGAGACATCTTTGCCCTAAATGCCGAGACGCTCCGGGGGGTACAACCGCTGTTGAGGTTCGAGAGCTACCGGGAGCGCCGCCTGCTCAGCATCCTCCCCGAAAGGATTGATAGCATAAGGGTAATCAGCAATGACTCCCTCCACTGGAGGAGTAGTCGGCCCGAAGTGGACCTGCTCGCAAAAGCTTTCATTGCACCTGCGTCCGCGCCCTATGCCGATTATTTTGATGAAATAATGGATCGCGACAAGCATTTTGCTACCCTGAATCTTTACGCACAAGGAGCGCCTCACCGAATTGAAGTGTACCTGGATTCTCTGTGGCCCAAGCCTTATGTGTTAGTGGGAGAAGACTTTCCCAGGCGTTTTTTGGCGGTTGATAGCCTTCGGTAGGTTGCAAGTTTCAGGTGTCAAGTTGCAGCGTTAGTTCACCTCACTCCATAAATTAGTAGTCGTACTGTTTGAAAACGGGTAACACCTGCAACGGAGCGCAGCGACTCATGCAACCTGCAACTTGCAACTTGCAACCTGACCAACAACCCTTCCGCCTCTCAAACGTTATCCCAGTCCATTTCCCCCGACCAATGAACTTGAATCTACTAATTTTCCTAGTCGTCCTGCTGGCCCTTGATATTTATGCCTTTCAGGCCATCAGGAGCTGGTTGTCTCCCTACAAGCCTGCCCGCCGGAAGCTTGGGTTTACCATTTACTGGGGCATCTCACTGGTGGCTTTTACCCTGCTGTTGTTGAATGTTTTTGAGGTAGTCGACGATTGGGGTAAAACGGCGAAACTCTTTGTAAGGGTAGGGCTTTTCCTCTTCTGGATCTGTAAACTACCCATCGTCTTACTGCTCGGAATCGATGACTTGCGACGGGGGGTAACCTGGATGGTAAACAAGATCAGCCCGGTATCGGAGCGGGACACCAGTCGTTCCCGGTTTTTGTCAATGGCTGCTTTGGTGGCTGGCGGGGTGCCGCTGGCTACGCTGACCTACGGCGTTGTGCGTAATGCCTATCGTTACCGTCGTTTCGCCGAGGAAGTACAGATTAAAGATTTACCCGCTGGATTGGAAGGGCTGAAGATTGTACAGATAAGCGACATGCATTCTGGTAGTTGGACGCAGTCCGAACCACTGAAGGCTGCGGTGGAAATGATCAATGCAGAAAACCCGGACATCGTCTGTTTTACCGGAGACCTGGTCAATAACATCGCTACGGAGATGCTGCCTTATGTTGATATTTTTAAGCAGGTCAGGGGAAAGTACGGTGTCTTCAGTATTCTGGGTAACCATGATTACGGAGACTACCATGATTGGGGGCATCCGCGCGGAAGCGCAGAGCGGATCGCAGCGCAGGAAGCCAATATGGAGCAACTGTATCAGATCCACGCCGACCTCGGCTGGGACCTCCTCCGCGATGAAAACCGCCTGCTGGACATTAACGGACACCAACTGGGCGTCCTTGGCGTAGAAAATTGGGGCTCCGCCTTCCGCTTCCCCCGCAAAGGGGACCTGGCAAAAGCCGTTGCTGGTACCGAAAATTGTGATTGCAAAATTCTGCTGAGTCATGACCCTACGCACTGGGACGCCAAAGTCCGTCCTGGTTACCCCGACATTGACCTGACGCTGAGTGGACACACCCACGGCTTTCAGTTCGGCGTAGAAATTCCGGGCTTCAGGTGGAGCCCCGCACAGTACCTCTACAAGCAGTGGGCCGGGCTGTATACCGAAGGCACCCAATCGTTGTACGTGAACCGGGGGCTTGGTTTCCTTGGGTACCCGGGCAGGGTGGGGATTTTGCCGGAGGTTACGGTGCTTACGCTGCGGAGATTGATAGATTGATAGATTGATGGATGTGATAGATTTATAGGCTGCCGCGCGGCTATGCTCGCTCCGCTCGTGCCGATATTGTTCATATGGCTTTAGCCTGAACGAGCGGAGCGAGCATAGCCTTGCGGCAGCTCTATCAATCTACCTGCTATCACAACTATCAATCTATAGAGGCCGCGCAGCGGCCGTCTAAACAGAGCGCTTATTTCTCCGTCAGGTACCGCCAATACCGCTTAGGTACATGCTGCAAATGTAGTTTCATGTTGCGCCGTTCGGGAATGTCGACGGCTTTGAAATAGATGTTCCAAAGGTCTTGGTAGTCGGTTTCGGTGTTGGCAAGCATCTCGGTGGAGAGCTGGCGAAGGTGTCCGTCGTGGTTGGTGTCGAGGGTAATGAAGCTGGCTTTTTTATTGGTGGTATTCCAGTGCAGGCCGTAGTGGCGTTTGGTGTCGTAGATGAGCCATTCCATGGCGGGGTAGCGGGCTGCAAAGTGGTCGCCCAGGAGCGGGAGGCAATTGAAGTCGGGGTTGATCAGGGCAACGAACATCCCGTCGGGTGTTTCCTGAAAGCGGACGAAGGCATGCATCCGGTGTACTTCGCGGCCCATTTGCTGATCAAGGCGTTGGAGTTGGCGAATCTTATTGTCGCCAGCGTCCTGGCGAACGTCGGCTTCGCTTTCCATTTGTCGCCGGACGAAGTGCAGAATCAGCCGTTCCGTGCCGGGTTGTTCGGTCAGGAAGGCCTTTTGCAGCCATTTCATGACGCCTTTACCCGCGCGCTTACGCAGGCCCTGTGCTACCCTGGTAGCGTGCGCCTCATTGGTGCCGACGTGGGTCGCTTCCTGAAATAATTGTTGCTGGAAGACGTCTTCAGCGACGATGTCGTCTACCGGTGCCTTGAGGCGGTAGCTCTCGAAGATGGCGGTTAGGAGGCCGGGGAAGGTGCCGTCGTAGGTGAAGGTCAAAATGGTGTTATTGGTCTATTGGTCTATTGGGGTTAGCTTAGGAGGTCGGACAGGGCTCCTTCCAGTTCCGGGAACTTGAAGGTAAAGCCTTCTGCCGTCAATTTTGCCGAGGAGCAACGGGTACTATCGAGGACAGTATGACTCATTTCACCGAGGGCGATTTTGAGGGCGAAGGCCGGCGCGGGAATCACCAGGGCGGGTTTTCCTTTGGCGGGCCCGAGGGCGGCAGCCATCGTTTTGTTGCGGGCGGGGTGGGGGGCAACGGCGTTGTAGGTGCCGGTAAGCTGGTGTTCAATGGCGAAGACGAAGGTCTCCACCATATCATCGATGTGGATCCAGGAATAGAATTGTTGACCATCTCCAAAGTAAGTGGAGGTGAAGAAGTGCAGCGGAATCAACATCTTCTCCAGCGCACCACTATCGGGGTGCAATACGATGCCCGTTCGGTTAATGCAGACGGGGATGCCCAGCTCATGCACGGCGTTTACGGATTGTTCCCACTCAACGCAGCTCTCGCTGAGAAAGCCGCTTCCCGGGCCGTCATCTTCGGTCAGTAATTTGTCGCCCCGGTTGCCGTAGTAGCCTACGGCGCTGGAATTGAGGTACAGCTTCGGTCTGATGTCCAACCGCTTCAGCGCATCGGCCAGTAGTTTGGTACTGTTGGTCCGACTGGAAATAATGAGCTGCTTACGCTTATCCGTCCACCGCTTATCGGCAATGCCGGCTCCGGTCAGGTTGATGATGTAGTCCACCTCTTTCAATGCTGCATCGTCGATGGTTTGCTTCGCTACGTCCCACTGGAACGTTTTGAAGGGACTGTCTGGTCGCCGACTCCTACTGAGGTGCCGTACTTCGTGCCCTTTTTCCTTTAACCGTTCGCTCAGGTGCTTGCCGATAAATCCGGTGCCACCACCGATAAGTATTGTTGCCATGGTGGTTAAAGCAGTCTGGAGGGGAAAGTGTTCAGTATTTAGTCGTCAGGATTTAGGGTTCCGGGACCAGGGTTCAGTATTCAGCGTTCAGGTTTTCGGGAATCGCTGGTGCAGAGCGCTGAAAAGGACACACTGACCCTGAAAACTGAATACTAAAAACTGAATCCTTAATTTTCCCCTTCAGTTGATTACCTTCGCGCCCCTTTTGTGCACCGCGCTTTGCCTTGTTCCGTACATTGCACCTGCGGCCGCGCCTGATAACGAACCGTTAAGTCATTAACACGGTTGGCAACACTTAGGCGTTTTAAAACGTTAGCGACCCGCACCGCAAGTTCTTGTGTTACAATATGGACAGATGTGCGTCTAAACCAACAAACAGGGCATCCTGAATTTTAATAACTGAAAAAATTATGTATCATTGGAGGTGGAAACAACCCGTAATAGTTGTTTGTAATAGACCTACAGATACACCATTTTACCCATGGAACGATATAGCGAAAAAGACCTCGCCCAATTTGGCGAGCGAATAAAAAAAGATTACCAGCAAGCGAAACTGGAGCTTAAAATGCTCCGCGATCAGGTTAGTGAACTGAGTGAAACCATGTCCGAAGGCTTTGGTGCCGACATGGGAGAAGACAGCAGTTCAGTTAGTCAAATGGAGCTTCTGAACGAACAGGTGCTGCGCAAGCGGGACCTGCTTCAGGACCTGCAAAACGCCATGCTACGTATTAAAAATAAGGTGTACGGTACTTGTAGCGTCACCGGTAAGCTGATCGACCGCCAACGCCTGGAGGCCATCCCTACTACCACTAAAAGTGTAGAAGGTATGCGCCTGGAAGCAAGTGGTCAGCTCGACATCACCGCACAAGACATCGCCCGCCGGGCCGTGGAACGCCGTGAAGGACCGAACAAGATCATCTCTAAGATCAAAAAGCCGCCACCCCCGCCCCGCAAGGTGGAAAAGAAGCGCAAAAAGCCCGGCCGTAAGCCACGTAAAGTGGTGGAAGAGGACGACGATCTTATCTAGTCGAAAGAGTAGGTAGTGAGTAGTTTGTAGTGGGTCGTGCTGCCTTAGGGAAATGCTCCCTTCGCTCGTAGAAACTTTTAGGTTACAGTGGTACCCTTACTTACGAGCGAAGCGATAAATGTCGTGCGGTAGCCCTACCCACTACTAACTGCCTACTATGTACTATTTCTATTGACTAAATAAAACATGCCTTCAATACAGCCGTTATACCGCTAGTCATCAACCTCCGTTATGTTTAAGCAATTCTTCCTTCCCCTATTTGTGCTCTTCGCCTTTTCCTTTGCTCTTGCCGCTCAAAGTACGCCGGAAGAGCAAGCCAGCGATGACCTCGATTATTACAGTACCGCCAACGATCGGGGCCAGGACCAGCGGGGCGATTCTTTTGGCCAGAACCTATGGTTCGGTACCGGTGCTCAGTTGGGCTTTCAGGGAGGTAACAATACCAGTTTTTTCCAGGTAGGGTTATCGCCCATTGTCGGTTATAAGATCAATAACATTATTAGTGTTGGTCCTCGGGGCAGTTTTGCTTACAACAGCTACAAGGAAGACTTTGGCAACGGTGAGTTTAAGGCCAGCTTCGTTACGTGGTCGGCAGGGGCCTTTGCCCGTGCCAAAATCGTATTCCCCTTCTTCGCGCATATTGAATACAGCCTCCTCAATGAGGTGCAGAATTTTGACGCTAACGGAGATCCCGTCCGCAGCACCCGTGCCATTCCCTTTTTTGGAGGTGGTGTTAGCCAGGGTGGCCAGGGCGGTGGCGTTGGCTACGAAATCCTGATCCTGTTCCGCCTTTCTCAGGCAGATCGCATCGGCGACAGCCCGTTTGAGTTCCGAACAGGACTTAACTTCAACTTCTGATATGTCCGACCTTCGGGTCAGTATACCACAGCCGGTACCGTCATTGTGATGGTACCGGCTGTTTTGTTTTGGGCGGGGCCGCAGGTGCAAGAAAAGGTTTTGGAGGGCAAGGCAAATACACTGGTCGATACGCTGTGCGTCGAGTCTTAATTTCGCAAAATAAAATCAGCCATCACCTGCCGGTGCCGACTTTCTTCGTTCATCGCTAAATCCCGCCAAAGCCCACCATGATTAAGGTCGAGGACATGGTAAATCGTTGCTCCCCGGTACCCCGAGGTTGCAGGACTTTAGTGTGGAAATCCACCCAGTCGAAATCCTTTTTCTTCGCCGCAGCTTTTTGCCAGCGCAGGATGGTTTCTGCGCCGTATTTATAGGTGATGACCTGCGCCGGCCACCGGCGCATCCGGGCAATCTCCCGGCGGGCAATGTCGTCGAGCCCTTTGGAGTGCTGCTGCCAGAATTGGAGCGCCTTTTCGTCTGACCAGCCATAGTAGTTTAGCAATGTCCAGCGGAGGGATGCCTTTAATCTTTGGAAAGAACCTTGGTAAGGTGGTCAATAAGTGCTGGTGTAGCACCTCGCAAGCTTCCTGCACCTCATTGGCGCTGTTGTAATTCTAGGGGCGGGCTTGTTTCCCTTCCGGTTCAGCTCGCTGCGCTCATAGGGTGCTCACAGAGGTTAGCGCGGAGGGAGGCACAGAGGAAGCACAGAGGTTTTTTGCCGGACTTTTCTTAGTGTAGCCCTTAATGCCTGAGTGCCTTAATGGTTCCCTGCGGCATCATGGACGCAACGCCTTCGCCTGCTCCCAGGTGATGTGCCCGTTATTGGCCAAATCGAAGCGGGAGCATTTTCTCATCCGATGCATCTTTCTGCTGGCGTAGCCGCAGGAAGTTCATCGGATGTGTAAAATGCATGAAAGAGAAACGACAGTATATCCAGCATTGAGTGCAGTTGAGGCCGGAGTGAAATAAGCACTTAACCCAAGCTGGTCCGACACATCCGATGAACTTGTGCCCGGCTGCGCCAGGTCAAAAGATGCATCGGATGAGCGGCCGGACACACCGGCCTTTTTGAAAAATTAATTAACCCAGATAAGACGTAGGATTGGTGCCATGGCGAGTGACTACCCAATATCTTAGGAGCAGGAGCTCCTCCCCCGGAGCATACACCGCGCGGCCAAAGGCCAACGCTTCCCCTCGTTGCCGGAGGCAACCCCGGCTGGGTCCCTGCTACTCAAAAACCTTCCCTTGCACCTGCGGCCGCGCCAGAAGAGTCAAACAGTCAGGGAGTCAAATAGTCACCCCAACAATAAACAAGCACTCCCTGACTGCTTGACTCCAACTGTGGAAAACTATTTGTTGGAAACAAGCGTCTCCTTCGTACCTTGTGCAGCAAGCGTAAAAGTCCCTATCCATGCCAGAATTCTGCCACCTACACTGCCACACCCAGTACTCCCTCCTCGACGGCGCGTCGGAAATAGGGACGATGATGGACAAGGCGGTAGCGGACGGTATGAAAGGCGTGGCGTTGACCGATCACGGCAATATGTTCGGGGCCTTCAAGTTTGTGAACGAAGCCAGTAAGCGGAACATCAAGCCAATGATCGGCTGTGAGTTTTACATGGTCGAAAACCGGCACAAGAAAGCCTTTAGCCGGGCGGCGGGAGAGAAGGACAAACGCTACCACCAGCTGATGCTGGCCAAGAACAAACAAGGGTACCAAAACCTGTGTAAACTCTGCTCCATCGGCTACATCGAAGGACTTTACGGTAAGTTTCCGCGGATCGATAAGGAACTGATCGAAAAGTACCACGAAGGGCTGATCGTGACCAGCTGCTGCATCGGTGCGGAGATTCCGCAGTTGCTAATTGCCGGCAAAGACGAAGAAGCGGAAGAAGCCCTGAAGTGGTGGCTCAACATCTTCGAAGACGATTACTACATCGAAATTCAGCGCCACCGGGGCATTGACGACATTGACCTGGGGCGGGACCGTGAAGGACGCACCATCTACTCCGGTAAGAGCCAGGAGGACATCAACGTAAAGCTGATGGCACTGGCCATGAAGCACAACGTGAAGGTGATCTGTACCAACGACAGCCACTATGTTGAAGAAGAAGATTATCAGCCGCACGATCTTCTGCTCTGTGTGAATACCGGCTCACTGAAAGAAGACCCCAAGCGGTTCAGTTTCCCCAGTTCCGACTTCTACTTCAAGAAACAGATGGAGATGGCTAACCTCTTCCATGACCACCCGGAGAGTGTGGCGAATACGATGGAGGTCTACGACAAAATCGAAGTGCTCACACTGGCCCAGGACGTACTCTTGCCGAACTTCCCCATGCCGGCGGAGTTCGCCACCCAGGATGAATACCTGCGCCACCTAACTTACGAAGGGGCTAAGAAACGTTATGGCGAGATCAATGAAGTTACGCGCGAACGGCTCGACTTTGAGCTAGACGTCATCAAGGCTTCGGGCTACCCGGGCTACTTCCTGATTGTACAAGACTTTACCACCGCCGCCCGCGAAATGGGCGTGAGCGTGGGCCCAGGCCGTGGTTCGGCCGCCGGATCCGCCGTCGCCTACTGCGTCGGGATCACCAACGTGGACCCGATTAAGTATGACCTCCTGTTTGAGCGATTTCTCAACCCGGAACGGGTGTCGATGCCCGATATTGATATTGACTTTGACGACGTTGGCCGGCAGAAGGTAATCGACTACGTAATCGATAAATACGGTCAGGAACAGGTTGCTCAGATCATTACCTACGGTACGATGGCGGCGAAGTCGTCGCTCCGCGACGTAGGCCGGGTAATGGACGTGCCCCTGAGCGAAGTAGACCGCGTAGCCAAATCTTTCCCCCTGCAACTCGGTGCCAGCCTCAACCATGTATTGGCTGACGGCGATATCCACCCGAAGCTGAAGGGAAAGATGAATGGCGAAGACGTGGACAAAGCCTACGCTTTCCGCGACCTGGCTGAAGGGTCCGATCAGATCGGAGAGATGATTCGCATGGCCAAGAAGCTGGAAGGCTCTATCCGGAATACGGGCATCCACGCCTGTGGCGTGGTGATTACGCCGGGTAATGTGACCGACTACGTTCCCGTTACGGCCGATAAGGACACGGGGATGTACGTCTCCCAGTTCGACAACTCCGTAGCCGAAGACGCCGGACTCCTGAAGATGGACTTCCTGGGCCTCAAAACCCTGACCATCATCAAGGACGCCCTGCGGATGATCAAGGAGAACCATGACGTTGTCATTGATGTGGATGAGCTTCCGCTTGACGACGTCAAAACTTATGAACTCTTCCAGCGAGGAGAAACCAACGGCATCTTCCAGTACGAGTCCGGCGGGATGCAGAAGCACATGAAAAACCTCAAGCCGACGACCTTCGACGACTTGATTGCGATGAACGCTTTGTACCGCCCTGGTCCGCTGGAGTACATTCCCGAATTCATTGAGCGGAAGCATGGGCGGAAGCCGATTGTGTATGACTTGCCAGCCATGGAGGAGTATCTGCATGAAACCTATGGGATATGCGTGACGGGGGATACACTGGTGCACGATGCTGTGACGGGCAAACGGGTCCGGATAGATGCCCTAGAGAATCGAGTCGGTAATTTCCTATGTCAGGGTGTAGATGATAACAATCGACAGACTACCGGATGGCTGACCCACTGGGTTTGCAATGGTGTTAAGCCTGTCTTTGAGGTCAAACTTCGATCTGGTAAGTCGGTGAAGATGACTGGAAATCATCGGGTGTTAACGGAGAATGGCTGGAAAGAACTCAGAGAGCTATCTCAGGGTGATTTTATCGGTACGCCTAGAAGTCTACTATCAGAAACGGATAATGATGTTCGTTCCTACGATCAGGATCAACTTAGAGTTCTTGCTTATTTGCTGGCAGATGGTAGTTTGAGTGGCGTAGGGCCGACAGCTGACTTTGTGAATAAGTCAGAATCTTTAATCAAGGCTTATACCGAAAGTATTGAAACCTTTGACCGGCTACAAATTAACACCCTAACACAAGCAAGAGGAGTGACGCGTGTTATGGTGGGGGGGACCGACAAAACAAGCTATCACGAGCCGAATACCCTGGTTCAGTATTTACGCGATTTGAAGCTGAAAACAACAACTGGTGGTTGTCGTTCGCATGAGAAATTTGTCCCTGAATTTATCTTTGGACTTTCATTAAATGAAATTGCTTTTTTCTTAGCCTGTTATTGGGATTGTGACGGATTCATTGGGGAGCGGTTTACACACATAAAAACCATATCTCCTGATTTATCTGCGGGGATACAGAGCCTCTTGTTGAGATTGGGCATTCATTCGACCATTCATGAATCTCAGTATTATTCTGAGCGAAGAAAAGAAACGACGACAGCCTTTCAGGTTACAGTTTACAACCTGGACAAATTCCATGAATTGATTACACCTTTATGTCTGATAAAGAAGATAGGTTCGGCAAATTTCCGTGGCCGAATTTCTTCGGATTCTGTTAGTCGAGGACAGTTAAAGGATGAGATTGATGCCTGCTGGAAAGGATCTGCCCGGTCATTTATGGCAGAGTATGGCTTTGATCGCCAGCACTTAACTTCCACTAGGTTAAAAAACAGACCCCGCATTTCTTCCCATGTCGCTAAAGAGCTTACTACTAAGGTCTCATTGCCAAGAACCGAACGAAACCTTCGTGTCCGGTGGGATGAGATTATTGCTATCACCCCGGTTGGTCGCCAAAAAGTCTATGATATATCCGTAGAGGGTATACATAACTTCGTGGGGAATAATGTCATCCTACACAATTGTGTTTACCAGGAGCAAATTATGTTGCTTTCTCAATCACTCGCCGGGTTCTCGAAAGGTGAAGCTGATGTTTTGAGAAAAGCGATGGGCAAGAAGAAGAAAGAGGTGCTCGATAAGATGTACCCTAAGTTTGTGGAGGGCGCGACCGCCAAAGGCCACCCCGAAGACAAACTGGGCAAAATCTGGAAAGACTGGGAAGCCTTCGCCTCCTACGCCTTCAACAAGTCACACTCTACCTGCTACGCGTTGGTGGCCTACCACACGGCTTACCTCAAAGCACACTACCCGGCAGAATACATGGCTTCGGTGCTGACGCACAACAAATCGGACCAGACCAAAATGAGCTTCTTCCTGCGGGAGTGTAAGCGGATGGACGTGCCGGTGCTGCAGCCCGACATCAACGAAAGTCAGGCGGAGTTCTCGGTGAATAAGCAAGGAGCCATCCGGATTGGAATGACTGCCCTGAAGGGGGTAGGGGAAGGGCCGGTAGAGGCCATCCTGGACGCGAGGAAAGAAGGCGACTTCGAATCGCTTTTCGATATGCTACTCCGCATCGAGCCTGGCTCGGTGAACAAGCGAGTGCTGGAAGCACTGACGGATGCCGGGGGCTTCGATTGTTTCGAAGATATGCACCGGGCGCAGTACTACGCGCCAACCGACAAGTTTGACTCTTACCTCGAAGACGCCGTGAAAACTGCTAACGGAACCCTGGCCCGCCAGGCGGAGGCGGCAAGTAGCCTGTTTGCGGAAGCACAGGATGAGATTAAAGTCGATCCACCCAAGCCGCCAGATGCGA
The DNA here is from genome assembly GCA_045110355.1 of Lewinella sp. Classification (GTDB taxonomy): domain Bacteria; phylum Bacteroidota; class Bacteroidia; order Chitinophagales; family Saprospiraceae; genus Neolewinella. The sequence continues at coordinate 11,931 of JBGCFZ010000225.1, read as the reverse complement.
AGCCTTTCCTCCTGCCGGTGAAGCTTGCCCGGGAGAAAGAAGTGACCGGCATCTACGTATCCGGCCATCCGCTGGATGGCTACAAACTGGAGATCGATAACTACGTAACCTGTGGTTTGGCGGACCTCGACCCGCGCAAGTACGGCCGCAGCACGGTCAAGCTGGCCGGTATGATCGTCGGTGCCCGCCACCTGATCAGTAAGAACGGGAACGGTTGGGGCATTTTCGAACTGGGAGACTACGACGAAACCATCGAATTTAAACTCTTTGGTGACGATTACCTCAAGTTCAAGCACGTCCTCATTCAGGGTACGGCCTTGTTCCTGACGGCGACCTTCCAGAAGAAATGGCAGAGTGACGACCTGGAACTGAAAATCTCGGAGATTAAATTATTGGAAGGCGTCGGCGAGGAATTAACTTCTGCCATCATTTTGAAAATGACGCTGGCCGAGCTAACGTCGGCTAAAGTGGTCGCACTCGATGATCTCTGTCAACGCTTCCAGGGAGATGCCAAACTCCGGATGGTCTTTTATGACCGGGAAGAAGACTCCAAACTCAAAATGTTCTCCCTGAAGCGGACGGTGCAGGCGGATACGGACTTTGTGAAGGAGATTGAGAAGATGGGGATTAAGTATCGCTTGGAGGGGGCATAGGGAGCCACCTTCTTTGCATCCTGCGTCCGCGACCACTAGTACAATCTATATTTCACAATGCAGTCCTTAGGGGCGAGCCTTATCATTATTCAAGGCGGTAAAAAAATAAACTAAACCTACATTTGGGGTAAGATTAGCTAGCGCAAATCAATATACAAGCGCGAATCAAGCGTTAAATTCGTTTTTGTCCTTAATTCTGCTGATTAGACAGCATTCGAGGCGCATACCTTGGTAGGTGTTTTGCGTGAATTTTTGATTTGTATTAGCATCCAAGAACAAACCCCCTACATGAAATTCAACTTTAGTCTTTTATTCCTTTTTGCTTTTGCAACTACGCTCTCTTCTCAACAGTCACTCTTCGATAAAGCCCTCCGGATCGACAGTTTGTATGACCAGATTAGGGGTGGTCAGACGGAACTGGCTGACCAGGTCTTTGCTGAACTCCGAGACCTGTATCCCGAAGGAGAAGACCTTACTGACGATGCTATTTATAGCGACGTCAGTGGACAGAACAGTTACCTGGCCCCGAAGATGAATTATGTCCATAGCTTTCTGGAAGACAACCGGGAACAGGCTGATAGCTCAATGGCCATCTTGAAAAGGACTTTTAGTGAACTCATTGAAGAGGCGGCCATTAAGGCCGAAGGTGCTTGTGCTGCGGCTGATTATGGGGAGGAGCCTGAAGGAACTCCTTGTCCGTTCGGGATAAGTATCGAGTCCTTACGAGAATATCCTTCTGCAAAGCAACTTGCGTATCTGCGTAGCCAGGTAGATGTAAAGGCTTTTGCCTCCCTGGTTGTAGAATTGAAAGCAATAGAAATTCAGCTGTATGAAATTGATGTTCAGCTTGATTTGCTGAAACGACAAGATGAGGCAGCTTTAAGGCTATCTGGTAGCGACGGAGGTATCGGCTTACCGGTTGGTGGAAGTGCAGATGTCGGGCAGGCTTTTGGTCCTATTGTTGTACAGTCTGGCGGTGGTTCTGCTCAAGGAGCGTTAATAGACGGTGCTTCGCGTTGGATTGCTGAACGAATGCGGGAGGAGTTGTCAATAGCCTTTTTTGATCGCTTCGAGATATGGATGGAAGAGCAAAAGATGGTGTCACTCTTTCCCAGCACTGTCCGGGCGCTGGACATCACTTCTACCACAGATTATTCCCTGATGATGCAGATCTTGCGTTCGGCCTTTGAAAGTGACTTAGAGGAGTTGCCTTTCAATATTGGGCCGTTTATACGGCAGGAAATCAACAATGAGGAGGACATGGCTGCAGCAGAGGAAAAGGCAAATACCTTGTACAAGACTTACCGCTCGACCACCATTCAATATGCCGAAATATTCAAAGAAGATATAGTGACGGCTATGGGTATGGTTGATTCCATGAGGATAGCAGAAGACGCTCTGGCAAGCCAGTTGGAACGGATGGAACGTACCAATAACAGCCTGAACTATATTCTATTCAGCATTGCAGCGATCCAGGAACTTAGTGAGGGCAGCCACCCTGCGAATCTGCTTAGCTTGCTGAACCAGCGGAGTGATGAACTCTTCCCTCACGGTGGTAAGATTCGCCCGGTGCTGATGTTGGCGGATGTGCTTACGCGTAGTTTTATTCGGGTTGACCCAAATAAGGGGACAACCTGGCTACGGCGTAAGGACCTGACCCGCCTTAGCCGCGATCAACAATTGCGGGAGTTTTACTTTGGCCTGATCTTTCATGAACTTCGGCAAAACATCCGTCTCCGGCGTGACGAGCTATTGTCAGCTCGTAAAAGCTATGCAGCGGACTTACCTTACTACACTGAGCCTGAACTGGTCCTTTACGGTGATTCTGAGTACAGTATGTCAATGTTAGAACTGCTTGAACAGCCGGAGTTACTTCGATTAGAAAGAGAACTTTATCTACTTGGAAAAGATGAAGATTGGCTCGGAGAATTGGTGGTGGATGATCCTACGAAGGTCGGTGGTTTGCTCAATGAACTCTCCTTGTTCACTGAGCGAATGGACAATATGCAGCAGCAATACGCAGCACTCCGTGCCACGGGGCAAGCGAATCTTGGGAACCCCCAGTTAGTGGGCCTTATCCGTCACTCATTGACGGTGCTAAAACCTGTATTTGCCATGGCTTTAGATGGCAAGAAAGAAAAGCTGGATCAGATTCAGGAACTTTCCCAGGGCATTCTTGATGCCTACACTGGCGTGCTTGAAAGGGACTATGATGCTGTGGTCTTGAACGTTATTCCCGTAGCGGGATCTCTACTGGATATTGATTACGGAGAGACGCTTACGATGAAAGAAGGAGAGCTTCCCATGCCTATGTTAGAAAAGCTAACCGAGGCGCACGGGAAGCGACAACGTAAACTGCAGGAGGTTTTCCGGTACAGTGCCTTCCTGGCGGCGGTGGCAACCAGCCGCAGTCCGGAGGATATTAAGCAAGCGATCCGTGCCATCGCTCTGCCACCTGGCAGTTACAGCATCAAAAGACGTAGTTTCTCAAATATCAGCCTCAATACTTACCCCGGATTGACTGGTGGTATGGAGCTTGTTCAAAATGACATTGGTCAGAAATGGGCGCCCAATTTTGGGTTTACCGCACCAGTCGGCTTGGCGTTCAGTTGGGGCTATCGGGGTAAAATTAATAATAAGAAATACCTCGAAACGCCGAAGTACCGTCGCCGCGTAGATCGCTCACTTGATATGCGGGATGATCGCTACCTGACGGGCCACAGTGGCAGTTTGTTCTTTTCTTTAATTGACCTGGGAGCTGTTGTATTATTCCGGCTAGATGGCTCGGACAATTCCTTGCCAGAGGATGTAGGGTTTCAACAGGTGTTTTCTCCGGGGGTAATTTATAGCCACGGCTTTCCTAATTTGCCTGTTTCGGTCTTAGCGGGCGCGCAGATTAGCCCCCAGTTACGGAAGTTTGGTGATGCTCCGGCAGATGCTATTCGCATGAATTTTGGTATTACGGTGGACTTGCCAATGGCTAATTTTCATACCCGGTCTGTCGAACGGGAACGGTAGCGTTTCGACGGGTCCCGCCTATCTAATTTGGATGATCTGATCTGCTTTGAATTTAGGCATTTCTCTTCCGAACCTTTTGTATACTTCTTTAGGGATGCCCAGGTCGCCAATGTAAAACTCAGTACTGGACGGTAAATCGAGTAAGATTTTTTTATTGGCAGCCAGAGTGAGTCCTCAAAAGACTTATCGTTTTCTTAAAACTACGTAACCTTCCAACCAATATCGAGTATTACTTGATCAATAGGGAAAGCGAATTACTTATATACCTAAGTCAAAGTGGTTTGGGACTTTATCACTTGTTATCGTGGCCCCTGACTTCGTTAAAAATCCTCGCCGACACTAAGCGTCGCCTACGTTTTTTGCCTTGTCAGGAACCACGCTAACTGCGCGCTAATTGTCCCAAACCACTCCGGCTTAGGTATAACCCTAAACCCAAGTAGAGATGAAAACGATTGAAGAAGCTGCAAGTGAAACGACTAAGTATGTACTGCTGATTACCCTTGGAGGGAGCATAGTTTTAGGGAGCATTATTATGTATCTCTAGCATACAGTACGTTAAGGCCTTCCCTGAAATCGCTTGCGCGATTTGATGAAGAAGAAATAGATCAACCTTTTTCAGGCACGGGGTTGATGACGTGCCAAAAGTAAATTGCGCCAACTAAGTAGGCCAGATGATCATAGTTGTCCCTGACAAAAGCTGGCTGCAAGCGGGGGAACCCTTCCTCAAAAATCAGCATTAGGACGACGGATACGAGGCCAACCTCCAGCCCGCTTAATCGCCGGACATTAAAGATTAGCCGCCGTTCAAAGAGTAATAAGCCCAGGAGAACCGGCAGCGCCAACAATGGATCAAGGTAAGCATCCACCCAGGGCGTTGACCAGCCCAGTATGTACTGTACGAATTGGTGTAGTAAAAAAATCAGAAAAGGGATATACCAGGCTGGTTGCCGTAAGATTTTCATTAGGAAACGGCCATCAGTGCAAGGAGGAGCCCGAGGAGAATCAGCGGAGACATGGCCAGCAGGACAAGGATACCGACAACACGAATACCAATTTTTGCGGCACCCAACCAGAGAGGGTCTTCGGCGTGAAAGGTGGCGAGGTTGTCCCACCAGCGATAGGCGGCCTGAGCTTTTTCAGCGAGTTCTTCACCTTTGGTGGGGGTGTGCTCTTCGGGAGCGTCGGGGCCGGGAATTTTTGACATGGCGGGCGATAGACTGATTAAAGATAAAACGGGTGATAGGGGCAGGTAGTTGGTTTTTGTCCTGAATACCACACTACTGGATAGGTTTAAAAATCAAGCCCTGCGACCGTCTGGTTCAGAAAACGTCTGGTAGTGTGCCTGAATACACATGGAAGAGACAACTAAATTCGCAGTAAAGCATTATTTTAATAGTATTACTATCATGCTGTTCTGACTTTTGCCAACCCGTACAAAATGAAAAACTACTTACCCGCCTTTTTTACTTTCCTCATTTGCTGTTTTGCCTTGCACCTTGGTGCACAGGATGTTCGTCCTCCTTCTCCGGTAAAATTACTGGTTGGCGGTGCGCTGGAACTTGGTGGTGACCGCGCTGGCTGGGTGACAACGGAAGAGGGTAGTACACAACTCATCCGGGGCGCACAGGGCGTTTCTCTGGTAACCGGTGCGCAGTTGCGCTTACCTTCGCTCGATCGCTTCATGCTGCATGCCACGATAGGCTATAAATACTGGCGCACACTCACCGATGGTGCTAACGTCCGCATGACCCGGATTCCTCTCCACCTTACCGCACACTATTTCGTGACGGACAACGTCCGGATCGGAGCGGGGGTACTTACTGACCGTAATATCCGCTTTAAAGGCGACGGACTGGGCGATGATGCTGAATACGACCCTTCTTTTGGCATTAAATTTGAGGTTGGCTGGCGCAACCTGGCGCTCGGTTATACGAGGATGAACTACCACCGCTTTGGTGATCGGGAACGCTGTGCGGGCGGATTTGGGTTGACTTATCTCGTGGCGCTTTAGCGAAGAGCGTCCGTCTGACGTAGTAAGTCGTTTCATAAGTTCTGATGCTTAGTCAGAAGACTAACTTTTTGGCGTAATTGTCGCGTAGCGACTTCCCTTAGTGATTACCGGGGACAAAGTCCCCGGTAAATTGTCTGACGGCTTACCGTTGATTGCCGCAGGCAATCCATTTACGATGACTGATGGCTATTACCCCGTACGTAGTGCGGGGTAATCACTAAGGATAATCGCTACGCGATAGCGCATTCCGATTGGCCCTGTTTTAGCATCAGAACTTATGAAACGGCCTACTACGTCTGACGAATCGCGGGATAAACTATTCCTGAGCCGCCAGACAAACTTTTGTCCGGCCTCGCCAGGCCAAAATGATTTGTCGGACGGCCACCGAAATCATTGTTTGCCATCCGAAGGCTTCTCAGTTAATAAATGGCAGCATGGCTATCTTTGTGTCCATGCTCCTCCAACTTCCTCTGCACCTGCGGCCGCGCCTGATCTTACTTTGCTTCCTGGTGCTCACTCCTTTCATTACCTGGGCACAGAAGGATACGCTCCCACCAGGAGATCCTACCGACGTGCAGGAACAGTTGATTGAAGACGTGCTGTCGAATAGCGAAGAGGAGACCGATGAATTTTCCTTTAACGGTGCTTTCGATTTGCTGGACGATTACCGCCGCCGGCCCCTCAATCTTAACAAAGCAACCTACGAAGAGCTGACGGAATTGCTGCTGCTCAGCCCAATTCAGGTCGGCCAAATCCTGGAGTACCGGGATCGGCTGGGGAGCTTTCTCAGCCCCTACGAACTGCAGGTCATCCCGAGTATGGACCTCGAGGCCATCCGCCGACTAACGCCGTTTGTTCGGGTAGGCAATGACCTGGATGACGCCAAAATTCCGCTGAGCAGGATGTTCTCCGAAGGGGATCGTGAACTCTACCTGCGCTGGCAACGTCGGCTCGAAACCACCCGAGGCTATGAACTCGGCCCGGAGGACGGTGTAACGAATTATTATCTGGGTAGCCCGGACCGCCTGTACGTTCGTTTCCGTCAGCGATACAGCAACAAAATGAGCTTCGGCATCACGGCAGAGAAGGACCCGGGAGAGGCCTTTTTTACGGCCAATAACAATAAGCGTGGCTTTGATTATTACAGTGGGCACTTCTACCTCTCCGACGTGAATCGAACGGTAAAGGCCGTGGCACTGGGTGATTTTTCCGTTAGCTTCGGTCAGGGACTTATCCTTTATACCGGATTTGGTTTTGGAAAAAGTAGCCAGGCGACGAACGTAGCCCGAGGGGGGCAGGTGATTCGTCCTTACACCAGTGTAAATGAGCTGAGTTTTATGCGGGGGGCAGCCACCACCCTGGCCCTGGGTAAAAAGACGGAACTGAGCCTTTTTGCAAGTCGCCGGGGCCGGACGGCCAATATTGTCTCCATCACGGATTCCATTGATATCGACCTGGAGGACCTTGGCATTACCAGTCTTGATCTGACCGGCCTGAACCGGACGCCCAGTGAGGTGGAAAACCGTAATTCCATTACACAGATAAACTACGGCGGTAGCCTTCGGTACCGCGCCAACCAACGTTTGCTGCTTGGTTTCAATGTCTTGGGGACCAATCTCAGCCGGCCGCTCCAACTCCGGGATCAACCGTATAACCGTTTCTTCTTCCGTGGGACTGACCTGATCAACGCCGGCATCGATTATCGCTACCGGCTCCGGAATTTTACCTTCTTTGGTGAAATAGCCGGATCGGAGAATACCTCAGAAAACGCCACTGGCGATATCGGTGTCGCTCAGATTCATGGTGTTATGGTTGGGCTGGATCGCTTTGTGGACTTATCCATGGTGTACCGCAACTACGGCGTGGATTATCAGGCACTCAATGCCCGTCCCTTCGGTGAAACGACCGGTGCCCGGAATGAGGAAGGACTTTACTTCGGCCTGGAGGTGCGGCCCGGCAAGCACTGGCGGGTAAATGCCTACTATGACCTCTTCCGTTTTCCCTACCTCCGTTTCAACATCGATGCCCCGAGCCAGGGGCATGAGTACCGCTTCCGGCTCACCTACTGGCAGAAGCGGAAATTGGAGACCTACCTGGAACTGCGTTCCGAAACCAAAGGGTTTGGTACCGACGGTGATGAATCCATCTTTACCAACCTGGATCCAGTAGTGCCCCGTACCCGGTTTCAGGCAAGGTTACATTTCGCCTACAAGATTGATAACGCCTGGGAATGGCGCAGTCGCATCGACGCGGGCTTTACTGAAGACCCGCTCAATGGTCGGGAAACTGGATTTATGGTCTACCAGGACCTGCACTACCGGCCACGTGGGGCCTTCAGCTTCAGTGCCCGAATGTCCATTTTCGATACGGATGGCTTCAATGTTCGTTTTTACCAGTATGAAAACGGCCTCTTGTACAACGCCCGGGTACTACCGTATTACCATCAGGGCACCCGTGGCTACCTGCTGGTCCGTTACAAAGGTATTCGTGGCCTAACGCTGGAAGGGCGTATTGCCCAAACCTTCTTTACCGACGGTACTACTTTCGACAACAGCCTGGAGGCCACCGGTGGGTCGAGACGGACGGATGCGGGGGTGCAGGCTATTTGGCGGTTTTAGGTTTCAGCAATCAGGACTTAATCCCGCAACCTGAGCCCCTAACAAGAGCAAAGCGAAATAAGTGTTTCTACTTGTTTTTATGCAGAAATAGGGCCAGGTATAAATATCTTGTATCTTCCTTGCTTACGCACCCACCACCATGACGACACAAAGACAACGCTATTTCCGCAAGCTTTGGGCCCGGTATAAATACTTTATCATTATCGGGGTCAGCATTTTCGTGATTTCGATCACTTTGGCTTTTTTAATCTATACTTTTTGTCCGGTAGCTGAAGGAGACCCGCCAATTTATCTTAAGCTGGCTGATTTTTTGATGTCCATTGCGGAGGCCGTACTCTTAGCTGGCTTAATTGGCGGTGGTCTCAACTTCGCGTTCGAAGAGATGAAGAAGGAGGAAGATGCTGCCAAAGAGCGCCAGAAAACAGCCTTGGAGAATCGTCATAAATATGGCTTGTTTCGCCGGGAACTCCGGCAAAGCCTGGGGGTTGTACACGATAACGTTGGCCTGGCCCGTATCCTGATCAAATCGCATAAATCTGGAAAAACCTACGGAGAACAAATCCGTAACCGGATTATGCCCAGTCTCATCTCGCTGCAGGATATTCGCAGGGAAATTCCCCAGGTGGAGGATCCTCGATTAAAGCAAAACCTGGAGGCGTTTCGGGTGAGTCTGAATTATATGATCGCCTACCTTTCCGTATTGGTCCGGGAATTTGAAGCCAATTATCTGACCATCTCTAACCTGCAAACCTATCAGGATGCTTACGGCTCGCACTTGCGGGGCATATTTACCGAAACCGTAACGGGCCCCCAAGAAGGGAAGCTTAGCCCAAAGAAGAAGCAGGAATTCGTTGAAGAAGCGGCTCAGTTATTTGAGGAGGTGACCATTCCCGTAAAAATTGATGCCGTTTGGCAGGCCATTGAAGACCTCGATTTTGTCTGGGATTACATCGCTGAACTGCGGGATGATGAAGGAAACAGGTCGATGTATTTTGCCTTCTTTCTTATCCATTATAACCACTGTACCCGCATCCTGCGCTCCAAGGATGGTAAAGTGAGTAGGAAGATCACTTCCCGTAGGTCCTTCACCGATAATGTGGAAGAACTGAAGCGGATTGATGCAAAAAGCCAAAGCGACGTCCCCTTAACCAATAAGGATATGCTGACGTGGAAAATGATGGAAGAGGAAATGGGGTTCGATCTGAAAGCCAGGAGAAGAAAAGTGGCTAAGGAAGAATGAACAACCTTGCGAACTATTCCACCCAAAGCCCCGGCCTGCGCACGGGGAAATTTCGCTCAATTCCCGGAGAGTTTTGGTTGGGCTTCAACGCCTTCCAGATCTTCATCATCTGATCATCGTTATAGGCTTTTGCCGCCAGTAAAAGACCAACGGTTTGCAAGGGGACTTCGTCGAAATTTTGTACGTCGGGAGGGTAGGGCCAGGAAGCTTTGTCTTTGATGTAGGGCAGCATAAATGCCCAACCTTTTTGCAGGCTACGGCCATTTTCGGTAAAAGTCCAGAGGTTGTCGGATTCCGTTGACGCCAGTTCCGCGAGAATAGAATATCCCTCCAGGTGGAAGAGCTCGTAGATATATGGTTTGGTGCGTTTGAGTTCGTCGATGAAGCCACCTTCTGCATTGATCTGTTCAGGGAGTATAATTCCTTTTGCCAACTGGTACATGATTTTCGTAGAAGCAGCTTCATAAACGGCTACTTGCTGACGAGGACCAGTACTGGCTACCTTATTTAGGTTATTGCCAAATGAATTTGTATTGGTGATGATGCCTTCACTGACCAGGATTGAGGCAATGCCTCCCCATTTTTGATACACATTCATGGGTGTTTCTCGCACTGCAACCCGGTAAACGTCCCCTCCTTTAGCCTTGCTTGAAGAAATGAACAGCCAGGGAGAGCCCGGATCGTTGGCTTTAGCGTAAAGACCGGCGTTGTGGCTTTCCCAGTTGTTGGATAGTTCCGTGCCACGACGGTCTCGCTTTACCAGTAGCGGTGGGTAATTGGTATTGGTGATGACTGGTTTAGCCGGTATCGTTCGCTGCACTACATTATCGGTTGCAGCAGGTGCGGTACCCCCAAGAAGCGCCTCATTTAGCTACGGCTAAAGGCCGGTTTTCACGCCTAACCAGTAACCATCAGGACTGCGGAGCGGTCAGCTCAGAAAACCCTAAACCAGTTCACGCCCTAAAGTTATGACCGGCCCGAAGGCACTATTGAGGTTTATATTCAAAGCTCCTAACTCCTACTGAACCCGTCCAGCCTCCTCCCCAATCCCAGTATCCCGCTTCCGGCTTTTCACTTTCTGGTTGCCAAAAGAGTAGCTCAACGACAGCGCCGCCCGCCGACTATCGTAATTGCCGCCGCCAAATCCCGCCTGACCGTTGAAGTTGGTCTCGCCCGACCAACCGACCTGGTAAAACAGGTCATTCCCCGCCAGCCGAACATTCAGCTTGTCGTTGAAAAACTTGCGCTGCAAACCAAGGTTAAACGACCAGCTCTCGTCGTACTCAAATACTCCGCCCCAGATGCCTGGGCCAGCGAAGTAGCCACCGACCTCGCCGGTAAACTTCCACGGTAGCTTGAAGGTGTGCTGGGTGAAAATGGTGTAGCTGAAGGCCTGCAGGTCGATCACCGCTCCGTCGCCATAGTCGGCCTGGTTGTCGATGTGGCTGGCGCTGAGGTTGAAAAAGGCGTCCCACTTCGGGGTGATGGTGAAGGGTAGGGCAGCGTTGAAACTGATCACAGTGTTCGTCGCCAGGTTGTCCCAGCTGATGAAACCGGCGCGCGGGTCTACCGGGTCCGGGCCGATCAGGCGGGTAATCTGGTCACTGGTCTTCGAGTAGGCCAGCTTGAAGTTGTAGCGGTAAGCCAGGGTATAGCCTAATTCGACATTGTCCACAATCTCTGGATTCAGCGTTGGGTTGCCCAGCTCAAAACTGAGCTGGCTCACCTGGATGCGGAAGGGGTTGAGGACATTGTAATCGGGCCGGTTGATGCGGCGGCCATAATTGAGGGCGAGGCTGTTGCCCTTCTCCGCGTCGAGTTGGTAGGTCAGACCAGCAGATGGGAAGAAGCTGACGTAGTTGAGTTCCACCGGGGGCTCCGCCTGTCCGTTGAAGGCGGTGAGGATGCCCGTGGCATCGGTGATCTCGGCCCGCAGACCGGCAGCGAAGCTGACGCGGTCGGAGAAGCTACCGGTGTAGCTGAGGTAGCCCGCATAGACGTTCTCATCGTAGGCGAAGATGTTGGACTGGTCGAGGTTGAAAGTCTCCACATCACCAACTTCGTCGAAGAGTTGGAAACTGTTATCAGTCCCCACCTGACTCAGCTTGATGCCCGTGCCAAACTGGCCCTTGCCCAGCGGCTGTTCGTAGTCGATCTTGAAGGTGGCGATGCTGATGTCGGTCGGCGTATCAAAGCTGTTGGTGATCTCGCTCAGTTCGGTGGTGCGGTCGGGCGCGAAGTAGACGTTGGGCTGGCGGCGGAAGGCGCGGTTTTGGAAAGTTCCGTAGTCGAGGTCAACGTTTAGGCTCTTGCCTTTACCTGCGTCGAAGCGGTAGTTGAGGTTGAAGGTGGCGCGGTCCTGATCGTCGTCGGAACGGGAGCGGGCCAGCA
>JBGCFZ010000224.1:0-22383 GCA_045110355.1 Lewinella sp. | reverse complement strand
CCTCGTATTCGTTGGTACAGGTTCGCAGCATCCCTAATTTTCGTCACACCTCCCGATACCCCTCAGGCGTAAACCGCGGCGTACAAACGCACAAAAACACCAGGTCCTCAGCCCCCGTATTCGTAATTCGCTGTCGTACCTGTGGCGGAATGCTGACGGCGTCTCCCGGGCCAACGTCCCAGGCGGCCTCCCCCACTTCCGCCCGACCTTCTCCCGACAGGATGTAATAAATCTCCCGGGCTTCGACCGTATGCCAGCGGGTCGTGACGCCCGGCTCTACCCGGGCCTGCGCCAGCGAAACATCGGGGTGATCGGCCTGGTTAATGACCTCAATGATGTGGCAACGTTCGGTTGTGTGGAATTCCTTGACGGGGTCAGTTGCATACTTCATACCTCAAATATAGGGCGCGGCCGCAGGTGCAAGGGGAGGGTTATGAAGCGAAGACCAAGACCACAAAAGACGTAAAACCTGACTGAAGTCTTCCAAAAACAAGGATCTATTCCAATTTCTGGAACACATTAATCATTAAATTTTATGTAGACAATTAAAAATCAATTATTTGATTTTTTGCCACACTTCTTGCAATGTACTTCCCTGTAATAATTCAGCAAATGAACATTTCTTCCACCATTACTCCTCAGGAGGTCACTGCAAAGACGAGACAAGGGCTTTACATCACCGATCACGACGGGAACCCGCGTTGGATCTGGCCCGTCGAGAACAAGTACCCAATATTTCTTCAGCTGTTTCAGCCAATTACTTTCAAGCAACGTGCTTTTGTTTTCGCCGTCCGGTTAATCTTCTTACTTCGGCTACAACAGCTGGTATTTCCCTCCATGCCATTAGAGGCCGGCCAATATGCGACAAGCACAGGTTGGGCAGTATTTACGGGTACGCCCGGGCCCAACCGGAAGCGAATCAAGATTACTAAAGAAGGTTGGATAACCAAAGAAGCCAAGGGAGAGTTGGCGGTCGCGAACCTGTATAACGAGACAGCAGCCCTGCAAGAACTAGCGGAAGAGGTACACCAATTTTCGTTTCAAGTCCCTAAACTCCTGCAACGCGGCGAGCGGGGGTTCACGATGGAGCAACTGAACAGCCGCGGTACATGGCAAAAGTTCACCAACCAGCACTTAGTCGCCTTACGGGAGCTGGGTCAGTTGAAACCACTTAAGGGCATCGTCGGAGAATGGGCGGAATGGGGAAGTATTCGGCATAAGATCAATCAACTAAAGAACCAGCCGCACGCCGAAATTCCGAGCGGAATCGTTACCAACCTCCTGCAAATGGTGGTGCTTGAAAACAGGGAAGCTCCCATAACCTTCGGCCTGGCCCACGGAGATTTCACCCCTTGGAACACCCTACGCACGAAGAAGAACAAACTGGGAATCATCGACTGGGAAATGGCCCATACGGAAATGCCCATGGGCTTTGACTTTTTCCACTTCCACCTCCAAAAGGGCATCATGTTGGAACGGAAGACCTGGGTGGAGATTTATTCCGACTGCCAGAAGCTGCTCACACCTGCGACGCGTAAATCCCTGTTTGGCCAGGAAACTGCCGAAGTAGACCGCTACCTCCGCCTCTACCTGATCTACCACATAACCTACTACCTGTCGTTGTACCAACAGCAGGCAAAATGGCACCAGCAGATTTACTGGCAGATGGATGTATGGTCTGATGCCCTCAACGCGCTCCTCCCACAGGAGGACCAACGAAAAGCGTTGATTTCCAGATTTTTTGACGTGTTGAGCAGCCAGACTTACGCTGCGCTGAAAATGGACCACGATGATCCACAGGCATTACACCCCGACAGCGACTTCGACATCCTTACCACAAAGCAGGACGCACAAACAATTATTGCTCGCCTCAGCAACTTCCCCCACATCGACTCCTTCAGGATATTTCGAAAGTCCTTTATGGCCTCCGCATCCATAGTCATGAAAGATGGGCAAGTATTGAATATCGATCTGATTTGGAAGCTAAAAAGAAGAGCGACCGTTTTCATGAATGTAGCGGGGATGATTCAGCGTGCGGTGACCAACAGTTACGGTATCCAAGTCGTGTCTTCGCAGGATATTCGGCAATACGTTCAACTCTTTTACGGCCTTAACGGGGCGAATGTTCCTGAGAAATTCGGTCTGATGGAAACGGCCACTACGGTAGCTACCGGTCTCTCTGAAAACAAAGGCCTCAGCGGCCTTGGGAACTGCCTCTCTTACTTATCGGACACCATACGATCCATGCTCTTTAACCAGGGCTTCGTCCTTACTTTTTCCGGGGTAGACGGTGCAGGCAAAAGTACGGTCATTGACCAGGTCGTCACGATGCTCGACAAAAAAATCCGCCGCCCGGTGAAAGTACTGCGGCACCGACCTTCAGTACTCCCGATTCTTAGTGCCTACCGTTACGGCAAAAAGGAGGCGGAGCAGCGGTCGGTAGCCAGGTTACCCAGAACTGGCAGTAACAACAACTCCTTGTCTTCTCTGGTAAGGTTCAGCTACTACTATCTCGACTATCTGCTTGGCCAATGGTACGTGTACCTCCGGTATGTACTTCGAGGGTACGTGGTGGTCTATGACCGGTATTACTACGACTTTATGATCGATGCGCGCCGTAGTAATCTCCAGGTTCCTTCCTGGATAACGGCCGTAGGCTTTTGGCTGCTGCGCAAACCTGAGTACAACTTCTTCCTGTTCGCTCCCCCGGATACGATTCTGGCCAGAAAGCAAGAGTTGACACGGGAGACGATCGTATCACTGACCCAGCGGTACCATTCACTTTTCGAGCAGTTCCAGCAACGCTACATCTCCAGCGTATTCACCAACGTAGAAAACATCGTGCTGGAAGATGCCCTGACAGTAATTCGCAAAACCCTCCTTCAAGACAACCGCTAATATGAAAGCTCTCCTTTCCCGGCTTATCCAGCTGCGCAATCCTGACTTTTCGTTTTCGCCCGACGTGGACGATCGAATGGTATTATCCTTCCTGAGTCATACTGGTCTTTCCTTGCTGCGCGGGCTACGAGTACTCTTACTAGGTAAGCTTCCTAAGGGTTTACTGTTGGGCCGTGGAGTTTCCTTTCAATACGTCCATAAAATCAGCTTCGGCAGGTTTTTGAAGCTCGGTCGGCAGGTAAGCCTGCAAGCGCTCGGCCGGGATGGGATAAGCCTGGGGAACAATGTGAGCATTGGAGCTTACAGCAAGCTGGTGGTAAGTACCACCCTCAACCACCTGGGCACGCACATCCGACTGGGGAACAACGTGGGCATTGGGGAGTACGCCTATTTGGGCGGAGCAGGCGGGTTGACCATCGGCAACGATTGCATCATCGGCCAATACTTCAGTTGCCATCCGGAGAACCACCACTTCAATCAGCCGGACCTACCCATCCGCCTGCAGGGCGTAAACCGGAAGGGGATCATCATCGGGAATGATTGCTGGATCGGCACGAAGGTTACCGTCCTCGATGGCGTACGTATTGGCGCACATTCCGTCGTCTCTGCCGGCGCCGTAGTCACCAAATCTTTCCCAGCCTACAGTGTCCTTGCCGGCGTTCCGGCCCGGGTCATTAAAACCCGGATCGCTGAGACGACCACATCAGTTCCTGCTGAGCTTTTAACTACTACCGCTTTATGAAAACCATCCTTGCCACCACTTACGCCGTCAACCCTTACAAGGGCTCTGAAGATGCCATGGGCTGGAACTATGTTTGCCAGGTGGCCAGATTTCATAAGGTCATTGCCATCACCCGGATAAACAACCGCGAGCACATCAAAAGATTTATGCGCGCGCATCCCGATGCTCTTTACGATAACATTCAGTTCTTGTATTTCGACCTTCCGAAAACACTGCGCTGGTGGAAGCGAGGCACTTGGGGGTCAATGCTCTATTTCTTACTGTGGCAAAAGGCCGTCGTACGGTTCGTCCGAAAGCAAGGCTTGGATTTCGACATCACCCACCACCTAAATTTCCACAACGACTGGAGCCCAAGCTACCTGTGGAAACTTGGTAAACCCTTCGTTTGGGGGCCGATCGGCCATCACCCCGCCATCCCCAAAGCATACCGTGGCACCATGCCGTTGGCCGACAAGGTAAAGGGCTACCTGACGGGGTTCGCCAAGTACTACTTCTGGAATTGGAGCAGCGCGCTGGAGCAAACCAAAAAGCAGGCGGATTATATCTGGTGCATGAACGATTCCGTACCGGAGGTCCTCGACCTTACCGGAAAGCAGTACCACATCTCCCCTTCCGTTGCGACGCAGGACTATGGGTGGTTGCCCGTAAAGGAAGAAGCTGAATTCCGAGTCATCAGCGCGGGGAGGCTGGTCCACATGAAGGGATTTGACCTTACCCTCCGGGCATTTGCCGCCTTTGTTGGCAACAACCCGGAGGCCAACGCCAGCCTGACCATAGCAGGAGACGGCCCCGAGAAGAAGCGCTTACTGGAGCTGGCCGATTCGCTTGGTATTACCTCCCGATTTCGCCTCATCGATTGGGTACCAAGGTCAGAGCTGATGCAGCTCATGAAGCAAGCTTCGGTCTTCCTTTTCCCTTCCCACGAAGGGGCCGGGATGGTGGTACCGGAAGCCCTTTCTTTTGGTTTGCCGGTGATCACCCTCGACAATTGTGGCCCGGGCCAATTCGTAGCGCCCGACTACGGTATTGCCGTCAGCGCCAATACCTACCAGGATACCATAAGCCAATTAGCTGCCGGGCTCACCAACACCTGGAAAGAAAAAACCAACTACCAGCACATGAGGGCTTCGGCCCGAAAAGCTTTCGAAGAAAAATTTGACTGGGATCGCCGGGGAGAGACCCTGCGGACCATCTACGCTAGTCTTTAAACATTATGAACAGAATTTTCGCCTTTCACTTACTCAACGATTACAGTGGCAGCCCAAAAGTACTGGGCCAACTGCTCAAAGGTTGGGTTGCAGCACAATACGAAGTACATCTGCACACCAGTGCTTCCAAGCCTGGTTTCCTGACGGAAATCGAAGGTATCCACTTACACAATAACCGTTATCGATTTTACAACTTCATCCCCATCAGGCTTATCCTACTCCTGTTCTCCCAGTTATTCACGCTACTGGCCCTAATGCCACGATTAAAGGAAAGTGATATTGTTTACGTCAATACCATTTTGCCCTTTGGAGCAGCCATCGCTGGAAAAATAAGGGGTGCCCGAGTCATCTACCACATCCACGAAACCTCGGTAAATCCACTAATTTTCAAGCAATTCTTATTGTTCTGGGTCAAAGTATGTGCTAACGAGGTGATCTACGTTTCCGATTTCCTGGCAAACGAAGAGCCGCTCAATAAGCCATCCCACATTATGTGGAACGCGATTGAAGATAATTTCATGAGGAATGCAATACGCAACCGCAAACCCTACTGGAAAACCGGTCGGGTATTAATGGTGGCTTCCCTCAAGCGGTATAAAGGGGTTGATGAATTTGTAGACATCGCCAAAGCCTGCCCGGAGTTCAACTTCGACCTGGTCGTCAATGCGTCAGTAAAAGAAATCGTCAAGTACTTCTCCAACAGTACTTTACCAAAAAACTTAAGCGTTCATCCTGCCCAGCAGAATATCCATCCCTTCTATCAACGAGCGGATGCGGTGATGAATCTCTCCCGGCCCGAAGAATGGAAAGAAACCTTCGGACTTACCGCTCTGGAAGCCATGGCCTACGGGCTTCCCGTCATCGTTCCACCCGTAGGAGGAATTGCTGAAATCGTACACGACTGCTTAACGGGGTTCCACTTTAACGGAAAAGATACTGCCTCCATCAGTCATGCACTCCGGGCCTTAAGTACTGATCCAATTTTATTCCAGAACATCAGTCGGCAGGCCATCGTACACGCCAACTCCTTTTCGGAGCAACACTTCCTGGACCATAGTTTAGGCATCATCGAAAAAAGTCTCTCCAAATAGGAGAGCAATTCCAAATTCTGGAATAAATTTTAAAATTTTAAATTTATTAGGTATTATCTATCAGAGATATATTGCTTTGGCCTGCATTTTGCGTGTAGCCCATCAACTAAACTAGCGCTTCGAAATGATGCACCCTAAGAAAAAAATTGCCATTATCGGCACCGTAGGATTACCGGCCAAGTACGGAGGTTTCGAAACACTGGCCAGCCATTTGGTTGAGCACCTCGACCAGCAATACGACCTAACCGTTTATTGTTCAGGCAAACAATATCCTGAAGCTGACCGGCCGAACAAATACCGGGGGGCCAAACTTAAGTATTTGCCATTACAAGCCAATGGCGTGCAAAGCATCCCGTACGACACCTGGTCCATTCTTCACGCCTTATTATTTGCGGATGTACTACTCATTCTTGGCGTTGCCGGTGCGTGGATCCTGCCCTTCGTAAGGCTATTTTCCAGTAAGCGAATCATCATTTCCATTGATGGTATAGAGTGGAAGCGCGACAAGTGGTCCTGGCCGGCTAAAATGTACCTCTACTGGGCCGAACGCATAGCCGTAAAATATGCGCATTGCGATATTTCGGATAACGAATCTATCCAGGATTATACGGCCATTCGGTACGGAAGCCTAAGCAGCGTTATTGAATACGGCGCAGACCATACGCAGGAGGTTGAGGTACAACCCGAAGACGTTTCCAGGCACCCATTCCTTGCGAAACCCTATGCCTTTAAGGTTTGTCGGATCGAGCCGGAGAACAATGTAGAAATGATTCTAAAGGCGTTCCTGGAGTTCAGTAAATTCCCCTTGGTTCTGGTGGGTAACTGGGACAAAAGTGATTACGGGGTTAACCTTCGAACAACCTATGCTGCCAACAAGAACCTCATCCTGTTAGACCCCATCTACGACCAACGGGAAATTGACCTGCTCAGAGGAAATGCGTCCCTATACGTACACGGTCATAGTGCCGGCGGCACCAACCCTTCACTGGTGGAAGCGATGTATCTCGGCTTACCAATTATGGCTTTTAACGTTAGTTATAACCGTACGACGACGGAAAGAAAGGCCTTCTATTTTAGCCATGCTCAAGAACTGAATAACTTGCTGGAGAGAACTCCTCAAATGGCCCTCCGACAGGTCGGTAAAGAGATGAAGGAGATAGCAGACCGACGGTACAAATGGCCGCTGATTGCCCAAAAATATCAGGCACTGGTAGAAAAAGCCTGCGCCACGGACCACAAAGAAGCCGTGGCTCCCTCATTCCAGCAATACAACCGAGAGGTACTGACCGAATACGGAGTTGGTCACCTCGCCACTCATCACCTCTTTTTCGAAAAAAAGTAATCCTACTACCATGATTATCAAGATAATTGTTTCCATGATACTGGCTTACCTCATCATGCGGATGATCGTCCCCTACTTTAGTAAGATTGCCAGCACCGTCGGACTTATGGACAAAGTTGGTGCAGCGCGTAAAATACATACCACCAACATACCTGCTATTGGTGGAATTACCATGGGCATCAGCTTACTCCTCTCCATGAGTATGCACGTGAATGACTCCACAGTATTTTCGGGCCTGGCCTTTAGTTTACTCATCGGTGCCTTCCTGCTGTTGGTTACGGGTATTGTTGATGACAAGGTTGATCTCAGTCCATTTTTCAAGCTTACCATTCAGTTTTGCTGTGCCTACTTTCTGGTTGTAAAAGGGGTATACTTCGACCAGGTTTTTGACTTGATTCAGCTTGGGTTTATCCCCATGCAACTCAAGATGTTCCTTAGTAGTTTCTTCATTGTGGGGGTGATCAATGCCTACAATCTAATTGATGGTATCGATGGCCTGGCCGGAAGCTTCTTCTTAGTATCCTTCGCCTGGTTCGGAGCAGTAGCTTACTTTATGGGAATGATGGACATTGCGTTTCTAAGCCTGGTGATCCTGTCCGTCGTCTTTGCGTTTCTGAGGTTCAACACCTCCAGAGAAGAGAAAATATTTATGGGGGATGGCGGAAGCTTACTACTGGGATTCCTGCTGGCAGGAACGACTATTGCCGTGATGGAAGGGAGTGCAACCTCAAGCAATGCGCCGGAAATAATGATGGGTTCCATAGCTTTGCTTGGCATACCAGTCTTTGATGAAATCAGGGTCTTCATTACCAGAATGAACGCTGGGCGTTCACCGTTTTACGCCGACAAATCGCACATCCATCATATTCTCCTTCAGATCAATCCTGAACACGCCAAGGTTAATAAATGGATCATGGCGATAGCCGTCGGTACTTTCACGACCTCTGTCTTATTGGCAACAATTAGCGGTTGGTTATTGGCCTCCGGTTGGCTCCTTCTCTGTTTTACGGTTTTATGGTTGGTATTGACCCAGCAACGAAACATGTCTTCACACCGGCAAATATTACGCCAACTGGAAAAGCCATATTTATAAGTAAAAAGCGATGGTTTACTACTTACCGTACGGAGTCATAATCAGGAAATTACGTCGCCATTAATTTTATTCCGGGCGGGGCCGCAGGTGCAATGTTTGTTTAAAAGCAATCAATGCACCTGCGGCCCCGCCCTAATACTTTTACGCATCAACTTACTTTACGAAAAAAGACAAAGCGCTAAAGAGAGGAGATTAAACACCAAACAGGATACTATATCTCCCAAACTACAAGCTGCTACTCTTCGTCTTCTTATCTTGCCTTTCAAATTTGGTATACGTTGGATAGTTTCAAGATTTTCATTGTCGAAGACGATCCTTTTTACGGAAGGCTACTCAAACATCACCTTAGTCTGAACCCAGACTACGAAGTGGATTTGTTCACTACGGGGAAGGAATGTCTTCAGGAGCTTTATCGAAAACCGGATGTCGTTTCCATTGATTATGGATTACCGGATATGACTGGCGACGTGCTGTTTAATAAAATACGTGCCGTCAACAGTAGTGTACCGGTCGTCATCATCAGCGGCCAGGAGGACATCACTACTGCGGTGGACCTATTGAAGAAAGGTGCCCGCGACTACATTGTGAAAGATGAGAACACCAAGGACATGCTCTGGCGTTCCATCATTAACATTCGTGAAAACAGCGACCTCAAACAGGAAGTAGAAACCCTTAAAGTCCAACTGGAGGAGAAATTCAGTTTCGACAGTATTATTGGCAACAGTAAAGCGATGCAGGAGGTCTATTCTATCCTCAAAAAAGCCATCAAGTCGAACATTAACGTAAGTATTACCGGAGAGACCGGAACCGGCAAGGAAGTAATTGCTAAAGCCATTCACTACAACAGTGACCGAAGCAAACAACCCTTCATTGCGGTAAACATGGCGGCCATCCCCGACAACTTGCTGGAGAGTGAACTTTTCGGACATGAGAAAGGGGCATTTACCGGAGCCGTGGGCAGAAAGCCGGGTAAGTTTGAGGCCGCGAAGGAGGGTACCTTGTTTCTTGATGAGATAGCGGAGATGGACCTAACGCTCCAGAGTAAAATTCTGCGGGCCATCCAGGAAAGAGAGTTTACCCGGGTTGGCGGTACCGAGACGATCAAATTCGGGGCGCGGCTGCTAACGGCTACCCACCGAGACCTTGAAGTTCAGGTAAAGGAAGGGAAGTTTCGCGAAGACCTCTACTATCGCATCATGGGATTACCCATTGCCTTACCGGCACTAAAAGACCGAGATGAAGACATCTTACTTCTTGCTGCTTTTTTCATGAAGCAGTATACCCGTGAAAACAAGGCCCCCTCGCTGAAACTCAATAAAAGCGCCAAAGAAAAACTGTTACGGTACCACTTCCCCGGAAACGTCCGGGAGCTAAAGGCCATCATGGAGCTTGCCTGCGTGATGACCGACACCAACGGTGTCAATGCCGAAGACATCCGTTTTTCAGGGCTGAACAACCAACCTGCCATCGACTATGGAGAGAAGACGCTGCGGGAATACACCCTGGAGATCGTGAGGCATTACCTGGACAAGTACGACAACAATGTGGTAGAAGTAGCCGACAAACTGGAGGTAGGAAAATCGACCATTTACAATATGCTCAAGCATGAGCTTAGCAGTAAAAACTAAGGCATGAAAGTACATCAATATCTTGCGCATTCCCTTGACGATTTTCGTATGCCTACGGACGGGCAAGCCAACCTCGTTTTAGGGTTCGGCCTCAAGTCTCTGCTAGAAGAACCGGGTATTTACGAAGCCATCCGAGCGAAATTCCCCAAGGCTATTATTGCGCTTTGCTCTTCGTCGGGAGAGATTCATCATACCGAAGTTTACGAGGGTACCTTATCGCTTTTATCCATGTCATTTGACCGGACCGAGCTTCGACACAAGGGCATCAACATCAGCGACTACCCCGACAGTTTCTCCGCCGGAGAAGATGTGGTCCGTGACCTGTTAGCCGACGACCTTCAGCACATCCTGATCCTCTCCGATGGCAACCTCGTAAACGGCAGCGAATTGGTTAAAGGGTTGGATAGTATCGTCCCTGAAGGGATATCCATTACTGGTGGCCTGGCGGGCGACGGGGCTGATTTCGACTACACGCTGGTGGGTCTCAATGAGCCCCCAAAGCAAGGAAGAGTCCTGGCCATCGGTTTCTACGGCTCCAGCCTCCGTGTTGCGCATGGTTCTTTTGGCGGCTGGGAGCCTTTTGGTTTGGAGAAAACCGTTACGAAGTCTTCGGCCAACGAGCTTTTTGAAATAAACGGAAAAAGTGCCCTGAACACCTACAAGGAATACTTGGGAAAATATGCTTCTGAGCTTCCTGGGTCGGCCCTACTCTTCCCTTTATCCATCCGCATTTCGGATGGAGAGGAATACCTGGTGCGGACGATCCTTTCCATTGACGAAGAACGATCGAGCATGGTGTTTGCAGGAGATATTCCCGAAGGCAGCAAGGTTCGATTTATGAAAGCCAATATCGATCGTTTGGTGGATGCTGCAGGTATTGCGGCCAATGCCGCGATGACGGGCTTTGATGCCATCAACCCACAAGTCGCTCTGCTCATAAGCTGCGTCGGCCGAAAGCTGGTGCTTGGTGACCGAGTGGACGAAGAAGTGGAAGCCGTGGTAGACATCCTCGGAAAAAACACCGTGCTTTCGGGCTACTACTCCTATGGAGAAATTTCTCCGTTGCGGGAAGGTGGCGCTTGTGAATTACATAATCAGACGATGACCATCACCTGCCTGCAGGAGGTCGATTAATCAATAAGTCAGGGGTAATATGTACCATAAATTACTACAAAGACAGATTCGGAAATACCTGCCTGACGACTTAGTCGACAAAGAAAATTGCAGGGCATTTCTGGAGAGCATCAATAATTCCTACCAATCATTTGAAAGGGATCGGGAACTGATGGAGCACGCTTTTGCCATCAGTGAAAAGGAGTTTGCTGAGGTGAATAAGGAATTAAATACGCTGGCAGACCAGCGACTACTCACGTTGAGGAAACTGAATGAGACCGTCAGCAGTTTGTTGGGCACCAACGAGCCAATTGATGAGAATTTGCTTTCACTCTCGGAGAAAATCAGCGGACAAGTCAACATCAATAAAATTACGGAAGAGGAACTGTCGAGAAACATAAACCTCTTCAAAACGCTGCTGGCCAATTTACAGTCGGGTGTCCTTATTGAAAATGAAAAACGGGAAGTCCTCTTTACGAACGAGCTCTTCTGTTCCTTCTTTAGCATTCCCGTAGCGCCGGACCAAATGATCGGGATGGACTGTTCGGAATCTGCAAAGCAGAGTATGGGGCTTTTCAAAGACCCTGAAACTTTTGTCAGCAGAATAGAGACTTTGCTCCAAGACCGGCAACCGGTGTACAATGAAGTGTTGGAAACCATTGAGGGTAAAATCCTGGAACGGGACTACGTTCCGATTTTCATCGACGAAGTTTATAAAGGACACTTCTGGAAATACACCGATGTGACGGATGAAGTGCATTACCAGGAAAGCTTGCAGGAGAGTGAAGAGCGGAACCGACTGGTGATGAACTCTTCGCTCGACGCCATCGTAATTGCAGACGACAAAGGCAACGTGCAATCATGGAATCCGCGCGCCCAGCAGTTATTCGGTTGGACACAGGAAGAAGCCATGGGTAAATCGATGACCTCCCTATTTATTCCGGGCCACATGAGGTCGGCTCACCATACGGGGATGAATCGTTACCTGGATTCCGGGGTGAGTCGTATTCTTAATAAAGAGCTGGAGCTCTCAGCAGTAAACAAGGCCGGAGAAGAATTCCCAATAGAACTTATTGTGGTCACTTACCAGCAAAACGGCAAGCACTTTTTCTGTGGTTTCATTAAAGATATTTCTTCCAGGAAACGGTCAGAGAATCTGCTCAAGGCGCAAGAGGAAAAATACCGAAACATCATTACCAACATGAATTTGGGGATGCTGGAAGTTGACAATGAAGAAAATATTCTTTTTGCTAACCAGAGTTTCTGTGATATTTCAGGTTACGATACGGATGAGCTTATTGGTGATAAAACCAGCAAATTCCTACTGAACGAACAGGAAAAATCAATCTTGATGCAAAAGCATCAACTCAGGACGGAGGGAGTATCCGACAGTTATGAGATAGCAGTAAAAAATAAGGGTGGAGAGATTAGGTGGTGGTTCATTTCCGGTGCGCCGAATTACAACGACAGAGGAGAATTGATTGGCTCTATTGGTATTCACCTTGACATTACGGAGCAAAAAGAACTTGAATCCGCACTTGCCATAGCGAAAACGAAAGCCGAGGAAGCTTCTGTGGCGAAGGAAGCCTTTCTGGCCAACATGAGTCATGAGATCCGTACGCCCCTGAATGCTATTATTGGTATGATCCGGGAACTATCCAGAGAAGAACTGTCTCCTAAGCAGCAGACCTATCTCAGTCATACGGATACAGCTGCCAGGCATTTGCTTTCCATCGTCAATAACATTCTCGATATTTCGAAGATTGAAGCTGGCGAATTATCGTTGGATGAACACGCCTTCAGTTTGCAGGCCCTGATTGCCAACATCAGCAGTATTCTATACTTTAAAGCGTCCAAGAAAAACATCGAGCTGATCTGTGAAGTAAGCGAGCAGATATGGCCTGCCCACCTTGGCGATAGCCCCAGAATTCGTCAAATACTCATTAACCTTCTTGATAATGCGATAAAGTTCACGATGGAAGGAACGGTTCATCTACGTGTCGAAGTATCGACCGAAGATGAGGCTAATCAATCGATCACGATAACCATTTCAGATACTGGTATTGGAATGGACGAAGACTATTTGGAGCAACTCTTTTCCAAGTTTAGCCAGGCGGAAAAATCTACTTCAAGGCGCTTCGGGGGCACTGGCCTCGGCATGTCGATTACGAAGGAGATCATCAAACTAATGGGAGGGCAAATAGAGGTAAAAAGCGCAAAAGATCAGGGGACTCAATTCCGAATTGAAGTAACCCTTGCTAAGGGAGACATCAATAACTTGTCTGACCGGACGCAAGACAATCAATTGCTGTTGCAGGGGGCCCATATTCTTCTGGTGGAAGACAACGTAATGAACAGGTTTATCGCCAACAAGAGCCTTTCTCACTTTGGCTGTACCGCTGATGAAGCAGAAAACGGACTGATCGCCCTTGAGCTATTGAAAAAGAAGCGGTACGACATCATTCTGATGGACATCCAAATGCCGAAACTTGACGGTGTTGAAACCACCAAAATAATCCGGAATGAACTAAAGCTTGACTTGCCGATTATTGCCGTCACTGCCAATGCCTTCAAGAAGGATATAGATCTTTACCTCAGTATTGGGATGAATGACTATGTGACAAAGCCATTTGAAGAAAAAGAACTCTTTAATACCATTGCCAGGCAGCTTCAGTGGAACATGGCCCCTATCTCTAATCATGAGTCGGTGATCGATAACAGCTATGACCTCACGAAACTAAAAGAGTTGAGCAGAGGCGACGAAGAGTTTGTGGATAATATGATTGAGATCTTCCTCCAGCACACACCCCCTGCATTGGAAGTAATCGAACAAGCATTAGCCACCGAGGATTATGACACCCTTGCCCGAGTAGTTCACCGGATAAAGCCGAGCATCGAGAGTATGGGCATTAGTCAATTAGATGGAGTAGCCAAGGATATTGAACGCTACGCCAAATCCGAAGAGATTGATCATAGAGAACTCTCCTTGAAGGTTAGTTTCCTGGTCGACACGCTCTCTTTTGTCCTTAAAAACCTCCGGGAAGATCATGGTTGATTGATCACTTCCCAGTTTTTCGCTTTCCATTTTTTGGAAAAATTCCAATTATTAAAACAAGTTCAATAAATACAATAGTATAATTACCTGCAAATCAGTAATTTGAATTCTGGCATTCGTTTAGCATAAGCACAGGCAAACGAAAACGAAATGACCAATCTTCTAAATACCACCACCTTTATTGTAGATGACGACCCTTTCGTTGGTTTGATCTACAAGAAGCACCTCAGTAACCTGGGCTTTGAAAACCTCCACCACTTTTTTAGTGGCGTCGACTGTCTCAACAATCTTCACCTAAATCCGGCGATCGTTTTACTCGATCACCAGATGTCCCAGGTCAGTGGCTTTGAAGTCTTGAAAAAGATCAAGCGATACAATCCTGATACAGCGGTCATTATGGTCTCTGGCCAGGAAGACATGGCCACAGCCGTCAATGCGCTTAAGTACGGCGCGTTTGACTACATCATCAAGGACAATACGGAGACCACACGGATTGAAGACGCACTTCGCCGCCTGGCCAGGTTAAGCACACTGCGTCCAACATCGAAATCCATTTTTAAGAAGTTAATCTCGATCGGTTAATACCGTTCCAAGTCAGTCTTCCATGAAACATTTCCCCCTACTCCTTCTGATGTTCAGCATTGTACTACTTCAGTCCTGCATTACACAAAATGCCTTCGTTAAAACTAATCGTCCACAAAAGGAAGCAATAGCGCCTGAAGACAGCCTGGTTTACTTCAACGACAGCTACGAGTACACCATTCGTGTCGACGATAAAATCAGCATCAGTGTTTGGGGGCACGATGACCTCAGCGTTGGTTCCACCTACGGCATCTACAACTCGAATGAAGTGTACGGCAAGTGGCTGATGGTTGATACCGATGGGACCATCGAAGTTCCCCGGTTCGGCATGATGATGGTGAAAGACTTAACGCTTCCAGAACTCAAAAAGAACCTGAAAGACTCGCTTAATCAAATCCTTAAAAACCCCGTGGTAGACGTCAAGGTGCTCAACCGGGAGATCTCGCTAATTGGAGAGTTCAGAGACCCTGCCACTATCCCCATAGACAAAGAGAAAAATTACCTGCTTGATATGATTGCACAGGTAGGTGGCTTTGACCAATACGCCAACCTGAAATGCATCAAGGTCTTTCGTCAGGCGGGAGAAGACACCCACATACTCACCATCAACCTCACAACTAAAGGGGACTACCGTTTCAAGAATATCCCCCTCTACCCTGGTGATATCGTCATTGCACCTTCTCGTTCTTACAAAGAGTTTGATCGGAGAATCTCCGTCATCATCCCCTTTACGTCGGCGCTTACTTCTGCGGCCATTTTCAAGAGTGCCTTTTAATAAGCCATCATGAACGAGCAACTCACCATCCTTCGACCTTACTTACGAGGATTGCCGATCATACTGTTGGCAATGCTTGCCGGGTTTCTTTTTGCTAAGAAATATCTCTCTTACGTCACGCCGATGTTTGAAAGTACGACCAAAATCAAATTAGCAGACATCAATGAGGGAGCCCCGGGCAACAACCTCTTCAGAGACCTTGACGTCTTTGCCTCCACGAACAAGATTGCCACGGAGATTGAGGTCCTCAAATCTCAGGTCCTCATCGGACAAGCCCTGGCAGACCTGGACTTCGACGAAGTACTCATCAGGACTGGAAGGGTCATGGATAAAGAGCTCTACCTCGAAAAGCCATTCACTCACCAACTCCTTGTAAACGATCCCTCCTACTACAACCAGGAGTTGTTGATCACCGTCAAGGACACCATCGAGTATACGGTAACTCCTGCAGGTACTGCTATGGGATTTACGGGGAAATTTGGAGATACGCTACAGCTTGGCAAAAACGCTTCGCTTTTACTTCAGCTGAATCAGGAGCTAATAGCGGCAAAATCAGGTTTGAAAGTAACCGGCGAGTATAAGTTGATGAAGTACTCAAGGGAGCGCCTGATAGAGAAAGTGGCTGCCAACCTGGATGTCGTTTCCGTGGATAAGGATGTTGCCATTCTCAGAATCATCTATAAGAGCCAAGTCCCTGAGAAAGCTTCCCGCATTACGAATGCGCTGGCCCAGGCCTACATCAATGACTACATCGAAGAAAAATTCAAAACTGCTAATGTCACCTCCGATTTTCTCGAGGAACAAATCGCTAAAGTTTATCAGGAACTTTCTCGAGCAGAAATGAACATCCAGGGTTATCGGATTAAAAATAACATCATCAATATCCGCCAGGAGACGGAAACTGATCTCCGCAAAATATCACAGCTAAAAATCCAGCAAACTAACGTTCAGATGTCCCTGGAAGCCATTGTGGATCTGGATGAATACATTCAGGGAGGGCAAAATGACTTTCTTAAACTAGCCCCCAATTTCGAGGCCTTCACTGACCTCCTCTCTACGGAGATGATCAAAAAAATCAAGCAACTGCAGATAGAAAAAGCCGACCTGCTTTTGATTTACCAGGCAGACCACGAGTTAGTTGAAAACGTAGACAAAAAGATTAAATACTATACCGACTACTTCGTCGAAAGCATCAGCAATACGCGCAAAAATCTGGAAACGAAGTATAATAAGTTAACCAGCAACATCGAGGAAGCACAGCAGGTATTCATTGGCCTTCCGGAACGGGAGCGTATCCTGACCATCCTTGACCGTGAATTCCAAATCCATCAGCAGTCCTTCGTATTCCTCAACGAAAAACGAATAGAGGCAGAAATTGCAAAGGCGGCTAAGCACGCTTTCCACCGGATCATTCAACTGGCGGGTGTTCCGCAAAAACCAGTTTCTCCCAATCGCCCGATCATCATTATCGTATCCACTTTACTGGGGATGATGGCCGCAATGGTGTTCATCTTTCTGGTCAACGCAAGTAAGGCCAGGGTAAACGACCTGAACGCTGTCGAAAAAAACACTGACATCCCCGTTCTCTACGGAGCACCCCATTTCAAAGCGCAGCAGCAGGTGCAGTCCTTCTTTAAAAATGAAGTCTTTAAGCTAGACATGAAGGGGAAGCTTCCCGCCAATTCTTCCGTTGCCTTTTCTGCTTTCGGAGAAAACCACGGCACTCGTTTCCACCTCCATCAACTGCTCCATGTCTTCACGCAGGAACAACGCAGTTTCATCCTACTGACGTTTGACGAAGCTTACTTCAACAGTCTTCCCGCAGGCCGCGCTTTACTCCTCAGCAAAGAACAACTGGCTCAATTCACTTTCGCCAGTCTCCAAACGTGGTACACTGAGCTTTGCCACCAGTATGACCTGGTCCTCGTAGATAATTTCACGTTGGCCAAACACCCAGAAGCCGTGCTCTTCATGAAGCTTGCGGACCAGAACATCTGCGTGGTGGACACCCGTAAAACGCACCTGAAGCGCATTATGGAACTCAATGTCCTTAAAACTAAAGAGGACATCAAGCACCTGCACCTCGCACTAAACAATCATAAGTATTCCCCCTCGCTGCTGCGGGAAGGCTGGTGGCTGATCAAAAAAGCCAGTAAACTTCTAACCCGCAAATAATGTCTGCCAACATCTTCAAAAAACTACCGCTCCTGCTCGAGCAAAGTGTTTTCAGTGGCACCGGCTTCCTGATAAACATTGCCCTGGTCAAATTGCTGAACCTCGAGCAGTACGGTACATACGCGTCTCTCATTATTTTATCACACCTCCTATTGGGTGTAAGCCAGGCATTGATCATTCAACCAATGCAGGTTCACATCGGAAAAACAAGAGATCCGCTCTCTTATCGCCTTGTGTTGTTGTTTCTACAAGTGTCTCTCATTTTAACCTTTGCTTTTGCAATTCTAGGTATAAAGCTGGCCGATTTTGAATGCTTCACTTTCGGTCAGCTTTACCTTTTACCTTTTACTTTTTACTTGATCGCCTTTTTGTTACTTGACTTTTACCGAAAATTCTTCCTGGCTACCGGCCAGGCTCTGATCGCTTTGATCATCAGTGTAATTCATTCAGTAGCTACGATAAGTCTCCTCCTGCTTACGGTATTCAACTCCTTCGCCGGAGACCTGACCAGCTACCTGTACGTATTGGCAGCGGGATACTTACTTCCCATTACGGTAGCAACAATTGTGTATTGCCGGACACTTGCCCTACCAACAAACGACACCTTAAGGAAATATTTAAAAATTCACCTGCTCGACGGCCAATGGCTCCTCTACGCCGCCATAGTACAATGGTTCTCCAGCAACCTGTACATCATGACCTCGGGCTTACTGATCGGCATCGAAGCCCTCGGCGTCCTCCGCTTTGTTCAAAGCCTGCTTGGTCTGATCAATATCTTACTGCAAACGATCGAAAATTATGTGCTGCCTCAACTCAGCCGTGCCTACCACCTATCGCTTCAGCATTGCTACCAGGCCTTTCAAAAAGCACTGGGCATGTATCAACTGACCATCCTGGCGGGCTTAGCACTTCTCTTTTTCTTCGCCGAAGAAACGCTCCTCATTGCAGGGAATGCGACGTTTGTCCCATACGCTTATGTGCTGCGCGGGATGACCATCTTATACGCCGTTATCATCATGGCCTACCCCATCCGGTTACTCATCCGGGTAACGGAACTCAACCGGTCCTACTTCACAGCTTACCTCATCAGCTTTTTATTCAGCCTGGCGAGTTATAATTTTTTACTCTCCCACTTTGGGGTTTCAGGGGCCATTATCGGCCTCATCATCAATCAACTGATCCTGCAAGTCACCTGGCTGGTAGTCCTCAATAAAAATCAATTCAACGTATGGAAATTATACATCTCGTAATGGGCAAAGCCAATCCTGATCGTATGAATGGCGTCAATAAAGTAGTGTACCAACTGGCCACCAAGCAAGTACAGGCAGGTATCAACGTCCAGGTATGGGGGTTCACCAAAGACCTCACGGTTAACTATGCTGAACGCAACTTTGCCACCACCCTTTTCGTAGCGCCTAAGGTCGCCTTTGACCTTGACCCCAAATTCCTGGAAGCGCTTGGTTCCCTGGACCGAACGACAACAGTATTTCACCTACACGGTGGCTGGGTCCCCCCTTTTTTCAAAGCGGCTAAAGCACTTAAAAAGGCAGGAATTAGGTATGTGATAACTGGTCATGGTGCCTACAACACCATAGCTATGCAAAGAAGCCAGTGGAAGAAACACGCCTACTTCCAACTATGCGAGAAATTCCTGCTGAAAAACGCTGCCGCCATCCACTGCATCGGTGCCAGCGAAGTTACCGGGCTGAAGGCCTTCTTCCCCACCAACCGAACTCTTCTCATTCCCTACGGCATGGAATTCAATGGCCCTACTCCCGTACCATCCAAGGCCTCCGGAAAGTTCATTTTCGGATTCGTCGGTCGGCTTGATTACCATACCAAAGGGCTGGACCTGATGCTGGAGGCATTCGCTCGTCATTTCCGCAACGATCCTTCCGTAGTCCTCTGGATCATCGGCGACGGGGAAGGCCGCGCGTCAGTAACGGCCCGGATGAAAGAGCTTGGTATCACCGACAATGTCATCCTCTGGGGGGCCAGGTTCGGAGAGGAAAAAGATACCCTCCTACAGCAAATGAGCGTATTCCTCCACCCTTCCCGGAATGAAGGATTACCAAGCGCCGTACTTGAAGCTGCTGCTCATGGTCTACCCTGTATCGTTACCGAAGCCACCAACGTTGGTGAATACGTCCGCCGCTATAAAGCTGGCCTGGTATTGCCCAATGAAAACGCTGGAAAGCTTGGCCTTGCCATGGCCCATTGCACCCGAATTCGTCCGTGCCACCTAAAACAAATGGGTACCAACGCCACACAAATGGTAGCCAGCCAATTCAACTGGTCATTCATCGTACAGCAATTCAACCAACTCTACGCATGAGCCTTCAGCCATCACTACACCAGCCTTTCCTAAAGCAGATAGAAAAGTGCCTTTTCCTCCTCCTACTCCTGATGGTCGCTTGCTTCTTCACCTGGAGTGAAAATATCCTCATCACCAGAGCGATTAAGCTAATTGGCCGAAACGGCGTACTCCTTGGTTCAATCTACCTCTACCAACGGGTACGTGCCTACGGCCTTCCCGCTTCGGCCAAGGGAGACAACATCCTCTCTGTTGGCTTATACCTAGCCTATCTTGCGCTCGGCTTCGCTTCTTTTTTATGGAGCACCAACGTAGGGGTAAGTGGCTTGCAGTGGTTCATGACCTGCCAAAGTTTTGCTTTCGCCTACTTCTTCATCAAAACCATCACACTCATTGATCAGTACTTCCCGGGACACTCGATCAAACTCTACCAGCTGCTCGGCAACACCGTATTTTATCTCATCCTCATCTTCGTCATTGGCATGTGGTTATCACCTGATGTCTTTTACCGCCTCACCCACGGCGGAGAGGAAGCCCGCCTGGGAGGCTACATCATGAACCCCAATGAGTTGGGCATGCTCGCCGGCGTCGGCGTGGCTTGTTTGATCTTCAACTTCTATCACGCCCACCGGACAACCTGGACCATCATCCAACTCATCATCATCTTTTATGCGCTCTACGCTACGGGGTCACGGTCCTCCCTGATCGGTGCCTTACTGATCATTTTCTTTCACGTAATGCAGTCCGACAAGAAGCAAATCAAAGGCCTCATCCTGGTAGCCATGATGCTCATCACCCCCGTGGCCATCTGGAAAGTAGTCCTCAAAGATGGAGACAGCTCCCGACTTGAAGAAGTCATGAGCATGACGGGCCGGCTGCCTTTCTGGACTGCCCTGATCAACGAAGGGCTGCCCCGCGAGCCCCTACTTGGCTTCGGCTTCATGCGCATCGATTATAAGGAGTACTTTCAATCCACCCACACCTATCCGGGAAAGATGACCCACAATACCTTCATGCAGGTATTGATGAACCTTGGCTTTGTGGGCCTCACCCTCGTCTTCTTTCAAATGCTTTTCACCCTGCGGGGTATCCTAGCCGCCACGAAAGAAAAAAAGTTAATGCTCATCGGTATTCTTATCCCCATCATCATCAATTCCTTGACCGAGTTCGGCATTTTTGGTGAATCCAATTATGGGATTCTTTTCTACCAATTGGTCATCTTCTCGATCAGCTTCCAATGCAGAAAATTCCTGACGACCAGCGAGAAAATCGGGCTGACACGCCGTCGGGCCATGACCCTCAGTATGGGATAACCATTAATACACAGACATATAAGAGAAAGCTTTTTGGGCGCGGCCGCAGGTGCAAGGGGAGTTGAAAGAGCAAGGGCAGCAGGTAAGACCCGGAGGGTCGTCCGGCTTAGTGAAGGAAT
Source organism: Lewinella sp. (assembly GCA_045110355.1). GTDB lineage: Bacteria > Bacteroidota > Bacteroidia > Chitinophagales > Saprospiraceae > Neolewinella. Next base: position 935 of record JBGCFZ010000224.1, on the reverse strand, counting down.
TCAGTTAATAATTTCATGCAGTAAACCTAAGAACGAGTAGGCTGTGCCCCAAGAAATCCCTCAACCGACAGTAAACCTAAGAACGAGTGGGCTGTGCCCCAAGAAATCCCTCAACCCGCAAGGCGAAAACTCAGGTGCATTACTTACTCCCCCTTATGGTGTGAATAACAATTCATATTCAGGGTTGATCCAACAGTTGGGCCATTCTCGCCAATTATCCACCAAACCCGCTTTTACGGGGTTATTCAATACGTACCACATAACGGTAATAAACTTTCCATCCCTAACCGTTCGGTCAAAGTAATCGTCCTCCCAAAACGGTAATCCCGTTAAGCCGAGAATTTCATTGCATTTACGGGCAGTATGGCTTTTATGACGGGACATGACTAGCCCAGAAGCTACTTCTTCTAATTCGTCGGGCGCCCTCACAATGGCATGCACATGGTTAGACATTACACAGACTACATAGACATACAGTTGTCTATTATCGTGAAAGAATTGATAAGACTTAATGACTTCAGCCGCTAATTCAGACTTTGACAAGTGGTATGGTCCGTTGGAGTTTTCGTGAAGGAAACCGTCCAGCGCTAGTTCATATCGGGCATTGATTTCAAAAAATCTTTTGGTCAAAAACTGTCCGCCTAATTCAGAAGGATATGTTAGGGATTCCGCTTTAGCGGATTCGAACGCCTTGTCTCTTTCATATTTAAGTTGTTTATCAAAGCTTTTTGGTATGCTGCCGTACAATCGGTAGGTTAGGTGTACAGGTTTTTGGCCAATGGGAAAATGCTTCCGATTTTGATGGTTCATCATTCTAAATATAAGGGAGAATAGGTTACGTCCTAAGAAATTCCTCAATCCTCGGGGGCAAAACTCGGGGCATAGCCCGCTCGCCCTAAAAGGAAAAAACCTGAGGGCGAGTGGGCTGTGCCCCA